>JBKPRQ010000215.1:0-7670 GCA_046734635.1 Verrucomicrobiota bacterium
TCTGCAAGCAGACCCAGCGCGATTGCAGCAGATTTTTTGGAACCTGATAAACAACGCGGTGAAGTTTACACCGGAGCACGGGCAGATTTCGATTTCTACAAGCAACGATTCCAGTGGCCAACTGCGTGTTGAGATCGCGGATACTGGAATGGGAATTGAGCCCGAGTCGTTGCCAAAAATTTTCGACGCTTTTGAACAAGGCGGCCGGACACAGCTTGGAGGCCTGGGTCTTGGCCTCGCCATTAGCAGAGCGCTTGTTGAAGCGCACAAGGGAATTATCACTGCGCAGAGCGCCGGCCGAAACAAGGGCTCTACATTTACGCTTAGTTTTCCCACGTGTGAAAAAGCCAGGGCGCGAATGGCACCCGCAGCTTCACCCAGAATGCCGGAACGACGGGCCCTTCGAATTCTGCTTGTCGAGGATCACGAAGATTCAAACCGGTCCCTTACAAATTTGCTCCAGCGCCGCGGTTATCACGTGCAATCAGCGTTAAATTTTCAATCCGCGCTCGATCTAAGCGAAAAGGAGGAATTCGACGTCCTCATTAGCGATCTGGCTTTGCCCGATGGCAGCGGCATCGACTTGATGCAAAGACTGCAATCCGAGCATCCACTTCTCGGAATTGCTCTAACAGGTTTCGGAATGGAGGACGACATTCGCAAGGGGCGTGAAGCAGGATTCCAGCACCACCTCGTCAAGCCAATTGATTTGAACAAACTTGATTTGCTTATTCAACACAGTGCGACCGCGTCATCTCTGCCAAACTAAGAGCGGGCAACGTGATCAATAGGGACGTGCGTTCCGGCGAGTTCGTAAACTCGCAAAAACTGCCTCGGTCTATGGCGTAAATGTATAAACGACAGTGCGGACCGCCCGTCTTGTTCCCTTGACCACACTGTGGCCAACATTTTTGGCTGTCTGCACACTGCTCTTTGCCACGTTTTTCACTGTTCTCACGGGTCCCGCCTCAACCGTGCTAATAGAAACGGCAAAGGCGACAATTATCGAAAAGAGCGCCTTCATAGTACTAAATAATTCGTTTTTGACGGACCAAATGCGTCTACCGCCTGACATCGCCTGAGGCTGCATCTTCGCTGCGCTGCAAAGCGGAGGCTGGGCCCGCCAGGATTCGAACCTGGGACCAAGGGATTATGAGTCCCCTGCTCTAACCGCTGAGCTACAGGCCCGCGTGGATGACGGATTGAAGCATAGCATATTCGGGTGACTAATTCGGAAAGCGGGAAATGACTTAAAATTTTCGGATTGCGCAGTTGGAATCGCACAGTTGGGACGGCGAGGTGATTCGCTGGACGCTGAGCCTCTCGAAATCGCAATTCTCAGCGTGCCGATTTTGGCGATACGCTGCGCAAATCATCAGGATGTCTTTATCGCGGGGAATATCTATTTCACAGACGCCGATTGTTACGCGCGAATGACGCGCGTGCAGATGTGCGCCCAGCATCCGGGTTGATTATACGACACGACGACTTCGAGAACACCTCGACGGGGACCGCTCCTACTGTTGGCCTTAACTGCTGGACTGTCACTCAGGATTTCAGTTAAAAGAAGAAAAATGAAACAAATACTCCTTACTATAGCCGTGGCAGTTGTGGCTCCCTTCGCATACGCGCAGGTTGCAGAGAGTACCACCATGACTACCACAACCGAAAGCAGCAATACGATGACGGTCACCAACGGCAACGATAGCCCGCAAGCAGTAGCCAAACGTTATGATTTCAATGGTGATGGCTATCCCGATTTCGTACTCGCCAAACCTACGACTGAATCGTCGCCGCTTTTCGATTTCCCGCCGTTAGCAACTGGTTTTTATTACCTCCGGAACAATGTCAGGATCGGTTGGGCTGCTGGTCCAACGATTACAGGTAATTTTGGGTTAGTTGATGCGGCGGACGTTAATCGCGATGGTCATAACGATTATGTATTGTTCAACCCCCAAACGCGCGAGACAAAGATCTTATTCATGCGCAACAACGTTCAGGTCGGAAGTCGTCCGGGACCGATGATCGACAACGGCTTTGGTTTACAAAAGGTTGGGGACCTCAACGGCGATGGCTCGCCAGATTGGGTTCTTTTCAATTTAAGCACCCGTCAAACAATCATCTGGTATATGCAAGGAACCCGAAAACTAAGCGGAGGCTTTGGGCCGACTCTGGATCCTGGGTGGGACTTAAAGGCCGTGGCGGACTTCGATGGGGACGGGCATGGTGATTACCTTCTTGTGAAATTTGGAGGTACGTCGAGTCCGACTGAGATCTGGTATATCGTCAACCGGCGCCGTGTTCGGCAAGCGAATGGCCCGGCCATTCTTCAAGGTTATCGGTTGATCGGTGCTGCCGATTTCAACAAAGATGGCCATCCTGACTACCTGTTGGCCCGGCCGCACCCCCCGAAGAAAACGGCGATCTGGTACTTGGAGGACAACCATTTTATCCCTCCGCCTTCCCCCCGTTCAGCTTTCGGACCGGACATCAATCCTGACTGGTTACTAGGGCTTCCCTAGCACCTGTGATGCAACAAGTACGGCGCGCGCAAGGGAGATTCTCCTTAATGCTTCACGGTCGTTTTCTACGGTCTGCAATGTTTTTGGCGTAAAACAGCGCAATTCTCCGCAACGTAACGCGAATCCGGAATGGGCCAAACACCAAGCATCGGCAACGGTACGCAAGCCGGTGAAAATGAGCGCAAAAACCATTTCTTGAATTATGAGTCCCCTGCTCTAACCGCAGACCTACAGGCCCGTGTGGATGACGCAGTGAAAGCATAGCACGTTCGGGTGACCAATTCGGAAGACGTGAGATGATCTAAAATTTCGGATTGCGCATTTCGAATCGCGCAGTTGGGATGGAGCGCAGTGATTCGCTGGACGCTGAGCCTCATCGAGATCGCAATTCTCAGCGTCCTCATCCTGGCGACACGCTGCGCAAATTATCAGGATGTTTTCGTCGCCGGAAATATTTATTTCACCGATGCCGATTGTTACGCGCGGATGACGCGTGTGCAGATGTGCTCGCAAAATCCGGGGTTGATCGTACGACACCACGACTTCGAGAACTTTCCGACAGGAACAACTCCGCACACAACTGCGCCGCTTGATTATCTCATTCTTGCGCTGGCGATGTTGCTGAAGCCATTCACGGCGTACGCGCTTGATCTGGCCGGCGCTCTTGTTTCGCCGTTGCTCGCACTGCTTGGAGGCTGGTTTCTCTGGTGGTGGTCCATGAAGCTTTGCTATCGCTGGTTCACGCTGATCGTGTACGCGATCAGTCCCATTCTCGTTCACGGGACCGAGCTCGGCAGGCCCGACCACCAATCCTTGCTGATGCTGCTCGTAACAATCGCGATTTGCGCAGAATGGACTATTGCGCAAGCAGCCGACACGGCTGCCTCTACAGATATTAGGAGCTGGAGCATCGTCAGTGGAGTCGCATGGGGATTGGCGATCTGGATCTCGACCTATGAGTCGGTCGTTTTATTTCTGGTCGTGATGATTGTGAGCAGCCTTGAAAATCCAAAAGCGATTTCGCTCGGATTTCGGCGCACCGGTTGGGTTTGTTTTGTTCTGGTCATTGCGATCGCGCTCTTGATCGAGCGACGCATTCCGTCGTTTTCCATCTTTTATAGCGACCCATTGTTTCAGAACTGGGTACGTACGATCGGCGAACTCCAACATGTCTCACCGGCAAATCCGATCTGGTTGCGATGGTGCGGGTATTTGCTCCTGGTCACCCCGTTACTCATTTGGATTAGAGTAACCGGGGCCAGAAAGCAAAGCGCGGAAACGATGCCAGCGTTTGCGCTCGTGCTTTTGGTTGGCACTTATGTCCTGACAATCTGGCAGGCGCGCTGGGGATACTTCTTCGTGTTGATCTTTGCTTTGGCGCTGCCGCATTTGCTCGCGCCAATCAAATCGCGTGCGGCAGTTTGGATCGCGTTCTCCCTATCGATCTTTCCGATTTTGCGAGATTGGGACGAAAAGCTTTGGCCAAATGAAGCGCAACTCGCCGATCGCATAACGCAACGCAATGAATCGGAGCAGCTGCGCGACCTGGCGCTCAGTTTGCGATCGTCAGAGATTCGCCCTTTCCTCGCGCCATGGTGGCTTTCTCCGGAAATCGCCTATTGGTCAGGTCAGCCTGGGGTGGCTGGGAGCTCGCATGAAAGTCTGCAGGGAATTGAGGACAGTGCGCGTTTCTTTGTCGGCCAAGATTGGGGAACGGTCCGTAAACTTCTGGGAAATCACCAGGTCGCCTGGCTAATCGTTTACGATTCCGAGCGCACGTCCCGAAATTCGGCAGAGATCCTGGGCATCGGCGTGCCTCAACAGCCGGCGGGCTTCGTGCTGGATAAGGCGGCAACCGGGGCGCCACCGTTCCTCGTTCTGTCGGCTCAAAATGGAATCGCGAAACTTTACCGCGTTTTAGCGCCATAAAAAATTCGTGATTGCGACGAGAATCCGTTGACAGACGTTGACGACTGTCACAATACTAACGGATGCTCAAAAGATTCGTCCCGCAAAAGCCGATGCCGCCAGTCAGAGAAGAATCGCGGTTTTCGGGTATAGATGAAAATAATCATCCTGCGAATGGCGAAGAACCAATAACATCAACAATCATCGAAAAACCAAAACCTATGGCAGATCACGGTGGCAAAGACATCCTCTCGAGCGATGTCGAAATTAAAGGCTCGATCAAGTTCCAAAAGGAACTTCTCATCGACGGGAAGGTCGAAGGGGAAATCAATTCCGACGGCGTCTTGACGATTGGTGAAAACGCTGACATTCGCGGCGAGGTAAAAACCAAGTCGATCACCGTCTATGGCAAAGTGCACGGCAACATCACGGTGGCCGAGCGTTGCGAGCTAAAATCAAAATGCACATTGCAGGGAGATTTGAAAGCAGCGCGCCTTGTCATTGAAGAAGGAGCAACTTTTATTGGCAAATCCGAAGTCACCAGCGGAACGGTTTCTGCCAAGTCAGCTCCAGCTCGCCCAGAGGTTTTACGATCCAGCGAGCCGATCAAGGCAGCGTTCGGGGGGCGCTGATAAGGGGGATCCAGGGGTTAGCGTCCGGTGGCCAATCCGTCGCCTGCAAAAGTCAGTCTTGAATGCCCACACTGTGGGTTCAAGCAGATGGAGTATGCGGCGGCCAAAAGCTCGATTTGTCGTCAGTGTGGCCGCTATTTTTCTCCGTTCGCGCCGAAGCCTGGCCTGAAGCTGCGAGTTCGCGAAGAAGCGCCTGCTGCCGCTCCAACCACCACCTCCATCCTCGGCAGATTTGAGGAGTTTTGGAAAAAGCAGCGCAGTTCTGTCATCGAGTGTTTTGACTGTAAACGAAAACAGCAGGTCTGTGGCACTGCTACCTCCACAATCTGTCCCTCATGCAGCGCACACATCGACCTGCGCGACTACAAGATCACGAGCGGCTTCAGCCGATCGATCCGAACGCGAGGAGACGTGCATCTGAGCGGCAAAGGGGATCTGGGCAGTAGTAGTGTCGTTTGCAGGTCCGCCTTAATCGAGGGCAGACTCCGCGGCAATCTGCATTGCGACGATACCGCCACGATTAACTTTGCAGGCAAAATTCCAGGACGGATCAGCGCGCGGCACGTTGTCGTTGAGCGGAAAGCTGACATTCATTGCTTTCGCAGGCTCAAGGCGGAAAGCATCGAAATCAGGGGACGGATGTCGGGAGAGATCATTGCCCAGACCGTGACGATTCAAAAGAAAGGCGCGCTCGAAGGCGATGTCACAGCGAGAGCGATTAGCGTTGAAAAAGGCGGCATGTTTTCCGGGCAACTAGTCATCGGCCGCGCCGATCTTATGCAGGGAGAATTGTTGGAACAGAAACCGGACGTCGCACAAGTCCCAGAGGGCGATTTTCCTGGGGTCGCCCCGCGGCCTTTGCCAGCAACTTAATAGCAATCTTCTCCATGCAAAGACTGCATCCGCGCAGTCCGTACGAAAAACTTGGCGGCTACGTTCATCTGCCGCGTTTGATCGACAAAGCCAGGCTTCATCGCAAAGGGCTGCTCAACGGCTACAATTACAAAACCGTTGGGTTCGACAAGCATCTGCTGGCTTTTCTAAAAATTGACGGCGACACTTTTGAAGAAATCGTCAACAAGCTGGACGAAGACGATGCAATTCTAAAGTGGGTGCAGACAAATGGTTCGCGGCATTCTCCCGATGCCATCGAACAATGGAACCAGGCCATGATTTCTCGCCATCCAGACACGGCCGCAAAGAAGGCGCGCTTTCTCCACTTTCTGAAGGAGGCCGGTGGGGAAGGGCGCAAGGATATCCGGACTTATTTCGATCTGATCGAATTTGACGAAGGAAGGTTGAAGTAAAGAGCGTGATTCGTTAAAACCGTCGTACCGGTTTCAACGATTTAACCGTTCATCACGGCGAAGTCAGAATCGCATCCGCTTTTTGCAGCGTTTCTTTGCTTCCGATATCGAGCCATTTGCCTTTGATTTGGTAAGTCTTTACCGGTTTGCGCGTGTAGAGCCATTGCACAAACCGGCCTGGCTGATCCGGATTATTGCCAGCTGCAAGATATGTGGTCAAAAGAGAGAGGACCGCGGGCGAATAATAGTAAAGCGCAATTGCGGCCAGGGTTCCTTGCGGCTTTTGTGGTTTCTCTTCCAGATGAGTGATAACTCCATCTTCGTCGATTAAAACGTTGCCGTACTTTTTGATCGCTTCATGGTCACCAACGTCATAGACCCCAACCGTTGCTTCGCTTCCTTTGGCTGAAGCCACAAATTCCTCAAGCGATTCAGTAAACAAGTTGTCGCCGGCAATAATTAGGATGCTGCTTTGGCTCGCGTTTTCGCGGGTCACAACAAAATTGATATCTCCGATCGCCCCAAGCTTGTCATCGTCGCTCTTGGAGCCGTCGTTGATGATTTTGAACTTGAATTGCGGATGCCTACTTTGATAGTCCTCGCTCCAAGCCTGAAAGTCCGCTGCGAACTTGTCATTCGTCACTACATAAATCGTTTCCAGATCAGGAACACCCTGAAGGTTGTCCACCACCCATTCGATAATCGGCTTACCGCCGACGACCAGTAATGGCTTCGCTTTCTTGAGTGTTAACGGATAAAGCCGTGTTGCATATCCAGCCGCGAGAATTAGGGCGTTCATAAGTTAAAAAGGCAGAGCTGTGCGTCCTGTTACTACTTCGATTTCGCAGCGGCTCCACTCAGAATTGCGTTTTGCAGACGTTGTTGGATCGCCCTGATGCGGTGTGGATCGGTAATCTTGCCACGTGTGGAACGATCCACAGCATACAAAGTATCTATCGCTGCCCCAGCCTGCGTGTTGATGCGGGAAAGCGGGACCAAAAGATTTTCGCGATCAAGACAGGTCAACACATCGTATAGCAGGCCAATCCGGTCCGGCGCCTGAATCTCAATAAGCGCATAAACCGGATGCGTTTTGTTATCGATTGCAATCCGCGTTGGAAATTCAATTCCTGGTGTAAAAGGGTGGCTTTGGCGCTTTGCTTTTTCGATTAACGGAAGGAAGTCAAAGCCCTCGTCTTCGAGCGCTCGTCGCAAAGTTTGTTCTACCAGCATAAAGTCGCGCTGGTGTGTGACCAATCGTCCTTTGGTGTCGCAAACACGAAAAACGCCTAGCACAACGT
>JBKPRQ010000216.1:0-8346 GCA_046734635.1 Verrucomicrobiota bacterium
CACTTCGTGCCGCTGGTCTTTCACGCGCAAAAACTGCCGCGTTAAAAGATCTGGCGGCAAAAACCATCGACGGCACGGTGCCCGCGGGTCGTGCGCTCATCCGTATGAGTGATGATGAGATCGTTGCGCGTCTCACGACGGTGCGTGGCATCGGCCGCTGGACAGTCGAGATGCTTCTTCTTTTCGATCTGGGCCGGCCGGATGTCTGGCCCGTTGATGATTATGGTGTGCGCAAAGGCTTCGCGAAAACTTTCCGTCGTCGACAACTTCCCACTCCAAAACAGCTCATGAAGTTTGGGGAAAAATGGCGTCCCTACCGCTCGGTGGCCGCCTGGTATTTCTGGCGAGCGCTGGACCAACCAGAAAAGTTAAAGGTTAAAACGGTCTAAACGGATTCTCCTTTTGACTCGCGTAGCCTGTAACTCTTTGACTTCCGCGTCCGTTTAGCCTTGCGCTAGGTTGTGCGCCTAATTAGAACGAACGGATTATGGCGATGATTCACGTTAACCGGGGCGCGACAAGTTTGGGCGCATTTTCCGAAGAAGAAGTTCGTGAAGGTCTGCGTACTGGCCGTTTCGTTCCCACGGACATTGGATGGCGGGAGGGAATGGCAAGTTGGCAGCCGCTTTCGCAGTTTCCAGAATTGGGCGCCGCCGGGCCGGCTGCACCGCCTGCACAGATCGGCGCAACAGGAACCTCTGAAGCTCCCGCCTCGCGTAGCGGCCTGCCGTGGGAACACCGGCAGGAGCGCGGTTTTTTCAATGCGTTCATCGAGACACTGGTGATGGTGCTCACGAGACCGGGCGAAGCTTTCACAGTGATGAAACGCGAAGGCGGTTTGGGCGAGCCGCTCATTTACGCGCTCATCGGCGGATGCCTTGGAGGCATCGTCTCGCTCCTATTCTCACTGGGGTTGCAGTCCGTTGGTTTCTTCGCCGATCGTCACGACACCTTCGCTGCGATGGCTGGAATGGGCGCTGGCTCTGCTGCGTTTATTATTCTGATCCCGCTGTTCATCGTAATCGGATTGTTCATCGGCAGTGCGATCATTCATCTCTGTTTGATGATCGTTGGTGGCGCGAATCAATCATTTGAAACCACTTTCCGTGTCATCGCCTTCTCTCAAGGTTCCACCGGTCCTTTGCAGATGATCCCGGTTTGTGGTGGACTGATTGCTACTGTTTGGGCGCTCGTTTGCAACTGCATCGGATTGGCGCGTGCCCACGATACCGACACCGGTCGCGCGGTTCTTGCAGTCCTTCTACCACTGATTGTTTGCTGCGGCGGGATAATACTTGTTGCATTGATGTTCGGTGGGTTGGGAGCTTGGAGTGCGTCACACCACTGACCTCCGGGAAAATGCGGCTTCGCGTTCGGTGTCTTGATCCAGATGAAATCGATCACGAATTAATCTGGCTTAGCGTCTCGCTCGTATCGCTTGGCCTCGCCGCAGCATGGCTCACAGTCGGCTTGCCATGGCCGCGCTGCGCATTTCACGAGATCACAGGTTTGCCATGCATCACGTGCGGCATGACGCGGTGCGGGATTCAATTTTTTCACGGTCACTTTCTAGCCGCATTGAAATGGAATCCGCTCGTGTTCACAGCGCTCTGCGCCCTGACAGCATTTGATCTCTACGCGGTTGCCACGCTCGCAGCTCACGGGCCGCGTTTGCGGATCTGTTTTGATACGCAAATGGCAAAGACGTTTGTTCGCGTCGCGGTCATCTTGGCGCTCGCGCTAAATTGGATTTATCTGCTGATGTACTGGCGCAGTTTCTAGGTAGGATCGGCGCGCTGCGCCGACCGGACGCCGCAGCGCGGCGTCCCTACCAGCGCGGAACTTTACCTCTGATTATTTTGTTCGTGCACTTCGCGGTTCGTGGTTGAACTTCTGGCCACATGCGAATTCTGGTAACCGGCGGGGCTGGTTTCGTCGGCTCCCATCTTGTTGAACGCTTGCACGCCACGGGACACACCGTTGTCATCCTTGACGATTTCAACGATTTCTACGACCCGCAAATCAAGCGGGCAAATATCGCCGGTTTCGCCAAGGATGTGAACGTACACCACATCGACCTTCGCGATGGCGCGTCAGTGCGAAATTTGTTTCATCGCGAGAAATTCGAAGTAATCGCGCATGTGGCCGCGCGCGCCGGCGTCCGACCGTCGATTCAGCATCCCCAGCTTTATTACGACACCAACGTTATTGGCACATTGCATTTGCTCGAAGCTGCGCGCAGCACGGGCGCACAACGATTCATCTTTGCCTCGAGCTCGTCGGTTTACGGCGCCTCGAAGATTGTGCCCTTTTCCGAAGATCAACATCTGGCCCAAACATTGAGCCCATATGCTGCGACGAAGATTGCCGGCGAATTCCTCTGCTCGACTTACTCGCATCTTTATCAACTGCGTATCGTGGCGCTCCGTTACTTCACGGTGTACGGTGCGCGGCAACGACCGGACCTGGCGATTCATCAGTTTACCAGACGCATTCATGCCGGACAGCCAATTGATCAATTCGGCGACGGGACAACGCGCCGCGATTACACTTATATCGACGATGTAATTCAGGGAACGATGGCCGCGCTCGAATACGACGGCCCGGTTTTCGACATCTTTAATCTCGGTGAGAGCGATACGGTCCAGCTGAAAGATTTGATCGTTGCAATCGAAAATGCGCTCGGGAAAAAAGCCAAAATCAATCAGCTCCCGGAGCAACCAGGCGACATGCCGCTGACCTGCGCGGATATTTCTAAAGCGAGAAAGCTGCTTGGTTACAATCCGACCACCAAGTTAAACGAGGGCCTGCCGAAGTTCATCGATTGGTTCTTAAAGTCGGCGAAGTAACGGAAGGGTGTCATCCTGAACGAAGTGAAGGACCCCTCAATTGCACGGATGGGTACACTCGGTAGCTTGAGTAATCGCAGCAGCAATTGCGAGGTCCCTCGCTGCGCGCGGGATGACACGCGAAAACGTTGTTCGAGCGACGTGGTGAGTTAGCGCACTAATTGATGTCCATGGACGCTCTACCGTTCGATCAACGCGCCTGCTTCATCGCGGGACAAGCGAAATCGGGCACGACGCTTTTGGTTGCGTTGCTCGATAATCACTCCGAGTTGCTCGTATTGCCGGAAGAGACAGCCTATTTCCCCACAGTGCTCACGAAGTATGCGCCGCGCGGGCGCCGTGCGCAGTTTGATTATTTGACCAAACAATCCCTGTCGAATGTGCTCTTCGGCGGGCCGTGCAAATGGGGCAAGCGCAGTTACGCGACGTTCCCACGCGACAAATTTCTGGAGACCTTCGAGCGGGACGCGTTCGATCCCGCCAACGCGCAGGAAGATTTGCTCGTGCTGATGGTCAAAGCGTACGCCGCTACCCTGGAACGCCCGCTCGACACCATTAGCCGTTGGGTGGAAAAAACTCCGGCCAATCGTAATCACATTCCAGAAATTCTGAGGCGTTTTCCGCACGCAAAAATTCTGGTCACCATGCGCGATCCGCGTGCCATTCTTGCGGCGCAAATCGCGCTGGAGAAAACAAGACAAACGGGAAGGTTCTCAACCTATTACGTGATCGCCCACTGGCTGGTTGCCGCCCGACTGGCGAGGCGTGTGCGCAATGGCGAAGTTCCGGGTCTTGTCGTGCCGTATGAACAATTGGTCTGCGAACCGGCCAGGACGATGGAAGAGGTTTGCGCTTTTCTTAAGATCAATTTCGACAAGAGAACAGTATTGACGCCGACAAAGGTGGGCCAGTTTTGGAGCGGTAACTCGGCAGCGCGCATCAACTTTTCGCAGATCAGTCCAGAGCCGGCAACGCGCTGGAAGGGCGAGCTGTCCGAAGACGAAATCGGATGGGTGGAATGGCATTGCCGCGATCTCATGCCGGAATTCGGCTACGAGCCAAAACTACGTGGACGCGAGCTCCGATACTTCATGCGACCGATCCGCGGTGAACGTCCTCGAGAATACCTGAAGTCGCGCGCCTACTCACTGCGCGACCAAGTGACACGCTAACGTCCTTCTCCCTCGACTGCGGGATCAGGATGACCCCGCGAGAAAAAGCGCGGTTAATGTCTCGCGTGGCCTCGGACTTGCAATAGCGTCCGAAGCAGGCCATAATTCGCCCGAGATGTCGGGATTCTTGTTCGGTTTTCCGTGCCTCCGTTTTCTACGACGATTCAGATTTTTCGATACCACGGTGTGGAGTTTTGCACCCTGGCTGCTTCGTTGCTTGAGTGCGCAGGCTCGCCGTTTAGGACAAGTCCAATCCCGGCTCGACGAGGCGGAGTTTCCAACGGCGTCGCAGAGTGCCTTGTTTGAATGGACTCTGGATGATTGGCGCGCTGCGGACGGTGTCCCGAATGCCTTCGGGACGCTCCGCCCATATAACAACTGGACTAAACGTAAGGACAAACATGAACTCTTATTCAAGTGGGAGACGCTCGCACCGCTCGCGCGGCGGCTCCCGACGCCGTGGCAACGGTCCCGCGCGTCGTCAGCGAGAAGAAGTAAAGGAGCAAAAAAAGACATTCTGGCAGCGCATCGCTGCTTTTTTTGGAAATGGCACGACGAAGCCTGAAGTAATCGCTCGCAACGGTGCCCAGCCGTCACGACCGGCACGCAAACCCGAACGGATTGAAGTAACTTCGCCGCGTCTGTACGTTGGCAACCTGTCTTTCGACGCGACCGAGAGCGATCTGTTTGAATTGTTCAACGGGGTCGGACACGTTCAAATTGCCGAAGTCGTAAGTTACCGCCATAACCAACGCTCGAAAGGTTTTGCCTTTGTACAAATGCAAACCGTCGACGAAGCGAAACGCGCCGTGGAAGAATTGCACGATAAGGAATTCCTCGGCCGCAGACTGGTAGTAAGCGGCGCAAAATCCGGAGAGCATCGCGCGCGCTGACAAACGGAATTATCCAATCGGGAGAGAACGTGCCTGGTGCGCGGCTCTCCCGATTTTTTTTGCATGACGGCATGTCCACCAATGAATCGCACTGGGTTCAGATCTCGCGGCATCGCTATCGTTTGATCTCCAGATACGCTCGCGACAACACGTGATTAGTCCCGGGCTGGAGTTCTTCGACGCGCATTTGTTTTAGAAACCAACGGCCTTCTATTTTCTGAGCGGAGACCACTTCGAAGCGTTTGGCCAGTTGAGCATTCCAATCGTAGCCTTCCATGCGCATCAGCGCGCCGCCCGCCTTATCGATCCACAGCAATACGTTGGAATACTGCGATTCGCGCGAGGGCGCCCGCAGTTGCACCTTCCAACAATTGCGAGTTCGAACATTTTCCTCGCCTAAGACACGCCCCGTTGACCAATAGAGAAATTTAAACGCCAGATCGTCGTAGGTCACGATGGTGTCGCGAATTTTTTGCTTGAGCTTCGAGGCTGAAAATTGCTCGGTGTCGCCACCGGTCACAAGATCAAGGCGCGAGCTGTTTTCACCGAGACGCAGTTGTAAAACTTCATTCGGATTGACGAAGGAATAGCGAATCAGCGGTCCGTTTTGGATGAGGTGAAACGGAACCACCACGTTATCCTGGCGAAGTTGTCCTTCAAGATCGAGTTGCTGTCGCGCCTCCATCATGCGCACCGAGGCGAGAATGTCCTTCGCAGAAGGCGCGGGATCGGCAAAAAGCGGCAACGTAGCGAACGCCAGGCAAATGACGAAGGAATGACGAAGTCCGAATGGCATCTTCGTTATTTCGGCATTCGAGCTTCTATCGTCATTCGTCATTAGCGCTTCGTCATTGTACCGCATTTGTTTATGAAAGGTTAACGATTAAAGCTTAAGGCGCGGTTCCGCTTGTTTGCATGGATCAGTCCATCTTTCATCTCATCAATCAACAATGGACGAGTCCGGCGCTTGACTTGTTCATGGCGGCCCTGAGCGATAGTTCGATTTGGGAGCCGTTGTTCATCGCGATCGGAGTGAGCGCGCTCTTACTTGGCGGATTTCGCGCGCGTGCGTTCGTCATCTGTGTTGTCTTGTCTCTTCTGATCACAAGTCAGGTCACCGGTTTGCTAAAGTCGACGGTAGATCGCCATCGGCCCAAACATGTGCAGAATGTGCGGATGGTGCAGTTGCAACGGACACGCCCGGCGTTCCTGACTCTCTTTAAGAAACCGACCATTCGATTTTCCGATTCGTCTGATCGCAACCGGTCGGGACCGTCGTTTCCTTCGGGACACGTAACCACCAACAGCGTAATCGCGATGTTTTGCACAATGTTTTACCGCCGCCGTGGCTGGGTTTACTGGTTCGTCGCGGCGGCCGTCGGTTATTCGCGAATTTACCTGGGTGCGCATTGGCCCACCGACGTGATGGCGACATTTTTTCTGGCAGGCGGTGAAGCACTGCTCCTGCTCGGCTTGTTCGAAGTGATTTGGAGAACATCAGGCCCCAGATTGATGCCTGAGTTGTTTGGTCGCCATCCAACTTTGATCGCTGCTCCCATGACCCGGGAGCGATCACCAAGCGCGCCGGAACATTCCTCATGAGTTCAACGCGCGCAGTCTGGCTCTTCATTCTCGCTTTGACGGCGGTTCGGCTGTCGATGTTGGCAACAACCGATCTCGAATTCGACGAGGCGCATTACTGGATGTGGTCGGAGCGACTCGCCCCGGCGTACTTCAGCAAAGGTCCGGCCATTGCGTTTGCCATTCGTGCAAGTACTGCGGTCTTTGGGCCGAATGAATTCGGAGTGCGCTTTTTCAGTCCCTTGCTCGGCGCCGGCACCAGCTTGCTCTTGTTTTATTTTGGGCGCCGACTCTTTAACGCCACTGCAAGTTTATGGACCGTCGTCGCGCTGAACGTTACGCCCATTTTTAACATCGGCGCGTTTGTGATGACGATTGACGCCTTGTCGATTTTTTTCTGGCTTGCGGCAATGGTTACATTCTGGTTTGCGCTGGAAAAAAGTCCGCAGTTTTCCTGGCTCTGGCCGTTGACCGGACTTCTGATCGGGCTGGGTTTTCTGTCCAAATACACCAACGCGCTGGAACTTGTTTCAATCGTCTTGGTGTTGAGCCTGGCGCCTCGATTCAGACACGAATTCAAACGTCCCGGATTTTACCTGTTGCTCGGGACGTTCGCTCTTTGCACGGTGCCGCCGATCGTGTGGAACAAGCAGCACGCGTGGGTTACGCTTGCGCATCTGCGATCGCGCGGCGGTATCGAGCACGGTTTTGGTTTGCACCCTGTCGAAGTTCTTTCGTTTATTGGCGAACATTTTCTGGCTTATTCGCCATTCCTATTCCTGGCGTTGGCGTGGGGTGTCATTGGAAGCTGGCGACGAGTGAATCAGCAATTCAAGGTTCTATTTCTGATGTGGTTTGGGTTGCCCGTGTTTCTTTTTTATTTGTTGCTTTCGTTGAACAAAGCTGCGGCGCCGAATTGGGATGGGCTCGCTTTCCTCAGTTTTGGATTGCTGGCGATTTATTATTGGTGGAAGCGCCTTGAGGCGAGTCCCCTTCTACGCCTCGGCGCGGGCATCGCGGTATTGATTGGGTTGACCATGAGCGCAGTGGCACTGAATACAGACTTGTTGCGCGTGGCTGGATACAAGTTTCAGCGAAGCGACCCAAGCGACCGAATGCGTGGTTGGAAAAGCGCCACGCGCGCGTTGGAAACAATGCGCAGCGATCTCGAAACAAAATTGGGCGAAAAACTTTTTCTTATTGCTGACGCGCGTGACCGGGCTTCGGAAATTTCATTTTATCTCCGCGACAAACGGACCGAAGGTCCGGGTCATCCGTCGGCGTACATTCCTGAATCGCAGGACATGGTGAATCAATTCTCGTTTTGGCCGCGCTATGATGAATTTGTCGAACTGAAGCCGGCCGCTTCCCGGCCAGAGAGCGAAGTTTACACCGAAGAAAACGGGGTCAATTTGTTCGTTGGACGCGACGCGCTCTTTATTCGAGACGGAGAAAAGCAACGCGTGCCGCACAATATCAAAGCCGGCTTCCAAACGACGGAGCTGGTTGGCACGATTCAAGTATCGCGCTACGGAAAACCGCTGCGAACCTGGCAAGTGTTCCTCTGTCGAAACTACCGCACACTTCCACTATGAATGAGGTGACAAATTCGCCGGTATTCTCTGTGGTCGTACCGCTTTATAACGAAGAAGCGAACCTGCCTATTTTGCAGGAAGAATTGCGCGCTGCGCTCACAGGACTCGATTACGAAATCATTTTTGTCGACGACGGATCAGTCGATCGTACAGCGGAGCGGATCGAACCTGCGGGGAATGTTCGAGTGATTCGTTTCGAGAAAAATTCCGGGCAAAGCGCCGCCATTTATGCCGGGCTCACGGCGGCGCGAGGCGC
>JBKPRQ010000217.1:0-17107 GCA_046734635.1 Verrucomicrobiota bacterium
TCATTCGTCATTTGCTTTCCATTTTACCCTTCATGCGTCAGTTTCCTTTCATGCGGCGGGCGATTTACCCTGGCAGTTTTGATCCGATCACCAATGGTCACCTCGATGTGATCGAGCGTGCCCGAAAATTGTTCGACGAGGTGGTAGTGGCCGTGGCCCACAACGACGAGAAGCAACCTCTTTTCTCACTGGAGGATCGTCTCGATTTGCTGCGCGAAACAGCGGGAAAAATCAACAACGTGCGAATCGCTGAGTTCGAAGGTTTACTCGTCGAATTCGCCAGGAAAGAGGAAGCTGGAGCTGTGGTCCGCGGCTTGCGCGCGATTTCCGACTTTGAATTTGAATTTCAAATGGCGCTGATGAACCGGAAACTGGACGCCGCGGTAGAAACAATTTTTCTCATGCCGAAGGAGGAATACACTTATCTGAGTTCTCGCATTGTTAAAGAAATCGCGCGCCTCGGCGGCGATGTTTCCGGTTTTGTCCCGGCTTGCGTTGCCAAGGCACTCGGGAGGAAATTTAGCTGATGACGTTCGAAAGGTTTGACGAATGAAAATTCATCTCAAACAAATTCCTGCTCAGGGCTTGCATTTGGACGGGGACGAGGATTGTCCGATCCACGACCTTGAAGCAGAAGGAATTCGTTGTGCCGGCCCGCTGCTTTATGACATCGACGTGGGGATTGCCGGAGGGGCCCTTTGGGCAAGAGGCTCTCTGTCACAACCGGTGGAACTGCGTTGCGTATCGTGTCTGGAGAATTTTGTGCGCGACGTTCACGTGCCCGCGTTTGCTGTGCACACGGAACTGCACGGACCCGAGACGGTCGACCTGACACCGTTCATGCGCGAGGACCTCTTGCTCAATTTGCCGGCGCATCCACGCTGCGACAGAGATGGCAATCGTGTTTGCAAGGGGAAAAAACCGGAAACACCGGAGGAAAATCTAAAGCGCAAATCCGATTGGAGTGCGCTGGACAAGTTGAAGTTAAATCGCTGAATTAAGCGCGTTGTAATCCTGAAGCGAAGCGGAGTCGAAGGACCCCGTGGAGTCACTTTTAGGTAATGCTACCGGATTTGATTCGCTCACCTCCCGTTCGCTCAGTCTTGCGGCCCTCCCGTCCATATCGCCACTTCTCAAGCCGCTCCATTCTCGACTTCGCTCGGAATGAGGAAACCTCTTGAGGCTTCAACATTGTTTTCCTCGTCAAATATGCTTTCGTAAGTCCCTGCCATGGGAGTCCCAAAACGCAAAACATCCAAGATGCGGTTGCGCACGCGCAAAGCGGCGAACCGCTGGCATGCCCCGCATCTGAACAAATGTCCCCAGTGCGGGAGCACTATTCCCTCGCATATCGCTTGCCCCTCATGCGGTTACTATCGCGGGCGCCAGGTGCTGACGCTTGAGGGCAAATAAGTTGCATTTCGCGGCTAAAGTCCGCAAAGTTTCGCACCGATGAAGATCGCCCTCGACGCGATGGGCGGTGACTTTGGCCCGCCCAACCTCGTTGCCGGTGCCGTTATGGCGCTGCGCGATTACAAGCAGATCAACAGACTTTATCTGGTGGGAGACTCCACGCAGATCGAGTCCGAGCTGCGCAAGCATCAATGTAACGATTCGCGGATCGAGATCGTTCATTCCACCCAGGTGGTGGACATGAGCGATCGCGCCTGGACAGCTGTTCGTCGAAAAAAGGATTCATCGATCAGCCGTGCTGTTGATCTTGTAAAGCACGGCGATGCAGATGCGGTGGTGAGCGCTGGACACACCGGTGCGGCCGTCGCTGCGGGCACGATCAAACTCCGCACATTGCCGGGAATCGATCGACCAGGTATCGCGGCGGTGCTTCCGACGGAAACCAATGTGTTCGTTTTGATCGACGCAGGCGCAAACATCGATGCCCGTCCCGAACATCTTCTTCAATACGCCTTCATGGGCTCGGTCTACTCGCGTCATGTTCTGCATTATAAGAACCCAACCGTTGGCTTGGTCTCGCTTGGCGACGAGGACGTGAAGGGGACCGAGTTGACGAAGGAAGTGTTCAAGATGTTGAAGCCAAGTTCGCTTAACTTCGTCGGCAACATAGAAGGCCGTCACCTCTTTGAAGATCCCGTTGAAGTTGTCGTGTGCGACGGATTCGTTGGCAACGTGATCTTGAAAACGTGCGAATCGATTGCGGTAGCGATGTTTAAATGGCTGAAGCACGAGCTCATGCGAACACCGATGCGAAAAGTCGGCGCAATTCTCGCGAAGGATGCTATTGGAACCATTAAGGACAAGACGAATTACGAAGAATATGGCGGAAGTCCGCTGCTTGGCGTTAACGGCATTTGCATCATTGCGCACGGCGCGAGCACGCCGCTGGCTGTTAAAAACGCGCTGCGTGTTGCGGCCGAGTCGATTGAACATCATGTGAACCCGCATATCGTCGAGGAGATTCGCCGTTACCATGAAACGACAGCCTCGCTCGAGCCCGCGCTCCGATAAACCGATCCGCACGGTTTCAATCGTCGGTACCGGAAGCTACGTGCCGGAAAAAGTTCTGACGAATGCCGATCTCTCGCGAATGGTCGATACCAGCGATGAGTGGATCACCACTCGGACCGGTATCAAGGAACGCCGTATCGCCGCCAAAGATGAAAACACCAGCGATATGGCAACCAAAGCGGCGCTCAAGGCAATCGAACAGGCAAAGATTTCGCCCAAAGAAATCGATCTTATCCTGGTGGCAACGGCCACTCCCGATATGCTTTTCCCAGCCACGGCCTGCTTCGTTCAGAAGAAGATCGGGGCAACTAACGCCGCTTGTCTCGATGTTTCGGCAGCCTGTGCAGGCTTTCTTTTTGGCTTGGAAATCGCGCAACAATTCATCACCTCTCATACGCACGACACCGTCCTTGTAATCGGAGCCGACAAATTGACATCGATCACCAACTGGACCGATCGCAATACTTGCGTCCTTTTTGGAGACGGTGCCGGCGCCGCGATTTTGCGTCACCGCGGCAGTGCGCATGGCGTTATCGCCACTCACATCGGCAGCGACGGCGAGTACACTGATATTTTGTTCATGCCGGGTGGTGGTTCCCGCTGTCCAATCACACGAGAAAATGCAGACAAGCATCTGGCAACGATCCACATGACGGGCAAGGAGGTTTACAAACAGGCTGTCATCGCGATGCTGAATGCGGCCAAAAAAGTCCTCGCCCAGGCTGGACTCTCCATCGACGACATTGCCTGCGTGATTCCGCATCAGGCGAATCTCCGCATCATGGAAGCAATCGCGGATCGACTGGGTATTTCGCGCGATAAGATGTTTGTGAATCTCGATCGTTACGGCAATACCTCGGCTGCGGCAGTGGCGATCGCATTGGACGAAGCCAACCGCAGCGGGCGGATCAAGCCGGGTGATTATGTCTTGATGGTCGTGTTTGGCGGCGGTCTAACCTGGGCCAGCACGATTATTGAATGGTAAATCCAGAGTTGATAGTCGTTAGTTGAGAGTTGATAGAAGGAAGACCTGTGAACTCTCAACAATCAACACTCAACTATCAACTAGTCGACACTCACGCCCATCTGGATTTCCCGGATTTCGCCAATGATCTCGACGATGTCCTGCATCGCGCAAACGAGGCAGGCGTCACGCGCATTATCACAATCGCTACTTCGCTGGAAAGCAGCCGGCACGCGATCGACCTGGCAGAAAAACATCCGGCCGTCTTCGCGGCAATCGGTGTGCACCCAACTTCAGTTGAAGCGGCAGAGGACGATGTGATCACGCCATTGCGCGAGCTGGCGAAGAACCCGCGCGTGGTGGCGATCGGCGAAACCGGGCTCGATTACCACCGTCTGCCAAGCGAAAAAGTAGCGAAGGAAGAACAAGTCCAGGTCATGACCGCTCTCCGGACTGAGACCGACGAAGAAATCGAAGCGCAAATTCGCGACGGCGCCTACAAGGCAAAACAGGCAAGCTTATTTCAGCAGCAACTCGATCTCGCGGTGGAACTGGGGCTAAACGTGGTGATCCATCAGCGCGACGCCTGGGAAGACACGCTTAAAATCATGCGGCCTTACACGGGAAAAGTGCACGGCGTTTTTCATTGCTTCGGCGGTTCGCTTGATGAGGCAAATGAAGTTCTCGATCTTGATCATCTCATTTCCTTCACTGGAATTGTCACTTTCAAAAACGGCGCGGCTGTGCGAGAAATTGCGGCACAAATCCCGCTCTGGAAATTCATGGTGGAGACCGATTGTCCATATCTGGCGCCTGTCCCTTTCCGCGGAAAACGCTGCGAACCTGCGTATACGCGTATCGTGGCAGAAACAATTGCCGCGGCGCGAAAGATTCCTCTGAAAGAACTTGCTGAGGCAACGACCGAAACCGCGGAAGGGTTTTTTAAGTTCAATCGATGAAGGACACAAATAATGGTAGGGCGCGACCGCCGGGCGCGCCGAAAACGCGCGCCAGAACGGACGGCTCGGCGACCCGTTCCTACCTGCTGCTTCTCGCTGTCTTTCTCGCATCCTGTGCAGCGCCAGATACCCAGCATCAGATCGTCGTCAGCACGCGCGAACAAAAGCTCGCTCTCATTGATCGCGGCAACGTCGTGGCAATTTATCCAGTCTCTACGTCGAAGTTCGGATTAGGCGACTGGCGGGGCAGCCGTTTTACGCCCTTGGGTAAGATGCAGATCGCTCAAAAAATTGGCGATAACGCACCGCCCGGCGCAGTATTCAAGGATCGGCGTCGCACCGGCGAAATCGTTGTGCCGGATTCGCCGGGCCGTGATCCAATCGTAACACGCATTCTCTGGCTGCGTGGACTGGAGGCCCAAAACGCCAACGCGTTCTCCCGGGATATTTACATTCACGGGACGCCAGAGGAGCGACGCATTGGAATGCCTGCGAGTTATGGGTGCATCCGGATGCGGTCGACCGACATCATACATTTGTACGATATCGTAGGAACAGGCGCTGCGGTCACGATCGTCACCGTGCCGCTCGCCGCCGCGGTTCCGAGTCTTGTGTCGGCTCACTCGATGGCTGACACGAATCCGGCGCCATTTGTGATGCGATAAGCCCGTAGCAGCCGCCCTGTGGGCGGCTCAATGCACGGGGTATTTGGAAGCTCAGCACCGCGCTTTGCATAGCGAAGCGGCTACATCAAGGCAACTTGCCGAGATGCTTTCTCGGCGTCTCCCGAGACAGCAACGCTATGTCCGCATCCACCATGATGCGAACCAGTTCGTGGAAGCGAACTCTCGGTTGCCAGTCCAGACTCTTTCTCGCTTTCGAAGCGTCCCCGACCAAAATATCCACCTCTGATGGACGCTCGTAGCGCGGATCGTGTTTGACGAATTGTTTCCAGTCCAGGTTGGCATGGGCAAAAGCGACTTCGACAAACTCGCGCACCGTGTGGGCTTCGCCGGTAGCCAGTACAAAATCGTCGCCTTCGCCAAGCTGCAAAATTCGCCAGATGCCTTCAACGTACTCCGGTGCAAAACCCCAATCGCGTTTCGCGTCCAGATTGCCGAGGAACAATTCCTTTTGCAGGCCGTGTTTGATCGCTGCAACAGCGCGCGTGATCTTGCGTGTGACGAAAGTTTCACCGCGTCGCGGGCTTTCGTGGTTGAACATAATCGCGTTGCTCGCGCAAAGAGCGTAGCTCTCCCGATAGTTGATGGTCGCCCAATATGAAAAAACCTTTGCGACACCATACGGGCTGCGTGGCCAAAACGGTGTCCTCTCCGTTTGCGGCACCTGCTGCGCTTTGCCGAAGATTTCGCTGCTCGATGCCTGAAGAAACCGGGAACGTGTTCCAGCTTCGCGAATTGCCTCCAGGATGCGGATGGTGCCCACACCCGTGACGTCCGCGGTATACTCAGGAATATCGAAGCTCACGCGCACGTGGCTCTGCGCTCCCAGATGATAGATTTCGTCGGGCTTCAGCTCGTAAAGAAGCTTCACCAGGCTTACGGAATCGCTGAGGTCTCCGTAATGCAGAAACAGCCTTACGCCGTTGACGTGGGGATCTGCGTAAAGATGATCGATACGCGACGTATTGAACGTGCTGGCGCGACGAATAATGCCGTGGACTTCGTAGCCCTTGTCCAGGAGCAACTCCGCCAGATAGCTACCATCCTGACCAGTAATGCCGGTGATGAGCGCCCGTTTCATGAACGGTGGTTGCTTAGCTCACAGAACGCAGGCCGGCAAATCTTCAGAAAACGCCGAACGCTCGACACCAACATCCAACGCTCAACTAGCGAGTTCGACAGTTACCGGAGTAAGCGTTCTATCAGACTATCAGCTACCTCTCCGCTGGCGACACCATGATTCGCGCCAAAACAGCGCGCTGCGCGCCGATCAATGCTGCGATGCCTTTTCGTGCGAGCCCCAGCATCTCGTCCAATTGCGATCCTGAAAAGGTCGCTTCTTCACCAGATCCCTGCACTTCTACGAATTCGCCGTCTTCGGTAGCCACAAGATTGAAATCAACGGTGACAAGTTTGTCCTCTTCATAATTGAGATCCAGGACCGGCTGTCCATCCAGAATGCCTGCACTCACTGCGGCGACCAATTTTTGCATGGGAGGAGCGTCGAGTTTTTTTTCTTTCACAAGTTTCCGGCAGGCAATGGCGAGCGCGAGACTGGCTCCGGTGATTGCAGTGGTGCGCGTTCCTCCATCGGCCTGCAAGACATCGCAATCGACCCAAATCGTGCGCGGCCCCAGCTTTTCCAAATCGACGACCGCTCGCAACGAACGACCGATCAACCGTTGAATCTCTACACTGCGTCCATCGAGCCGACCTTTCACGACGTCGCGCGGTTTTCGAGTCTGCGTCGAGTACGGAAGCATCGAATACTCAGCCGTAAGCCAGCCGCCAGTCACTCCCTGCTCTTTCATCCAGCGCGGTACTGCCTCGTCGATCGTGACACCACAGATGACGCGTGTTTGGCCGACTGAGACCAACACCGAACCGCTCGCATGCGGCGCGACGTTCAAGTCGAAGTTGACCAGCCGAATTTCGTCGGATCCGCGGCTGTCATTTCGCTGCATGTTTGAACTTAGATGTAGCTGAGATTTGCGCGACGAAAGATTTACAGTGTCAGCTGGGATTCCGGGGATACCGTTGCCGCATCCGACGGTCGCGCTTAGGTCCCAGTAATCGGCTTGACGCGCTGCGCCGACCATCGTTGTTTAAGCGTTTTGAGTGAAAAATAGCCGCCAGACACCGGTTTGCATTGCCGGAGCACACCGTTCGGGAACATCGATGCTCACAAGGCTCTTGCACGCCTGTGGTCTCTATCTCGGCCCGAAGAACGAATTGATGCCCGCGCAGGCTGATAATCCCGATGGGTTCTGGGAACATCTGGGCTTCGTCGCAGTGAACGACGAATTGCTGAACGAGCTAGGCGGCGCATGGGATCTGCCGCCAAGAGTTGACGAGAATTTCAGTGATCCGCGCCTCGATCCCGTGCGCATGAAAGCACGGCTGCTCACAGAAACGTTCAATTCGAAGGGTCCATGGGGCTGGAAGGATCCGCGCAACAGTTTGACGCTGCCATTCTGGCAAGAACTGCTGCCCGGCATGAAAACGCTGATCATGGTTCGCAATCCACTCGAAGTCGCATATTCGATGAAGGAGCGAAACGGAACTTCCTATTCCTTTGGTTTGCGCCTCTGGGAAATCTATAACCGCCGTGTGATCGAGGCAGCCGGTAGCCAGGAGCGACTGGTTACGCATTATGATTTGTTTTTCGAAGATCCGGAAACGGAGTTGCGACGAATCGCGGAGTTCATTGGTTTGCCTGAAGTCGAAGTTCATCACGCAGCGACGCTGGTAAAAAAGCGAAGACGTCACGCTCGTTTCACTATCGAGCACCTCATTGATGCCCGCGTCGCTCCGGAAGTAATTGAGCTTTATCGCGCTTTAACTGCTGAAACGTCAGCCATACTCGAAACTAAGATCCAGCCGGCTAACACGCAGCAAAACATCAAACCGGATGAGCACGACTTGCTTGCCGGGTCCGTCACCCGCCTGAACGCAATCGTTCCTGAAAGGGCTGCGCGCATCGAGCAACATTACCAAGAGCTCCTTGCTCAGGCGGAAGCTCGGCACAAATCGCAGGTTGAGGAACTCCGTGCCCATCTGGAGCAAGTGGAGGCTCGGCACAAATCGCAAGTTGAGGAACTCAGCGCCCACATCGAGCAGATCAATGCCAACCTGGAGCGGACTAATGATCTTCTTCGCGACAAGAGCATTAGCCTTGCCGAAAGCGATGCGCTCGGAGAGGAACTAAGAAGTCGTCTGCGTCAGCAGTTAAAGGCTACGCAGAAGCTGTCCCGGTTTTTGGATGAAGCTGGCCATGCGGCAGGCCGGCTTCGCTCTTCCGCACGCTGGCTAATCGCAAATCCGGTTGCAGCATTAAAGGCAAAGCTTTCTCCCAAGAAGTCGCGAACCTTACTAGGGTATGGGCACTTGGAAAAAATCGTCTCGGCTTACCAGGACTGGCGTGGCGCCCATCCAGAGATTGCTGCCGTTGACGACGAAATTCAGGCCCTGATCTCAGGTGCGGATTTAAGTCGCAGGCAGCGGCTTTCGCCTAACGAGCCTCCGGTGCCCACGCGTCCAATTGAGTTTCCGGTTCATCAGGAGGTGGAAATTTCAATCATCATTCCAGTGTTCAATCAATTCCTTTTTACTCAGGCCTGTCTCGCTTCTCTGCAGGAGCATCTGGGAACGGAGCGTTTTGAGGTGATCGTGGTGGATGATTGTTCGACGGACGACACTGCGGAGGCGGTCCCGCGGATGCCAGGGACTATCTATTTGCGTAATGAAACGAATTCCGGTTTCATTGCCTCGTGCAATCGCGGTGCAGAAGCTGCCCGCGGTAAATACCTGGTTTTTTTAAATAACGACACACTTGTAAAGGCAGGCTGGTTAACTGCGTTGATCGATACTTTCGCCGAGGAGCCGCGTGCCGGCATCGTTGGCTCAAAGCTTCTTTATCCGAATGGCCGATTGCAGGAAGCAGGTGGAATCATCTGGCGCGACGCGTCGGGATGGAACTATGGCAAGTCTGATGATCCAGAAAAACCCGAATACAATTACCTGCGCGAAGTGGATTATTGCTCTGCTGCGGCGCTTGCGATTCCAAAGGCTCTTTTTAATGCCGTCGGCGGTTTCGATTCGCGCTATGCCCCCGCGTATTACGAAGACACCGACCTGGCGTTTAAGGCGCGCCGAGCAGGTTACAAGGTGTTATATCAACCGCTAAGCGAGGTCATCCACTACGAGGGAGCAACTGGCGGGACCGATCTCGCAACCGGTACAAAAAAACATCAGGAGATTAACCGGTCGACGTTTGCAGAAAAATGGGCATCCGAATTGCAGACAAAGCCAGTCAGTGGCGATTCGGCTTTTTTACGGCAGGCTCCGCGAGGCCGAAAGAACATCCTCGTAGTCGATCATCACGTTCCGAAAGCCGATCAGGACTCAGGGTCTCTTCGAATGTTCCAGATTCTCAAGCTCCTTCATCAACTCGGTCATCGCGTTACTTTCATTCCGGATAATCTGGCAAATATTCCTCCTTACACGGGTGAGCTGCAGAAGCGCGGGATTGAAGTCGTTCACCATCCCTATATCAAAACAGTGCGCGATTACCTCATCTCGCATGGCTCGAGCTTCGATGCAGTGGTGTTAAGCCGATGCGATTTTGCGCGCAAACATATCGCGGACGTCCGACTGCATGCGCCACAAAGCCGCATCATTTTTGATACCGTTGATCTTCATCACCTTCGCGAAGACGGCGAAGCAAAATTGACAGGAGATCTGGAGCTGGGCCGCAAAGCGCGAGAGAAAGAGCAGTTGGAATATGATTTGGTCGACCAAGCCGATGAAACCTGGGTAGTGAGCCCGTTCGAACAGCAACTGCTCCAAAAGAAGTGCCCCGGCAAATCGATCCAACTTGTTTCAAACATCGTCGATGTCTGCGGGTCAAAAACGCCCTTCGCACTTCGCCGAGACTATCTTTTCATCGGCGGCTTCCAGCACAAGCCAAATATCGATGCTGTTCTGTTCTTCGTGCAGAAGATCTATCCACTGGTGAGCGAGCACCTGCGCGATGTCAAGTTCTACATCATCGGAGACAAAGCGCCTCCGGAAATCGTTGCGCTCGCAACTGAGAGGATTGTCGTCGCAGGATTACAGACAGATGTTCGCCCGTTCTTTGATAGCGTAAGGTTGTCCGTTGCGCCGTTGCGATTCGGCGCAGGCGTAAAAGGTAAGATCAATCAAAGCATGGCTTTTGGCGTGCCGGTCGTCGCGACCTCGCTGGCCGTAGAAGGAATGGAGCTTACCGATCGCGAGGACGTTCTCGTCGTTGACGAACCGCAATATTTTGCGCAAGCATTGATAGAACTCTACGAATCGGAACAACTTTGGACGCGTCTTTCCCAGAACGGCCTAAGAATCACACACGCGCTTTACTCGACTGACGCGGCTCGCCAGAAACTGGAGGTTCTATTTAGTGACCCCCATGTCCATACCGGGGAGCGACCGGCAGCAGTTGAACAAACCAAAGTTGCCATATACACGACAAGCTGACCGGGATTCTCAAGAATGAGCCAGTCAAAGCGAGCCGGACAAATAACTGGAAAAATCAGTGCTAAGCCGAATCCTGTTCCTTTTGGCGAGAAGCATGTTGTCATTTCGTGGGAAACTGGCGATCCGGCCGGAGGCGAAGTACGTGTTTCAACTTCGCCTGACCATGAACAACTGCTCAGTCGAGGACAATCCGGGCGTGCGAAAATTTCCTGGATCGAGCCTTCGAAGGTCTATGACTTTCGGCTTTATCCTGCTAGCCGGCCCGACCTGCCGATTGCCTCGGTGAAGGTCACGCGCGAGACTGAATCCGCACAGCGAGTTCCGCGCGAAGTCGCTGCTGAAGTCCTGCGTGGAAACGCAGAAGCCGCATTATCAAACTTTATCGCCGCGGTCGTTCCTCTCTTCCTAAACAGTGGAAAGTTTCGCGACGTGTTTCCAGCTTGGGAGCAGCACGGCTTTCACGTGACACCCGTACATTTTTATCAACCCATTCCCGATACCCGGACTTTGCCTGAAACGCTGTGGGATCGGCCGAGTAAACTCGTGGGTATCAATATGAACGACGGGCTGCAACTGAATTTGCTGCGAGAGAAGTTTCCAAAATTCCGGGATGAATACAATCAATTGCCAGCAACACCCAGCGGTGGAGCGCCCCGGTTTTACCTTAATAACAGCCTCTTCGGCGGCATAGACGCTATGGTTGCTTACTGCATGGTCCGTCACCTTCAGCCGCGATTGATCATTGAAGTTGGTAGCGGGCTTTCTTCCTTGCTCCTGAGCGAAGCCGCCATGAAAAGCAATAGCGAAGGTCTCATTTGCATCGAACCGTTCCCGCAGGAGTTTCTCAAGCAAGGCTTTGCCGGGTTGGATCGGCTAATCGAGAAAAAGGTTCAGGACGTTGATTTGGAATTCTTTTCGCAACTTCAATCGGGCGACATCCTGTTTATCGATACTTCCCACACAGTGAAAATTGGCGGCGACGTCAATTATCTCTTCCTCGAAGTTCTGCCACGCCTCAAACCAGGTGTCATCATACATGTCCACGACATCTTTTTGCCGTTCGATTATCGGCGCGACTGGGTAATGGACGAATTTCGCTTTTGGACCGAGCAATATCTGCTACAGGCATTTCTCACCTTTAATTCTGAGTTCGAGGTACTCATGGCGAACTATTACCTGAGCTCCTATTACGAAGCAGATCTAAAAGCTACTTTTCCAACCTTGGATTCCTGGATTGGAGGCAGCTTTTGGATGCGTCGAAAGCCTGCGAAGACCGGTTGAGAATAAACGAATCACTTTGGTTTCGCCGCTAATCGTTCGCGAAAGGTAAGGATTCGTACTCAGATCAAATCCCATTTTCGGCCGCGGCTTAGTACCTGGTCAAAAACGGATCCGCTTTCGAGACTCTGGGAGACGTCGATCCTGCCAACCGGGTTCTTCGCCTTGTGAATGAGATAAAGAAACGCCCAAACACGAATCTCAGAGATCAGCCACGCAGAGGCCAGCAACATGATTTGTTCGAACAGTAGGTTGGACAGAGCGTGGCGGTCGGAAAACGGAGCATCTGCTGATTGATATGCAGGGTAGTGCGCCCAACTCCAGTCCTCAATCACGTAGATGCCGCCCGGATGGAGCAATGGGAAGAGAATCTCGAACGACGCCTTTGTCTCCTCATAGGTGTGAGACGCATCGTCCACTACCAGATCCAGTTCATCCGCCAGCTCGCCCAGGACTATCTCTCTCAAGATTTCACCGTCGCTCTGTGACGTGCCGAAGTGAACAAACCGATCTTCGGTACGTGAAAGGTAGTTTACTAGCGCCGCCACTGGCTTTTCCTTAATCTCGACCGCGGACATGCGGCGGGGGTTGAATAGCTTGTCCAGGAAGACGTAGCCCCCTCCCTGAAAAATCCCAAGTTCAAGTATTGACCTTGGCGAGAAGCTCGAAGCAAGCTCCTCATAAATACGAATATAGGGCTCGTTTTTCGCGATCGTAAATCGCTCCCGCGTGGAAGGGCGCCGGTCTTTCAGCGGCGCATTGACCTCAATCACAAAATTTTCCCCTCCTAATGAGAACTCTCCATCTGATCCAATGTTGATCTGATTCATCGTGCGGAGGGTACATCCGAACGAGCTCGAATAAATGGAAATTATAGCTCCGTCAATTTGAGATCAGACGATCTCGAAGTGGACCGCCAAAAGTCCAGAAGGGATACAAGCTTCTCACGATCTTACGGGCTCGCCGACGACGCAACGGGCTTACGCACTACTACTCACTCGCTGATCTCGCCGGGGATCCGCAACACGCGCACAGAATTCGGGTGTCCAGTGTCGGTGACATCGAGTGGCCGGGGCATTTGACTTATATCGCATCATAGCTGCGCGTATCATCGTCGGCTTCAAGTAACCGAGGTCAATAAGCAACGTGTTCAAATCCTCCATGAAATCTATGAATCCCGTATCATGCGGATTATCCACACTCAGGTTGTGGCCAAACCCGCGCTCAATGAAGAGATCAGGCAAATTTCCGAATCCGAGAAAGCTGCGAAACGAGAATTTTTTGACAAGCAATGGAAGAATATCCTGTGCACGAATTCCTTCGAACCCCTGCTTTGAGCAGTCCCAGTTATCGTAGGTCTGCTCGACTCTCCTGAGTTGATGGTTGGTCTTGTAATGATCCGGAATGAATTTCCAGACTCCCTGAATTATTTCCAGCGCTTCAGGCCACCGCATGTGGCCATTTCGACCAATCATGTCGCTGGTTAAGAAAGTACCTTCATCTTCCAGTGCTTCGTGAATGGAATCAAAAAGGTGCTCCAGTTCAAGAACGTGATGCAGGGTGTCCTTGGCAATAACGATCGAATACTTTCGTTCCGGTACCCAACTGTTCAGGTCCGCCTCACTGATCGTCAGGTACCGCCCTACTCCCTCTTTGCGTGCCCTTTCCCGGGCTCGCTCAGATCGCAACGGCGATAACTCCAGAGCCTCGAGTGTGAAGTCAGTCTCCCCCATTTCCAATAGCTTTTTGATCAGGGTAATCTCGTACTCGCACTCGCCCGCACCCAGACTGACGATTCGGCGACTGGCACCGGGTTGACGAAACGCCTCCACCGCACAGCCCGTAAAAAAAAGCATAACATCAGCGGCGCCAAGGACCGTGCACATTCGGGGACGAATATGTTTAACGTCCCAATAATGATAAATAGGCGGCAGCTTGAGCTCGCCCTCTGGATTGGCGTATTGCGCAATCTGGGCTCGAACACGGGCTTCGTAATCCGTCTGTGCGGAATCAGGCATCTTCAAAAAACTTCCAGAAGGGATCGCCCGCAAAAGAGGAGCGGAACTTGGATGTTAGCAGCTTGCGTAAATTATCGCAACCGTGCTTCTGGCTGTGATGGTAGTTCTCGCAGTGGCACTCCGATGAAATCTAGATCGCGATACGAACCTATTCGAGAGCACATATTGATTCGGATTATTCGCCTTGCTTCAATACCCTCTTGGTTCCCGGAATAAAAGGAGTTCACTTCCACTTTCCAGTCGTTTTCATTATCCACCCCTGTTATTTCCGTAAGCTGAAGCTGCCAAATCCAGACATGGTCAATACAATCGAACTGAGCATTCTAATGCCTTGTCTCAACGAAGCGGAGACGCTTGCAACATGTATCGAAAAGGCGCGTCTGGGTATCGAACGCTCCCGCGTGCGTGGCGAGGTTCTTGTGGCGGACAACGGCAGCCAGGATGCGTCAGTCCAAATTGCCGAAGAATTTGGTGCGCGCGTTATTCATGTAGAGAAAAAAGGCTACGGTAACGCCCTGGCAGGAGGCATTCGCGCCGCGTCCGGAAAATGGATTGTCATGGGCGACGCCGACCAGAGCTATGATTTCTCAGAGGCGGACCGCTTTGTCGAAAAATTCCGAGAAGGCTTTGAACTCGTCATGGGTTGTCGCATGCCGAGTGGCGGCGGAAGAATTAAGCCGGGTGCAATGCCATTTTCACATCGCTGGCTGGGGAACCCGCTCTTCTCAGGAATGGCGCGGCATATGTTCGCTGTGCCTATTCACGATGTTTATTGCGGCCTGCGCGGATTCACACGGGAACTGTATGATCGATTAGAGCTTCGGTGCGAAGGAATGGAATTTGCCACAGAGATGATCATCAAGGCTAGTTTATACGGGGCGCGAATCTCAGAGATCCCAATTACCCTCCATCCGGATGGACGCAAGACACAGGCGCCGCACCTCCGCACAATTCGCGATGGCTGGCGTACCCTGCGTTTTTTTCTCGTGCTTAGTCCGCGATGGATCTTTCTGGTGCCGGGGTTATTCCTAGGGTTACTGGGGCTGGTTGGGTACGCCGTGGCATTGCCCGGATTGAAAATCAGCGGCGTTACTTTCGATGCTCACACGCTTTTATTTTCCAGTCTCGCCATTCTGATGGGTTATCAATCTGTTCTGTTCGCCATCTGCGCGAAAACCTTTGCCATCAATGAAGGATTGTTACCCAAAGACCCGCGAATGGATCAGTTTTTCAAGGTGATGTACCTGGAGCGCGGTTTGGCTATCGGCAGCCTGGCGTTGCTGGCGGGTTTGGTCTTGCTGGGAGCAGCCGTGTTACAATGGAAGTCGGTCGGCTTCGGACACCTCGATTATGCTGTGACCATGCGTTGGGCGATTCCAGGTGCGACTCTGACTTCCTTGGGCTTTCAAACCATACTCTCGAGTTTTTTCGTGAGTATTCTTGGAATGAAACGCCGTCTATGAGCCGCTACGTGCAAACGTTGCGCACTGATTGTAGAATTGATTGGTTCTCACGCTCGGGATGCGGAGCGGAAAAGCACCAGAGTCAGAGCCAGGCGAACCAGAATGCAAAATAGGATGAACAAGCCGGTCTTTGTTGTCGGCTCACCTCGTTCTGGAACGAGCATTCTTACCTGGTGTTTGGGCCAGCACCCAAACATATTCGCGGTGCCAGAGTCGAACTGGATGGGAGACTTTGTTGCCAGCGCAGCGGTTGCCCACCGGATCGGCGCCGCGCGCGCTCATCTAAGCATCCTAAGTGCGATGGATATTTCCCAGGATGAGCTCCTTTCTAAATTTGGCCGAGCCATAAACGATCTAATTCTCTCGCACCGGCAAGATCTGGAGAAAACACGCGCCGCGATTCCCTCGCTACCCGAATTCATGAGGCGTTCAATTCCTGGGTCCAAGATGCGCTGGGTGGACGGCACTCCAGAGTACTCGTTCTATATTTACGGCCTGAGAAAGCTTTTCCCAGACGCGGTATTCATCCACGTGCTGCGCAACGTGCGCGATGTCGTCCGTTCGATGCTCAATATGCATCGCCTTGCAGGGTCTCAGCTAGTCGCGAATGAAGAGGAGGCCTACAGATATTGGCTGCGTACCGTCAAGGCGTGCGTACAGGCCGAACAAGCTTACGGTTCGAATGTCGTTCGTCGTTTTGCGTATAATGCTTTGATCGATCAACCGGAGTCTGCGGTCCGCTGCATGCTGGATTTTGTTGGCGAATCATTTTGCGCTCAATGTCTTGAGCCGCTCAGCTGCCAAATCAACAGCTCCGACGTACCGCCCGACTTTGTGGCTGAAGATCCTGCCACCGATCCTCGGGTTATTAAGGAGGCGACAAACCTCTATGTCGAGTTGCAGAAAACGCCTCAACCAGACCAATCGTCGTCAGCGGCCGCCCGTGAATTGGAAGCGACGTTTACCGACCGAGTCCAATATTTGGCAACCCTTGATAGTCATTATCAACACGCCCTTCAGATCATCCGGAACCTCGAAGAAAACAAAGTCTCGGAAAGCGTTATTTCACGAAGCTCTGTCGAAGCCCCAGACGACAGAATCCAGTAAGGCATAACATGACCGCTCATGGAACGCGTGGGTGCAAGTGGGCACCGCCCAAGCCAAACATAGGCAAAGTCTATGTTTTGAGAAATTACGGATCGCGGGCGCGCGTCGGCGCTCCATCATGACTGGTTGGATCTATGAGTGAGGCCACGCAAAAAGCGGCTGAATGGTGGAGCGATCCCGAAAGCGGGGATTCTGAAACGCAATGGGTCCGGGTCCCAGGCGTTGCGGAAAACATGAATCGGCGCGCCACGGGGGACCCTGCAATTGATTGGATTCATCATTCTGCCGGTTTACTAGCGAGTTTCGCGAAACCGATCAAAGCCCTATCGCTTGGTTGCGGTTTCGGCATCATCGAGCGCGTACTGCGTCGTTCCGATTTCTGCCAGATTATCCATGGCGTGGATGTTGCCGAGAACGCCGTCGAAAGCGCAAAGAAAACTGCGGGAGCAGAAGGCTTGGATGGTTTGACCTACGAAGTCGCCGACTTGAACACTGTCCAGTTGCCCGCCGAGACGTACGATATCGTTTACGCGCACGCAGCGTTGCATCATATTTTCCAGCTCGAGCATGTTCTCGACCAAATTAGAAAAACGCTGAAACCAGGTGGGCTGCTTGTTGCATACGAATACATCGGTCC
>JBKPRQ010000218.1:0-8478 GCA_046734635.1 Verrucomicrobiota bacterium
CTTTAAGGCAAAGGCTATGCGTGAGCAAATGGTTTGTTCTCCCCACATGGCACCTGGCCACAACTACCCGACAACCAGACGATTCTCTTACACCGCAGGCAGGATGTCAGCGGAGATGCGCCTTGCGAATGGTTTCGGGCCTTCTTAAGATAGATTTCCAGGCCGGCGGGACTTTCAACCGCCGACGCACTACCTCAATATGAATGTCTCTGGTGAAACGGACGATCGACATCAGACTGTCTGTTTGACGCGCGCAGCCGACGGTGGCTCTGCCCTTGCAAAGACCAGCGAATCAATCATGCGGCGGTATTTTTATGACGCGCTTGCTTCCTACCTTTCGCTCTATGTTCGCCCGGAAGAAGAGATTTTAGAGATCGATCCCCGCAGCGCCGGTTTGGGCAGGCGATTCTCGAATTACAGGGCGGTTGCGAGCGTGATAGAACTCATCGGGACCGAGCGGAGCCCGGCAGCTAGCATCTTGTTAAACGGGACGGTGCACTACGAACGCGACATCCAAGAGATGCTCACTGAGCTGCGCAGATCCCTGGCTGGCGGGGAGCGAATCCTGTTCGTTTACTACAGCATGCTGTGGCAACCGCTGGCGCGTTTGGCCTCCAGGCTGGGCCTTCGCGGTCGCACTCCAGAGCAGAACTGGATCGCGCACCAAGACCTGGAAAACTTTTGTCAGCTTGCCGGCCTGGAAATCGTTCGCCGGGACATGAAGTTGCTTTGTCCTCTGCCCGTCCCGTTCCTGGCAAATTTTCTTAACACGTATCTTGTGCCGCTGCCTTTTTTTCGGCTCTTCACCATGGTAAACATTGCGGTCGCCCGCCGTTTGAACACCGCGAGCGGACCGCGTCCTTCAGTTTCTGTGATCGTTCCGGCGCGCAACGAAGCTGGCAACATCGACAGCATCCTTGCTCGTTGCCCGATGATGGGGCCGCGCGACGAGATCATCTTCGTGGAAGGCAATTCAACAGATGACACGTGGGAGAAAATTCAACGGACTGCCGCTGTCTACAAGGGTCCGCATCGCCTCCTCATCGAGAAGCAGAAGGGTCATGGGAAAGGCGATGCCGTGCGGACGGGATTCGAGCTGGCCACCAACGAAATTTTGATGATTCTCGACGCAGACCTGACAACACCGCCCGAAGAACTCCCGAAGTTCTACGACGCCATTGTCACCAACAAGGCCGAGTTCGTTAACGGCAGCCGGCTGGTCTATCCAATGGAAAAGTACGCGATGCGGTTTTTCAACGTTCTGGCGAACAAGTTTTTCGCAGCCGCGTTTTCTTTCGTACTTGGGCAACGCTTGAAGGACACACTGTGTGGTACTAAAGTGCTTTCGCGAGCGCACTATAAACGCCTCGCGGCTACACGAGAATTCTTTGGAGATTTCGATCCGTTCGGAGATTTCGATCTTCTTTTTGGCGCGGCCCGGATGGGACTGAAGATTGTTGAGATCCCTGTCCATTATCGCGAGCGAAAATATGGAACGACCAATATTCGGCGCTGGCACCACGGTGTGATCCTTCTTCGCATGCTCCTCTTCGCTGCGCGGCGTTTGAAGTTTCTCGGGCAGGAAACCTTGCATCCACTGTAGGCAACTGCTCTTTCTTGTTAGTCTCCATGCTTGCTGACGGTCTACGGAGTCGCTACAGCTGCGCGCTCAAATGAGCCATGCCATAACGCAACAAAGTAAGCGGGCGGAAGATCGGTTGAAGACTTTGCGTAACCGCGAGCGCCTGACCAACAACCGCAATCTTCTTTTTTGGTATCGCGAACTTTACCGGGATCAGTTCAAGCACCTTCCGAATCCGGCGACCCTTTCGATCCTGGAAATAGGAAGTGGTACCTCGCCCTTAAAACGATTTCACCCGAATATCATCACGAGTGATGTTCTCGACCTCGACTATCTCGATCTGGTCTTTGACTGCCACGAAATCGGCAAGTTAGACGCAATCAAAGACAACAGCCTCGATGTGATTACTCTTACCAATGTCTTGCACCATTTGAAAAGCCCAATCGCGTTTCTCAACGCAGCTGCCGCCAAGTTGAAACCCGGCGGCAAAGTCATCGCGACGGAGCCTTTTTTTTCCGCGATCTCGAGTCTGATTTTTAGGTATTTGCATCACGAACCAGTCGAGTGCTGCGTTGCTGAGCCAGAACTAAAAAACGTCTCTGGACCGTTAGCGTCGGCTAATCAAGCACTGCCCTGGTTGATATTTTTTCGCCGGAGCGATTGGCTGCAACGATTGAACGAGAATTTCGATGTTGCTACTCTTTCGACGCGGCCATTTAGCGCCCTGTCCTACATGGCTACTGGAGGAATCTCGCGCAGGTTGCCGATCCCACATTTTCTTTATCGCGCGCTATTTTCAGCAGATCTCGTCATCAGCCGTCGCTTTCCGCGTCTCTGTGCGGCTTTCTTTACGGTAACTCTAAGGCGACGTTGAGATCGACACGTAAGCTACGACATGGGTTTCCTTACGGGTTACTCTTTTTTTTGAGTAACACGAAGCGACCGCGGCGGTCGACTAGTCCATAATCTTCAAGCCGAATTCCAGACTCGGCGCTTATGGTGTCCGAGCTGATCCTGAGGGGAGGGTAGGGGTCGAGGCTATCGCCAAGGATCCAGATCGGCGCGGGCCGCCCGTACAAGCGGTTTAGCCAAAAGAGGTTTCGGTCATGTGCATAGCGAAAAAGCAGAAACGAAGCGACAACAGGTTCCTCAGGCTTGCCTTCCCGACGGTAGCGGGCAAATACCTCGTCAGCCTGTCGTCGCTCTGACGACGAATAAAGGCTGGTCGAACGAAGAAGGTACGCCCCGCGGGCATACCACGGCACGAGCAAAAATTGTGCAGCTATTGCTAATGTAGCGATTACGATTGCGGCTGTAAGCACTACGGTCCGCGTCTGCTTGCTGGAGTTTGTTAAGCTACGTGCAATGGAGGCAAAACCTACCAGCGTAATACACCAAAGGAGTGTCTGCGTTGGAAAAAATCTTCGCGCCAACAAGAGGTCATTCTGGTTCATCAACCATGCCACCACCGTTGTGGGGATGCCGACAACCAAGTAGTACGGACGTAACAAGATTGTTCCCATGCTGCCAGCAATCATGACCCACACCCATTTACGGACAACGCTGCTACCGAGCCAGTGAGCGATATTCGAGGCAACAAAGGCGAAAACCGCTCCTGGACCAGACAAACTTCCTGGTGCCACGATGCCCAGGCGATCTACCGAATGACCTGCGAGGCGATCGACCGGATGACCTGCGTACACCGTCGGCGACTGCGACCAGCAAATCGCCAGCAACAATGGTATCGCGGAAACCGACAAGAGAAGTGTAATCGCCGCGGGCAAGTTGAAACGATAGCGCGCAGGTTCGCCTGATGAGGAGAACCACGTCTCAACGCCTGCTACAATGGCTACCATGGCTGCGGCAATTGGCGCATCTTCCTTCACGCTGAAGACTGCGACCGCTATTACAATTGACTCGATCATTCGCCGCCTAAGCAGAAAATAAAAGAGGATTAAACATAACGCCGGGACGACAAGCTCGACCTGGAATCCGTAGCCAGCCTCTTGATAGAACGCGACCGAAAGCGGTGAGGCGAGCATCACCCCGGCCGCGAGTAGCGCGACGGGCCCAGTGACACTAAGAAGCCGCAGAACACGAGCTGACCAGAAATAAGCCGCTCCTACGCAGACAGCGAGCACGAATAGCAAGCCGGGAGCGCCGAACGGCTTTGCTAAGAGTCCGAGCGGGACGAGCATGAAATAGGTATGAATGGCAAGGATGTTTCCAAAACAGTTGTCCTGGAGCAGTCCTTTTCCCTCAAGCCAACTTCGCGCAGCTTGAATGCTCACGAAGAGGTCTCCTGAATAGCCGAGATCGTAGAATGTTTTAAGTTTAAGCGCGAAGACCCAGAGGGTGATGAACACAGCAACGGTTAGAGCAATAAAATCTGAGCGATCCCAAGGCGCTGCCACCGTCACGTTCGACGTGAACATTTCCCTCCAGCGACGCCACATTGGACGAACGTATGGCTTCCCAATATCTTTTCCAAGATTGTATCCATGAGAGCGTCCATCCTTGATGGCAGTGTTTCTGGCGTGCCCAAGTGCAGACTGAAAGAAATGTACGTTCCAAGCGGTCGTTTCTCGTCGGTTTCGCGATATCCACTTTCCGCAACCTGACCTCAAGCCAATGTCGGCAACTTCAGTCCTACGCCAGGCTGCTAACAAGATGTATGAATACGCTTTTCCGGTCTATCGGCCGCTTTATGCCGTCTACAAGACCTACACAGATCGCGCAGAGCGAGACCTGCTAAGAAAGGTTTTGTTTCAAGGCGCCGTAGTCGTAGATGTCGGCGCTAACATTGGAATTTACTCGAAGTTTCTTTTGCACTGTGTTGGTCCGACCGGCATCGTTCATTCCTTCGAACCGTCGCCGGATAATTTCAGACGGTTGTCTGCTGCCACACGGGATCTTGCAAACGTCCGAACGACTCAAGCTGTGGTTGGAGAGAGAAGCGGTGAATGTAAGCTTTACATTTCGGAGAAGTTAAACGTCGATCATCGAGCGTACAAGGCTGACGGAAATTCACGCCGCGCCGTTCAAACGAAAATGATCGCGCTCGACGATTACTTTGAATCCGGCCAGCGCGTTGATTTGATCAAGATGGATGTTCAAGGATACGAGCTTCATGCGTTACGCGGCGCCAAACGCGTGTTACAGGAAAACCCAGACGTCAATCTGTTGTTGGAGTTTTGGCCTGCTGGTTTGAAGCAGGCGGGCGTCAGGTGGGAAGACCTTGTTGAGATGCTTGAGGGCTTAAATATGAATCTGGCTCTGGTGAGAACCCATGGTTTGGTTCCCTTCGATGCGCGTAATATTCGAAACGATGTCTCCTGGTACGTGAACATTTTCGCCCATCGCAGGCGAGGAGAAACGCCTGCTCAGTAACTGTTCGATACTCGAGGCGATCGCCTGGGAAATTAGCAGTGCGAATTGATTTCGCGTGCCGGGTGGAAGCCATTAGCGTGAATCCTTACTGCCTTGGACGCGGATGCAGTTCTTTTGGGCCTTTGGCGCCGCCGCCCCCAGGAAGCATTTCCTTCGAGACATCATAAACCAAATATGAGTGGGCAATGTGATCCACCGGAGTAAAATGCTCTCTCAACCATCTGTACTCCTCAGGGCTTCGATTGACTCCAACCAAGGCGTTAACAGGCACAACAATTCGACCTGCCTGCGGTTTACGAGGATCTACGATAACTCCAGGATGACGCTGGACATACTGATCTAAATACCATTCGTTTCCGCGCCAATCGAGGTTGGAGTCTGCAAGGTGTTGGTAGGCGAGTTTCCTGTCCGGAACGAACTCATTAAAATACGATATAAAATGCGGATAGTACGAAAATGTCGAGACAGCGGCCCAAACGATGAGAATTCCGGCAGTATATCGCCGGAGCTTAGATTCGGGGGCAGCCAAAAATCTTCCGCAAAAGATCGTGGCGAGAGCTAATACAGGTAGTGCATGGCGGATCCCGATTTGCGTGCTGAAGAAAAAATTCAAGTGGATCCAGTAAACCAGAATCGGGACAAGCAGGAAAACTTCCTCCCGGCGGAGTCCTTGTGCCCCCGGTTGGCAACGTCTTGAGAAGTATCCGAACAGCGCCACCAAAAATATGATTTGTGTCGCAATCGGCATTTTGAAGAAGGCCGCGTAAAAGTAATAACCGGGGAACCCGCGAAGCGTCCCGTCGTGACGGTTTACTCGCAGTTTCCCAGCCATGTAAATGTTTCCCCATGCTTCTCCCATTCGTGCTTCAAACTTAACGAGATCCACGCCTTGGAGGTAAGGCACCGGCAACGGGAGCGGGAGATTACCGATGACAGGCGTTGCTTGGAGTTTTTTGAAAAATGGGTCCTTCAGCGCGTATCTCGACAACGGCGTCCCGAATCCGTCAAAGCCAAATCCCAAATTGATTGCCACGATGCTCACGACCGCAAAGAAGACTATGACAATGGACCAGCGGCGCAGGCCGCAGACGAGGCGGTGGTGCCAGTTGATCCTTGCAGTTTGTGCTGCTGACGCGGTGCGGCAGTAAATCACTGCAATCACGAAGAAGAGTGGGTACAGGTAAATGCACGAGTATTTGGCTAATTGACTTAATCCGAGTGTCACCGCGCTAAAAAGGGCTCGTCGCTTGCCACCTAACTTGAGAAATTGCCAAAAGTGGTAGAGCGCCACAGTGGTCATCAAAGCGGCAGGCAAGTCCGCCGTCACCAGTTGACCGTGCGCCAGCACGTTGGGATCGAAGACGTAAAGACTTAGGGATAGGAGGGCCCCGTTGCGTCCGTAGAGATCATAGCTCCATTTTAACACGTATAGCGCCAGCAATAGCGAAAGCGCAATGGTCGCATATCGCCCACGCTTCACCTGACCGCTCCAGGAAGTGTCTAGCGGGATCCTTACCATCGATTGAAAAAGAGCCAGATTTCCGCTTGTCATGGCATGCACACTTGAAAACGGCATGGTGCTGGCATTTAAAGCGCTGGTTCGTTGCGGAGTGTCATGCAATACGCGATAGCCGTACTGATAGTGAAGAACCTCATCAGTGGTAAGCCCCTTGTGGCGCAGACTTGTAACGTCCATCAGCGTAAAAGCGGCTAACAGTGTTCCGCAGACGATGAGCCATCCCCGCATCGTAATCCATTGCCACAAGCGATTACTCATCTGGTAGAGCGCTTAACCGCGATGTTGCCTGGTGCACATCCTGGGTGTCGCGCGTTACATCTTCTAGTAGGACTGTCGAACCTCGGGCGAGCGAAGAACGTCCGCGTCGAATTCACCGACCGAAATGATGTAATCGACGTTCGCCTGCTGTTGTGGCGTGAGTTCATTTACGTTTTCGACCCAAATACGCAGGGAATGATCGTTCCAGACCAACGAAGCAATAAAAAAAACATTCCATTTGTTTTGGAAGAGATTTTCTTTCAACAAAAGAAGAATTTTACTGCCATGTGATGGACGCAGATCCAGAGAACGGAACGTGTTGATAACATGGGAGGTTTTTCCCCCTATGATGAGGTAAGGCACTCTCAGTCGCTGATTCTCTTGCTGTGTAAACGCCGCGAAAGCGAAAGCGACTAAAAGCGTTGCGACGATTGGGAAAACCTGAAGCGGTATCTTCCTCAAGGCATTTCCGACGACGGCCGAGCCTTTTCCTGCAAGAAGGATACGGTTGCCAATCCAAGCGGAAAATTTCGAAATTAGAGTGATCAGATCAAACACAACCTTTGCAAAGATCATGGCCCATCCGAACAACAGAAGATAAAGCGAAGCGTCCCCGCGTGTCGGTACGATAAACGCCAGGGGGAGAGGTACGATCACTACCCAGAACGCCATAAGTTGAAGCGTGCGGTCACGGCGAAGAAATGCATAAATGAAAACCAGCGCCCACAAGAATATCAGCGCCGTTGGCGTAATGGTATGCCCCGCAAATAACAATTGGCCGACAAATTTGGCGTTGGAAGAGGTGAAATTGTCCCAGGAATACTTGGGTCGATAAGGTTCCAGACTTGCCAGCGAGCCGCTGCCGTGAAGTTTCCCGTAGACATAAAAGACTGTCAGTAAGCCGGCGATCAACGACGGGACGGCATGACATCGGACCCAGTGCGGGATCACTTTCCAGTCGGCCCAACGAGATTTAAGGATCTCATAAATCAGGACGATCACCGGAAGCGTAACCGTCATCTCCTTGCAGTTTAGCGCCATAACGTACAGCGCCAAAAATCCCAGCAGTTGCAGCGGGCGCAGAGAGCCGCCTCTTTCACGGATATTCACGTAGTAGGCCAACGCCGCAAAGTAAAAGAAGCCACATAACACGTCATAAATGAACGCACCGACGAATACGAGGCCGGCCAGCCGCGGGTGATAACAAAGAGCAAGGACAGCAAGAAAGGCGACCGAGCGTGAGCAGGCGAGACGCCGGCTCAAGTAATAAACAAGGGGAATCGACGCAACAAGAATGCTGATCTGGACAATTCGAAAAGGCAAAGGATCCAGGTCAAAGAAGTGATACAGCGGCAAATAGTATACAGCGCCTGCCGGGCGATAAAGGTAGAGCGGCAAATCGTAAAGGGCTCCTCCCGGACAAACAAACAGTTTCCAAAATACGATGTTTGCCAGGAACGATTTCAGTGCCCCCGCACACCAGCAGATCCCCATGTTCATCATCTCGTCTTCACGGAAACCGCCATGTAACGCCGGGAAAGCAAAGTGGAGGAAATAGGCGATGAGAATCGCCACGCAAATCGCATCGAAGATGATGCGGCGATCTGTCCGCTCTGTCTGAGAAAACAGCTTGGCCTTGTTCATTTCAGAATGGCGTAGTGCTGCTTTCGTCCAATTCGCTTCCTGTACGTGAGACTATCCAGGCTGCCGGTCCCTAATGGGATTCTTC
>JBKPRQ010000219.1:0-14610 GCA_046734635.1 Verrucomicrobiota bacterium
ATGTGTATAAGAGACAGGACTCAGTGGGACTTGGGCTCGGACTTGGACTTGGGCTTTCCTGACCCAAACAAATGCAAGCAGCTGTCGCCAGGCTGAAACAACAAAGAATAAATTCCCTTTTCATAGGTGGATTCTTAGGGCAGCCCGATAGCGTGGTCGAATCTTTTTTGGATCGCCGGATCCAGCCTTTGCCTGCCCAGTTACACCGTTGAAGATGGTGGCGGCCCAGCCGGCGGATTCGCTGGGGATGCCGTCGGCGGTGGTGTGCCTGACAAGATAGGCAGCAATTCCGGTGACATGAAACCCATCCAGACATCGTAGTCCTGACCGAACTGGCGAAGAAACAGAAGTGAAAATGAGCGAAACAAAATAAACACCGGCAGCAAAATCACGGTCCCGATGTAAGGGAGCGCGGCGATACAGCAGGTCGCACAGATCGCCAGGCAGCTGACCAATCCAGTCGCGATCGCGAGAACGACCAGAAACAAACAATAAAGTAGAATCTCGCCTGGATGCGCCGCAATTAGAGACAAAACCGCGCAAAAAGCTTCATACGCCCGGCAACGACGGCGGTACATCACCGGCACCATGAAGCTCGCGACCAGCGCCCAGGCGATGATCATAAGCAGGACCACGAACGCCCAGCCGGCGATTGCCAATAGGGCGTAAATATCCAGGCGATCACGATGCAGATGCAAATAGTCCCCTTTGAACGCCAGAATGATCAGTGGCAGCGCGAACAGCGTTGCGAAAATGATAAAGACGAAGATAGCCGCTAATGAAAAGAGGAAATAACTGTTACCCTGTTTTCGAAATTCGCGCCACGGTTCGGCAATCGCAGCACGGTTCTTTACGATGCAGTCAATAAACATAAAGCTCCCTCGCGCTCGCAGCCAGGCAAACACGACGATCGCCGTAAGGATGAAAAGAATCAGAAGAGAAACGCCAAGCACCAAAATCGCCTGCGGGATCTGGCTGATCGCTTCATTTACCTTCTGCAGCTCGTCGTGGCGATCGAACTGATAGTTGAAACTGCCGCCGCCACGGCCCAGGTTCGCCAGCCACGCCGCAAAGCCAATGATAAACCATTTCTTTAGATCGAACGGCTGAAAAAGAATCTTCTTCATCAGCTCGAATGCTTTACCAAACGGCGTGAAGATTTCGATATTGGGTTCGGTCCCATTCATGAACCGGGATTCTGAAATGCTTTCGACCAGATGATCAAGCCTGCTGTACTACAAGTATTGGTTCTCCTATTGCTTGCGTAACCCGCCGTCGGACGTTGTTTCACGTGATCTTGAAGAGAAAAACGACAACAGTGAACAGTCGCTTATGCGTAAGAACGACACTGTGAGACTCGTCAAACGTCGCTACCCGATCGGCGCCGAACTAATCGGGCCGGACCAAACGCATTTCCGCATTTGGGCGCCAAAGGTTCGGCACGTTGATCTGGTTTTAGAGGACGGCACAGGGAAAAATCCGCGGCAAACGTGTCATGCCCTGGCCGCTGAAGAAGCAGGTTACTTTTCCGGACACGCCAACGCTGGCGCTGACACCCGCTATTGGTTTCGCGTAAACAATCATCTTTATCCGGATCCTGCGTCGCGTTTTCAACCTGACGGACCCCACGGTGCTTCTTGCCTTGTCGATCCCGAGCGGTTTCGATGGACTGATTCCCAGTGGGCCGGCATTTCAATCAAGGGGCCAATCATTTATGAAATGCACGTCGGCACATTTACAACGGAAGGGACATGGCGCGCCGCTGGACAGCACCTGGAGGAGCTGGCGCGCATCGGAATTACCGTGGTCGAGATGATGCCCGTTGCCGAGTTTCCTGGGAAATTTGGCTGGGGATATGACGGGGTCGATCTGTTCGCGCCTTCGCATTTGTACGGAACGCCAGATGATTTGCGGGCGTTCATCGATCGCGCCCACTCGTTAGGCTTGGGCGTGATTCTCGACGTGGTCTATAACCATTTTGGACCTGACGGAAATTACCTTGGTGCTTTTTCCGACGATTATCTCATTCGCGGAAACGAAAATGAATGGGGCGACGCGATCAATTTCGACGACCGGAATTCGGGACCGGTTCGCGAGTTTTTCATCACCAACGGACGTTACTGGATCGAGGAATTTCATTTCGATGGGTTTCGCTTCGATGCGTTACACGCTGTTCGCGACCAATCCAGCGAGTACATCATTGGTGCAGTCGGTCGCGCAGCGCGCAAAGCAGCCGGCGCGCGCTCAATTATTCTGATCGCAGAGAACGATCGCCAGGAAGCCAGAATGGTTCGACCACACAGCCAAGGTGGTGACGATTTGGATGGAATGTGGAACGACGATTTTCATCACAGCGCTGTAGTTGCGTTGACCAGTCGCAAGGAAGCCTACTTCGGCGATTACTGTGGCGCGCCTCAGGAATTCATTTCTGCCGCGAAACACGGTTTCCTTTATCAAGGTCAGGCTCTCTCATGGCAAAAAGCATCGCGTGGATCTCCCACCTTCGGCATTCCGCCGGAGGCTTTCGTCTGTTTCGTCGAGAACCACGATCAAATCGCGAACACTGGACGGGGCGAACGAGTCCGTTTTCAAACTTCACCCGCGCGTTATCGCGCCATGACCGCTCTTCTCTTGCTGGGGCCCTGGACACCATTGCTCTTTCAGGGAGAGGAATTCGGCGCATCTAGCCCGTTCATGTTTTTTGCCGACCTGAGTGATGCACCTGTGCGCGAGGCGATTCGAAAAGGCCGCGCTGAGTGGCTGGCGCCGTTCCTGTCACTCGCCGAGGAAGAAGCCTTGAAGACTTTGCCGGCACCGGATGATCCGAAAGTATTTGCCCGCTGCAAACTCGATTTTTCCGAGCGTGAGAAGAACCGCGAGCTTTACGATCTGCATATCGACCTCTTGAAACTGCGACGGGAAGATTCCCGCTTTCGCAAGCAAATTCCTAACGCCATCGATGGCGCGGTGTTGGGGACGACGAGTTTCGTCCTCAGATATTTTTCGAACGACGGTGACGATCGACTTTTACTGGTCAATTTCGGACAACGCCAGGAACTGCATCCTGCGTCAGAGCCTTTGCTTGCACCTCCATCGGGATGCAGGTGGAACCTTCTTTGGACGAGCGAGTCTTCCCGCTACGGCGGCGCAGCTGCGCCTGTCCCCGTTGCTTCTGAGGATTGGATTCTGCCGGGCGAGGCTACGGTCGCGCTGCGAGCAGCGCGGGAAAAATAACGAATCAATTACCGCCGAACCTATGCGACTCGGTATCGCTTGCGAGCGCGTTTTGTTCTCGACAGCCTGCCGACATTCTCTTCAAGCTTTGCCTATGAAAATACACACCCCACCACTTCTGATCGTGCTTGCCTTCGCCTGTCTTAGCCTGCTCCCAAAGGCCTACGCCGTTAGCCCGCCGCCGGATGGCGGTTATCCTGGAGGCAACACTGCGGAGGGAGACGCAGCGCTTTTGAGTCAAACTACTGGGTTTTACAACACAGCGGTTGGCATTTATTCGCTACTGAGTCTCACCGACGGGAATTTCAATACCGGTATTGGCGCTGGAGCACTCTTTAGTAATTCCGCAGCCGAAAATACCGCTACAGGCGCTGGAGCGCTATTGAGCAACACCACTGGCGAGGCCAACACGGCCAATGGAGCGTTCGCGCTCTTTAGCAACACACAAGGCACCGGCGGCACGGCTATCGGCGATCGAGCGCTCTTTTTGAACACCACCGGCAGTGGGAACACAGCCATCGGCGTTGAGGCGCTCAGAGACAACACAGATGGTGTCGATAACACAGCCACTGGTTTTCGAGCGCTTATGAGCAATACCGGTGTCGACAACACTGCTAACGGCTCTGCTGCGCTCCAGACCAACACGATAGGCGAGGGCAATACGGCCGTTGGAGCCCAAGCGCTCTCGCTCAACACAGAGGGCAGCGGCAATACGGCCATCGGTTCTTCTGCGCTCTTTGCCAACGAAATGGGGAACTTCAACACGGCCATTGGTGAAGAGGCGCTCTTTGCCAACACGACCGGCGGAGAAAACACGGCCACGGGATCCGCAGCTCTCTTTAGCAACACCACAGGCGGCCGGAACACAGCCAACGGTAATACTGCGCTCCTTAGCAACGACACAGGCAACAGCAACACGGCCACTGGTTTTCAAGCGCTCTTTAACAACACAAGCGGCTTCCAGAACACGGCCACCGGTGATTCTGCGCTTGTGAGCAACACCGAGGGCGACTTCAACACGGCTAATGGCGTTAACGCTCTCCTTACCAATACCATTGGCGACAGCAACACGGCCAACGGTGTTAATGCGCTCTTTAGCAACGTTGACGGCTTCCAGAACACGGCCGTCGGTGACAGTGCTCTGTTTAGCAATAGTAGCGGCGCCGGCAACACCGCTATCGGTTATCAAGCGCTCCAGGATAACACGATGGGCAACGCCAATATCGCTGTTGGAGTTCAAGCGCTCCAACATGGTACCGGGGGCAACCTCAACATCGCCATCGGTGCAACTACCCTTTTTAATAACACTGGCGGCAACAACATCGCGTTAGGTACTTCCGCCGGCAGCGCTCTTACCAACGGCAATGGCAATATCGATATCGCCAACGCGGGCGTTGCTGGCGAGTCGGGTACGATTCGTATCGGTAATGTACAACAGGATAGAACATTTATCGCCGGCATTCGCGGGGTTACAACGGGGAACAATAACGCTGTCAATGTGCTGATAGACTCCGACGGCCAGCTTGGCACGATGAGCTCCTCGCGTCGGTTCAAAAAGGAAATTCAACCGATGAACCACACCAGCGAAGCGATTTTGGCACTCAAGCCGGTGACGTTCCAATACAAGAGCGACAAAACGAAAACGCCACAATTTGGGTTGATCGCCGAAGAAGTGGCCGAGGTGAATCCCGATCTGGTTGTGAGCGACAAAGACGGCGAGATTTACACCGTGCGCTACGACGCGGTGAACGCGATGTTGCTCAATGAGTTCCTAAAAGAGCATAAGGCGTTCTTGGAAGAACGGAGCAAAGTGCGAAAATTGGAGACCGTGCTTGAGGTAGTCAATGCACGGTTAAAAGAGCAGGACGCAAAAATCGAAAGAGTGAGTGCACAGGTAAAGACGAGCAAAGGTGAGACGCAAGTCGCCCAGGTTCCCTAGAACTTCAGACCTTGCGTCCGAATTTTTTCTCTAACTCCGCAAGCGAAATCTGGATCATGGTAGGCCGCCCATGGGGACAGCAGTAAGGCAGATCACACTCTAGCAGATCGCGAATCAGTTTCTCTATCTCGGGGTAACGCAATGGATCATTGGCCTTGACGGCGTGCCGGCATACTGTCTTGGCAATCATCTCCTCACCTAAACGCATTGGTGAAGTGCTGTTGCCCGCGCTCTTCAGGTCGTCAATCACTTTGCGCATGAATTGAGTAGCATCGGGGACGTTCAAGAAACCAGGGATACTATCGATTTTGAAGGTGCCTGGCCCAAAACTCTCGATTCCTATTCCCATCTTCTGAAGGATCGATATGTTGCGCTCGATCCAATCGGCGTCGCGCGGCGGCACATCAAATGTCTGAGGAAGGAGCAGCTTTTGCGTTGGGACCCCCTGCTCTTCCATTCTTCGTCGCAATTCTTCGAAGAGGATGCGCTCATGCGCCGCGTGCTGATCGACAAGGACAAGTCCTTCTGCGTTTTCCATCAAAACGTAAAGCTTGTTTAACACACCGATGATTTGAAATTGCTGCTGGGCACTTTTGCTCGCTTGCTGTTGTAGGGCATACCCTTCGCTTGCCGAATCAACGCGTGCGGCTGGCAGGTGATGTGACTGCCCTGCAATCTCTGGTGCACGACTAAACGTGTCATCCGCAGGTATAACATGATGGTCGTGCGCCGGGCCAAGGTGTGGTAACTCACGATGGGTCTCCTGCGGAACTGCTATCTCGGGCCGTAACTCAAGACTAGCCAGTGCTTTTTCTGGAATCGCTGCTGGTGTTGTCACAGGCGCACGAAATTTTTCCTGCCACCGCTCTCTTCCGTGTTCTAAGGTCTGTTGAATAGAGCGAACAATTGCTTCCCGAACTGCAGTAGGATCGCGAAAACGCACTTCGCGTTTTGCCGGATGAACGTTTACATCCACAGACGCCGGATCGATCTCGAGAAAAAGAAACGTTACCGGAAACTGGCCTTTCATTAAAGCGGTATGATAACCCTCACGCATCGCTGCCGTGAGAAGCCCGCTTTCAATGGCGCGGCCATTTACAAAGACGAGCTGTTGCCCCCTTGTCTGCCGGCTCAGTCCTGCCTGCCCGATAAATCCACTTATACGAATGCTGCGCGAAGGCGCGCCGCTTACCTCAACAAGTCTCTCTAACAACCCGATGCCATACAAGTCTCGGATTCGATCGCCGAGTGTCGCCGCCGCCGGTAACTGGAATAACATGCGGTCGTCTCGTAACAAAGAAAAGCCGATCTGGCGATGGCCGATTGCCTGCAAATGAATCTGATGCTCGATATTACGGCTTTCAGTATTTTCGGAGCGAAGAAATTTTCGGCGCGCCGGCAGGTTATAAAAAAGCGCGCGCACCTCGACTTGCGTTCCGGGCGCTTCGCCGCCGTCGCGCACGATATCGATCTTGCCGCCGTTCACGACGATCTCGGTTCCTGCAACCGCGCCAGCCTCTCGAGTGGTCAGGCGAAATCGCGACACACTCGCTATACTTGGCAATGCTTCACCACGAAATCCCAATGTCGCCACCGCTTGCAGATCGGCAGCCGACCGAATTTTACTCGTGGCATGACGCTCCAGCGATAACAGCGCGTCGTCGCGATCCATTCCGCAGCCGTCATCGATGACCCGGACCAGGGAGATGCCTCCGCGACGAATGACGATGTCGATCTTACGAGAGCCTGCGTCGATGCTGTTCTCAATTAATTCCTTCACAACCGACGCCGGGCGTTCCACCACTTCGCCGGCAGCCACCTGGCTGGCAACGGTCTCTGGCAACAATCGGATCCGGCTCATTTTCTATTCGGAATTGTAGATTCCAGATCGCCGATTGCGAATTTATCTTGCGTCTTCGGAGAAGCCGCGGCGACTCCTCAACGCGCTGGCCATACTAAGCCAGTTTTGACTTGGTTACGCTGCAGCCGTATTTTCTTGAACGATGATTAACGTCACGGACAGCGCTGTTCGACAGCTCCAGAGTCTGCTTCCCACGCGTGAAGAAAATTCGCAACGAGGTCTGCGAGTCCACGTTGCGAAGGGCGGTTGTTCAGGTCTGCATTATGAAATGACTCTCGACGAAAAAAAAGATGGCGACGCCGTGGTCGAACGCGATGGAATGCAGTTTTTCATCGACGGTGAAAGTATTTCCTATCTGCGCGGTGCGACCCTGGATTTCAGCGGTGGTTTAACCGGCGCCGGCTTTAAGGTCGTTAACCCAAACGCATCGCGCACGTGCGGATGCGGTTCGTCGTTTGACACATCACAATCAGCTTGAAACCGGGTAATCTTCTCGCGCTGGCTTGATGGACTACGGTTTTTATCCATATGACGAGCCGTATGCTCGTCCACGGCGACGCACCAATTATTTCGTCTGGACGATTGTTATTCTGCTTTTGATGGGGTTCGCTTTGGCCGCATGGCTGGGCAGTTTTTACATCTTTAATCAACCGGAACGCCCGGACAGTTATCGGATTTTACAAAGGCTGCACAAGATCGAGGCGCCCAAACGTTTTGAACTAACCGCGGCGCCAGCAGGGGAATTCCTAAACTCGAAGCAACTCTACGAGCGTTATTCGGGAATGGGCAACGCTGAACTCGCGAAGACAAATGCCGAGCTGGCGCGCAATTATATTCGGAATTATCAGGCGGTACGCGGTCTGGTTCCCTACGTGGTAGGCAGGTATAAGATTGTTGCAACACGAGAGCTCGGACCCGGCGATGTGTTTACCTCTGGTATGGTCGCCTTAACCAACGCTGTCGATAACGGCGAGTTGCTCATGGAACATCTTTACCCGGCAAAGCCGGAGGCGCTGCCATTGATGAAGCAGACCCTTAACGTTGGATTGGAAATCAAGCTGGAGCGCTCGCATGACATTTCCTCGGTGCTTCATGCCGAGCGATTGATCGATGGCCGCATCATGGTTACGGCCGTGCCATTGCTTTATGGGAGCTATACAGTCACACGTGGCCTGGGAACATTTCGGCTTGAGCCGCCGCTCAGTCTCAACCTTGCCGCGGGATGGCCCTTATTTAAGGCATCTGAACGTAACACCATCGAACAACACTACGCAGAGTACCAGCAAAAAGCGGCGGTAACCCAAGGCGGTCCGATTTCCATACCTGGCTTCAGCCCAAGCGTGACGCCTCCGCCAGCTGCCAATCAATTGGTGCGCGTCGAGCCAGCGATTGCCATTGCACCGCCGCCGACTGCGCCAGTCATAGCAAAGAACGAAAAGCTGGCTAACCCCACCCCGCCACCGAAAGGCAAACGATGGGGCAAGAAACAGAAGCTCGAATCTCCGCCTCCGGCAACTAGTCCGGCGCAGCCGGCAATCGCCCAAAAGCAGGGCGCGCCAAGTGCGACGCCATTCACAGTCGCGTCTGCGGCGACGCCGCCGAATGTTCCCGTGGGCACACCAGCGCCTGCCGCAAATACCTCAAACTCTCAAGCTCCAGCGGTCGCCCAGGCTCCATCTGTGCCGACCGCGACGCCAGTGCCAGTTCTGCCGGCTCAACCCGCGCCTCCCGACGCTTCCAATGTAGCTCTGGCTTCAAACGCCGGCGGTGGTAGTTGGAAAACATTTTCGCCGGGCAAAATGCCGCTTGGCCGCCTCATCGGAACCAACGATTTGCGTGATGTTGCCGAGCACGGTCTTGCGGGCGAACGCGTCTATCTGAGAGGACAGTTTGTCGTCAACTTTTCCGATGCCAACAAAGCAGTGCTACGTCCGCGGACCAAGTTGACGGAAAAGATGCTGCACTTCGGCGGCGGTTCTTCTACGCGTATCATTGTCGAATTTCCAGCTGGCTATGTGCCTCCGCGGCCAGGTGCGGAAGTAACCCGCGATGAGTCACGGCCCTATGAGATCACCGAAGTGCGCAAACAGGAGGACGGCCAGCTTAACGTGTTTGTGCGCGAGATCATGCAGCCCAACTAATTCGTTATATGGTAGGGACGGATCGCCGAGCCGTCCTTCTTGCGCGGCGCCGGCGGTCGCGCCCTACCAAATCCTCATCTTACTCAGTCCGCGATTTTAGAATCAGTTTTCCATCCCGGATTTCAATCGCGCCGACGCCTGAGCCGTTCCGGTAATTGGCGAGATAATCTCGCAATTGCTTGGAGCGATATTTCCAATTCAACAGATCGCTCGGAACAGCTTCGCCGTTGACGACGATCCGGTTCAACTGCGGGTTCTCAAGTGATTCCGCGTTTTTTAGTTCGACCGCGATGTCGCCGTTAAAATAGTAGCCTGACCTGCCAATAAATTCGCCGAGCGGAACGCTCGCCTGGCAACGCAGGCGATCCCCATCAATCGAGACAAACACCTTGCCGCGCGCGTCCTGGTTTGCAGCAATCAAAGTATTGATGTCATCCGGTGTCAGCTCGAGCTCGGCAGCCTGGCCTGCGCGGGCTTTTTGCTCGAAATCTTCACATCGTTCGTGGACAGATTGAATCTGCGCGTCCGACGCGGTGAACTGAGGTACCGACACGGGCGTTTGAGCAAGGGCGTGCGCTTTCGTCAGCCAATAAAGGCCGTGGAAAATCGCCGAGTGCCGGTGCAACCCCCAATACATCCCAACAAAGCAAGCGATTCCCAGCACAACCGCAAACACGACAAGAACAAGACAGCCTCGCCCAAAACAGCCCAATCCCCTTTTTGGTGGCGGCGCATCAACCCAGCCGTTCATGTTTTCTGACGCGCTCCTGCATCGATCTTCGCCTGTGCTTCCATCAACTTGTCATACAGCGCGGTTAAGCCTTCACCAAGCACGCGCGTCCCGGTGAGAACCGGCATGAAGTTCGTGTCACCGCTCCAACGCGGGACAATGTGAATATGCAAATGCTCCGTCACGCCCGCGCCTGCGCACTCGCCGAGATTCAATCCAATGTTAAAACCCTGCGCCTTTGTCGCGGCGCGCAGAAGTGCCTGCGCATGCGCGACCAAATTCCACAGTTCGACGATTTCATTTTCGCCGAGCGCGGAAAACTCCGCCGTTTTCCGATACGGCACCGCCATTAAATGACCGACCGCATACGGATAGCGGTTCATCATCAAAAACGTATTCTTTCGCCGTGTGATGACCAAATGCGCGGCGTCATCGCTCGCTTGCGCTGCCGCCGAAAGAAAATTCAGATCGCGCGGTTCCTTTTCGAAGTACTCCACGCGCCACGGCGCCCAAAGCGTATCCAGCTCTTTCTTTGGAAATTCAGCCGACATGTCAGCGCTTCATCTTAAACAGCAGCCCGCACAATATGTGAAGCAAATTTACGGGTAGCAGTCGCCGCGGTGATCTGTAAGCGTGTCTCGCGATCACGGACTTTGAAGGATTTTGCAGCCCAACTATAATTCGGCTGTTCAAACACTATACGGAGGTATCCTTATGCAACGCGTTGTTTTCGTAGTTCTGGTTGTCCACATTTTTCTTCTAACCGGCCGTCTCTTTGCGGGCGACCAGTCGGCTGCTGCTGGAGACGAACTCACCACACTCAAACGTGAGTACGCCGACGCTTTGGCCCTTGAGGGCGCAGCAAAACGCGAGATCCTGGCCATCGCCAGGATTCTGCGTGCAAATCCTCAGATCGCGCTCGATCGTACGGCAGCGGGTGGCGAATACTGTTTCAACAGTGGCCTCGGTACCATGGTTCACTTCGCTACTCAGCCGGAGAACACATCGGAGGACATTGTCTACGAGTTCGACGCCTCCGGGCTGATCGCGGCAGGGCTGGACCCGTCACGTCTGCAACATCTACCTGAGCTAGGCCGAATGACACCTGGCATATGGTATTTCCTCCCCAAGGGACAACAAGATCCGCATCACGCTCACGCGATGTCCGCACCCACCATAGCCATTGCCATTAACGTCAAGTGAGTATCGTAGACAGAAACCCAGAAATCATGACGCCCCCTATTCTACGTAAGCGTCACCTGATCAGAACGCTTTTCTGTTCTTTGACGCTGAACTCGATGATTGCTGCATTTCAGTTTGCCACCACGAGTAACTTGAACGCCTCTCCGGACGACGACGCCAAGGCCGTTGCGGCGTTGGACACGCAATATCAAGCCGCAGTAAAGGCTAACGATGCCACAACCATGGACCAGATTCTGGCTGACAACTTCGTGTTAGTAACCGGACGCGGTGCTGTTTTTAGCAAAGCCGATCTGCTTGACTCAGCTCGAAAGAAGGAGGCCACCTACGAACGCCAGGACGAGGAACCCGGGACACAGAAAGTCAGGGTATGGGGCGATGCAGCTGTTGTAACTGCCCTCCTATGGATCAAGTCAGTGCAAGGAGGTAAACCAGCTGATTACAAGCTATGGTTTAGTGACACCTATGTTCGCACGCCAACCGGCTGGCGCTACGTTTTTGGCCAGGCTTCCCTTCCCTTGCCCAAGTCCGAGTCGCCTGCCAAGCCGCCTGCTCGCAAAAAACCTTCGGAGTAGCTTTATGCGAATGCTGGAATGATTTTGGTTTGGTTGAGAAGCGGCTGCTCGCTATTATTGGGGAGATGAGAATGATTTTCGGTTTCCCCGAGTCAAACGCAAGCCGGATTAGACCCATAAATTGGACATTTCTCCTGAAAAGCCCAAAAATCGGGTCAAATCCTCGTTAGATGGTGAGCGTGGTTTCGATCTTCAGGCAGCTTCTTGGGACGCTCGTGGCGCTGATCGGTGGATGGTTCGCCGGTGTGGTATGCATTGTTGTCATTGCATTCACCGGGATCGGAGGCGACCAGAGAGGCTCAGTAGTGGAGGCCTCATTGATGGAGGCGGTGTTCCTGTGGTTTTATCTTATACCCATTTGGATTGTTGCATTGATCCCACTTTACTTGGCAATTCCACGAACATCACTGCTTTGGCGACCCTATATCTGCATCAGTCTCGGTGCGCTTGCGGGTCTGCTATGTGCCGCGCTCTTTAGCAGCGGCAACATCGACTCAACTATGTTCACATTTTACGCTGTAGCAGCCATTGTTGGAGCCGCTACATGTCTGACTGGAGTTGTCACACGCGATCGGTTCAAACCATGATTCGCCTCAAACTATCTAACCAATCGATGAAGCCAACAGCCCCATTCCGAAATAAGTCTGGTGTGCTTGCCACGACACCCTGCCGTGGCTTATTTCTTTCGCCTTAGGCCTATGCGAGCATGAATACGATCGCAGATATTGAAACGCTCTACGCACGTTTAGGCGAACGCGACTACGAAGCAGTAATGTCGTATTTCGCTGACGACATTGTCTGGATCGTAGCTGACAATTCACCGTTGGCGGACCGCAGCCCTTATCACGGAATAGCTGAGGTGCGCTCAGGCGTTTTCGAACGCTTAACGGCGGGATTTGACAAACTCGTTTTTGATGCCGACGAGATCTTTGAGGGCGACGGCGGCGAGAGAGTTGTGGCCCTCGGCTACTATTACTTCAGGTTTCACGGGCAGGCTAAGGAACGCAAAGCACAGGTCGCCCACGTCTGGACCATCCGGGATGGCCGGGCCGTTAAGTTCCAGCAATACCTCGACACGCTGCAGGTCGCACGCGACTCGGGAGCGATCCAAGGCTCTATGCACGTTCCGCCGAAAGCCTAACCAAGCGCTGCAGCGAATGACTTACTTACTCCCGCTCGCTCGGCCTTCGGCTTTCCCATCCATGTCGCTCGCTTCACAGCGGCTCCATTGCGGACCGCCCTTCCGTTAGATGGTAGATCCATCATCTAGTCCTGATCCTCCTCTCGAATTTCCCGATCCGCCGCGCAGCTGGTTCGAGTTTTGGGTGCGCTTTTCTTTTGGGGCGCTATTTGGGTTCGTGCTGAGCGGACTAATTTGGCTGCGCTGGTTCTGCCGTGTGGATTTAACCTGGCTCATGGTGCCAGCTTCCACGCTTGTTTGTGCATTGACCGCAGCTCGCTATGGCGACGTATTCTGGACTTCTCTTCGCGCGCTCTGGTGGTACTAGATGATTTGTCTTGTATGCAGCGCTTACCATCTAACAAATCGATGAAGCCCACCCGGCATTTTGTGACAAGGGTTGGATCGATGTGCACGCGGATTTTGAAAGTGCTGGGTGGCTTATCTCTTTCTCCTTAGCCCTATGCGCTTCAGGCATCGAGCCGTCGCAGTTGCATTCCTGTTACTGCCGGAACAGGTGATACCTCAAGTTCCAGCGCCGGCCGACTCGACAAGCCCCTCGCCTGCCTCTGCCGTAACTGTCTCAGAAGCAAAGCCCAAAAAAACGGCCGGTGATAACTCGACACTGAACGATTTTCTGAAACAAGAAGGTTTCGGAATAGTGAAACTTAACCAGAAGAACCTGGAGAATCAAAAGACACACAAGAACCAGCCGAAACATCTCGTCATTGATGTCGAAATTAATGGAGTGAGCGCTTCGCTAATGGTCGATACCGGTACGCCAGCAACCAACATTGCGCGGGGTAGCCTCGAGAAATTTGGTGTTGTCGAGCAAAAGACGTCTTCTCATGTCACCAGTCCACTTGGATCGGCTTCTAACGAATTCTATGGTACCGCAAAACTGAACACACTCGCCATGGGCAATTGCATAATCCAGGACGTCCCGATTCTAATTGACGCGATTCCATTTGTGGACGGCGTGTTAGGATCGGAAGACATGCATAGAGTTGGCGCGGTCCTGGATTGCGCCGAGCCCGCACTTTACTATGCACCTCGGGGACCTCGTAGCGATACGAGCGGTAAATTGGCGGCGACACTCCAAAGCAATGGGTTCACGCAGGTCCCCATGCGTTTGACCCCAAATCATCGTCTCGAAGTTGATTGTTCCATCGATGGTGTGCCCTCGACTATCATCATTGACACGGGTTCGCAGGCCACATGCGTGGATAAGAGCATAGGCGTCAAGGCGGGAATCAAAATGAAGCGCACGAGAACTGTGCTTACAGGCTCCGGAGGGGCGAGCGCATCGGTGACAATCGGTCGTGTAAAGCAATTCGTTATTGGTGATTTTAAGATCAGAGATGCCGATATTACCTTTGTCGGGTTAAAGAAAGCCGACCATCCTTCTGCTCACCTTCTTGGGATTGGCGAGCTCGTATCAAACAGCGCAATTATTGATCTGGGCGGTTTAAGCCTGTACCTGCGGCACCCGCAGTAAGGGGCTTCCGTTGGCGCCGGCCGACGAAAAACCCATAGTGTTTCTCGAATAACGAAAGAGGATTCATCTCCGATCGTATGCTTGAATAATCATTATGGAACAGAGATACAAAAAACTAATTGCCTCGATCGCAATGCTGACGATCGGCGTCATTGTTAGTTCATTAGCGAAGGCCGGTGAACCAGCCGAAGTCATTCATCAGCTGCGAATCTACGAAATATTTGATGGGAACAAGAAAGCGTTTCACGACCG
>JBKPRQ010000220.1:0-7273 GCA_046734635.1 Verrucomicrobiota bacterium
GTACCTCGTCTGGGGCGCAGTGATTAGCGCTGTCGCCCTGGGAGTTAGTCTTAGATTGAGCATCATTCACTTCATCATCTCAGCCGGGAGCACTGCAATGATCGTGCACGTGATGCTGATCGATAAGAAGCTCGAACCAACGCTCTGGGCCATCGACTTGCTCAAGCACGTGCGAGGTTATGCGTCGGTCCTGGTCATCGCCTGCGTGGCCGTTTATCTGTGGAATACATTGCGTATCCCGGTTCTCCAGCGTCGAGCGCCTCGCTCGGCAAGAACGTCCTCGCTCTCGCTGGGACCAGAGCCAGAGGAAGCGTGATCGTAGCTGCGTTGCCCCATTCGGGCCCCAATACTACCGAGGCAGTCAACGGGATCGCCTATTGCCGCGCGAGTCGCCGGAACAAAAGCCAACCAAGTATGATGAAAAGAACATTGGGAAACCAGACGAGCAGTTCCGGATGCGCATGCGGATTTCCGCGCAGCGTGTCGCCAATGATCACAAAGAGAAAGTAGGTCGTAGCTACGATCAAGCCCATCGCGAAACCGATTGAGGTTTCACGGCGATGGGCCGTAACACCGAGCGGCACTCCGATGATCGCAAACGCAACACAGGCAAAAGGGAACGAAAAACGCTTGTTGATTTCGGTGCGACTGGCGCTGCGCTCACGTTTGTTCTCGCTCTTCAGTTGCTCCAGTAATTGTTCGATCGATAACGCAGACCGGCTTGGCCGCTTTTTCTGTTTCTCGTAAAGCTCCTCGAGACTAATGGGCAGGGTGCCTTCCACCATATTGATCCCGTCACGAATCTTGCGCAGGTTGGATGGGTCCTTAGGGTCGCGCTCCTGGTAACGCGCCTGGTAGAGGTGCATAAGAATCTGCTTGTTCGCCAAATCGGCTTCGAGCATCCCGGTGCGCGCGTAAGTCACTTTCACCGGCAAGGAGTTTTGGTTCAATTCGAACACAGTGATGTTCTCAAGTTTGTTGCCTTCTTTCTTGCCAACATAGATTTTGCGCCCGGGGAACTGATCGATCACCTGATCGCTACCAAAGAGCGCCATCGGATTACGTGTCGCCAGATCGAAAATCGTGCTTCGCAACTTTTCTTGCGCTGCCGGCGCAACCTGCACATTGAGCCAGAGACAGATCACCGTGCAGATGAGCGCGACGCCCCAAAGCGAAACGCACACGCGGGGAACGCTCACTCCGTTCGCCCGCAGCGCGATCAATTCGTTGTCCGCCGAGAGCCGTCCGAACACGAGCAGGATCGCCGTCAACAATCCCCAGGGGATCGTGAAGATTAGCGAGAATGGCAATACGTAGGCGATGAACGTGATCAGGTACTCCATCGGCACGTCGTGATTCACCAGCAAGGGAAGGAGCTTGCGAAAAATATTTCCTACCACGAGCACAAGGCTCAGCACAGCGATCGCGAACAGCACGTTCACGATCAGCTCGCGACTGACAAATCGATCGATCAACTTCATCTTCTGGCGCAAAAGTTAGCACAAATTGGTGTGACCGCCGCGGTGTGCTAGCATCCGAATCGATGGAAGACATCCAAAGTTAGTGAACATGCGTCGAACACCCGGTATTATTCCGCAAGCTGGAGCGATTCACCGGCTCGCCAGTTTTTTCCTCCCTTTTGCATGGGCAATTGAGGGCAATCGCCCCTACCTGGTTGCCTCTTTAGCGACTATCTCGTTTTGCGTAATAAGCTGCGCAACTATGTCGCAGCACGAATTTTCCGAGCCAACGACTGGATGGCAAACCAAGAGCGGCCAGCTCATGTATCGCACGCCGAACACAACACTGATTGGCGAGGCACTTGTTCGCTTTTCAAAGAGTGGCGACTTTGAATTAACGGTCTCGAAGGGCCCGGGAATCACGCTGCTTTCGCTAAGGCAGGATTCGGCCTTCGCTGAAGTTAAAGGGGGATTGGCCCGCCAGGGTTGGTCCGGTTTAGTGGCAGATGCCCCACCCCAATTGCGCGGCTGGCTCGAGTTACGGGATCAATTCCTTCACGCGCCGGACCGAAAGACTCTGCGATACGCCACCGGCAACGAGACATTCTTATTTCGGTTCTGAGAAGCGTGCACGCTACTTGCATGTCTTCGCTTACTCTTGCTCAAAGAAGCATACTGAGCAGGAGTAAGAGTAAGAGGTGATGCGACGCTAATTGAGGTCGAGTTCACCGATCCCGCCTACAGCATTGGCATCCTGACGCCGATTCGTGTTCAATGATGGCTCGTTCATGCGCATCAGTAATTTCATTGCCCGCACCATAACTCAGCGACGCGCGCTGGTGTGGTGCGGCGTAGCCTTGCTAACCATCGCCTGCATCATAGTTCTCATAACGTCGTTACAGCTTGATTCCGAGATCTTCAACGTTTTACCCGGCAAGTTTTCGTCGGTGCAAGGTCTCAAGATCTACGATCGCGATTTTGAACAGACGCGCGAGCTCACGTTCGCCCTCCGGTGCGAACCGAAGGATGTAGATAAACTGGACGAGTTCGCCCCAGTGTTCGCGGAAAGATTGAAACAGCAGCCCTGGTGCACGCGCGTGCTCGCCGGTTCGCCGATGTCCACGCCTGATGGAATCCGCGATCTTCAATCAATCGCTGTCCCATTACTTCTCAATCTGGAACCAAACGCCTTCCGCGAGACGATCGCGGTCCTGCAACCGGAGAACATTCGCGACCGGCTTCACCGTTTGCGCCAACAGATCGAAGCGGGCTCACCGCGTCCGGAGTTCGAGCTTTCGTTTGATCCACTCGGTCTGATCGCACCGGCGCTGAAGCCTTTTGCGGAAAGCACGATCATTGAGCAGGAGCAACCGCTTACCTCGCCGGATCGGACGATGCGCGTTTTCCTTGTCGAAACGAACCAGCAGTCGCTAAGCGCCTTTGAATCCCAGCATTTGATGCGCGAGGTAAACAAGTTTCGTGCGATCGCCACTGAGGGATGGAATGGCGACCCGTTGCAGGTCCTCGTGACCGGGCGCTCAGCTTTCGCCGCAGAAATTTCTCTGAGCATGCGTTACGACGTCGTCGCTACGTTGCTCGGTTCGGTTCTGCTAGTAGGCGCAATTTTCTTTGTTGGTTTTCGCCGATGGCTTCCGCTACTGGGCATGGCCATTTGCCTTCTGCTCTCGTGCTTGGTCGCTCTAACTCTCGGGCAACTTCTGTTCGGGAGGCTCAGCATGATCAGTGTCGGCTTTTGCGCCATTCTCGTCGGGCTTGGGGTCGACTTCGCGATCCTTACCATTGGGCGCTATCATCAGGCGCGCTCCGATGGAGAACCGCATCAGCAGGCAATCGCAACATCGATAGCCAAACTTGGACGCGCGGTTTTCTTCGGCGCGCTCACTACGGCAGTTGGTTTTCTTGCCCTGGTCCTGAGTGGCTCCATGGCTTTCTCGGAGTTGGGCGTGCTCATTGCCATCGGGATTTTCGTCGCCGGACTGTTTATGTGTTCGATTTTATTTCTATTTGTTCGCGAGCGACAGGCGGCAATTCCTCATGATTGGCTTTTCGAGAGCGTTCGGAAGTATGTGCGTTGGACAGTGCGAAAACCCATGCCGATGCTGGTCTTCTCAAGTGTTGTTTTGTTAGTCCTGACCGCGATTGGCTTTTCGCCGATTCCGCCCCTTCATTTCGAAGCCAGCGCGCGCTCGCTGCAACCCAGGAAGATTCGCGCGAGTCAGGCTCTTGAAGCAATCATGCATGAAATGCCGATTCGCTGGGAGCCGGTTTTGGCGATTGTGCGCGAGACGAATCCGCAGGCACTGCATGATTACTGGCAGAAAATTGTCACGCATTGGCGAGAACTCCAGGCGGCCGGAAAGATCAAGGGGTTCTCTACTCCAGCTGCGCTTTGTCTTTCGCCAGATTGGATGGAGACAAATCGGCGACAGTTGAGCGCAATCAATTTCTCAGTCGCACGCGAGACACTGGAGCAAACTCTCGACGCTGAGGAATTCAGCCGCGATTCATTCGCGCCCGCGTTCACGTTGCTCGACGACTTGCAACGCCTTACTGATCCGAACGTTCTTCTGCCAAACTGGCGCGACCAGCTGCCCAAATCATCCAGTTGGTGGTTCCTGGTTGATCGCTACTTTGGTCACGATCCAGCGTTGACCACCGGATTCGTTACAACGAACCAACCGATCCTGGCCCATGCCCAAAGCAAAGACCTGGAACGCGACCTGCCAGTACCCGGAGTTCCAATGATTCTTTCGGGCTGGAGCTATGCGCTCGCCGATTTGCTGCCGTGGTCACGTCATCAACTCCTGATTATCAGCGCGCTGATGGCGATTTTCGATATCTCTTTGCTGGCGCTTTTGTATCGAAATTTTCGTTTGTGGATGATCCAGGTCATCACGCTGGCATTCGGGATTGGAGCAATGATCGCTTCGATGAAACTGCTGCACATTGATTTGAATCTCCTCAATGTGCTCTCGTTTCGCCTGGTCCTAGCAATCGGCGTGGACTACGGAATATATGTTGTACTGGTGTGGCAAAAGACGCGCGAGATTGAGCACGATTTGGCCGGCGTGGTAAAACCTGTGTTGCTCGCGGGCTTGACCGCAGTCAGCGGGTTTGGATCGCTCGCCCTTGCGCAAAACCCAGCCCTCACCGGCCTCGGCATCGCGTGTGCAATCGGGATTTTCTGGAGCTTGATCGCCACGATTTTCTTCACTCTCCCTGCAATGGCAGCAACTCGGCCGAAGACTTGATGTTGAATCTTCGTGTCTTCCGCCGGGACTTTCCGACTGATGAAACGCTGCTAAACTAGGAACAAAATGCGCCTCCGCGGGTTGCTGTGGTTTAACGCAGTATTTTATATCATGCCCGTTGCGCTTTTTGCGGGCGCCGTCGTCGAAGGACGGGTTGAACTTCCGAAATCGCATTCCGCGCCGGTCCAGGCGAAGAGGTACGAGATCGTCACCAAAGGCGGCGTACTTTCCACGCAGCCGCCGCTCGCCGTGGTCTATCTCGATGGTGGTTTCCCGCGCCCCGCTTCGCCGGCAACGAAAGAGGTTGCGCAAAAGGATTTGACGTTTGTTCCAGCGCTTCTCCCGATTCGAGTTGGAACCAGGGTTGAATTCCCGAATCTCGACGACACATACCACAACATCTTTTCCTATTCGCCTGCCAAACGATTCGACCTGGGCCGTTACCGCCCGGAAGAACGTCCGATACCAACACAAGTTTTCGATAAACTGGGTCTGGTCACACTGCGATGCGACATTCACGAACACATGCGCGGATTGATCCTGGTTTTGAACAGTCCGTACTTCGTCATGACAGACACAGACGGGCACTTTCGGTTGAGCGGGCTTCCTTCAGGTCATTACACGCTAAAGGCTTGGATCGACAGCAGGACCACCCGCGAGAAACCGGTGGAGTTAAAGGACGGCCAAACGCTGCACGTTGATTTTCCATGAGATCGGCGGTTCAAGCCAGAGACGAAGGTGTAGCAAGCTTTCGAACTCGGCTATTCACCGCGATTATGGTTATCGTTGCAACGCTGACGGCTCTTGGTTTCTACCTGGCGCAGCGCAAGGTCACGGCCGATGCGGAGCGAAATTTGCAGGAGAATTTCCAAGCCGAAATTTCCGCGCTGCACAAGCTGGAGGAACTGCGCCACGCAGCTCTGGCGGAACGCTGCGACGTACTTGCGGCCAAGCCTAGAATCCATGCGGCCATCGAAGACAATGCAATCGACCTGCTCTATCCAAGCGCAAAAGACGAACTGCGCGATTTAATGGAAGGCGACGAACCGCCGCCCGAGCAGACGATGCAGTCGCTACACGCGAAATTTTATCGCTTTCTCGACAGTGCGGGCGCGGTCATTAAGCCGCCGAATCCCTACGACGTAGGTGAACTGAATGCGAAAACGGAAGCGCAACTCGCCTTGAGCAGATTGCCGGACACACAACAAATCGGTTACATCCGGAAAAATATCGAAACCGGTGAAGAAGCTATCGACGAAGTGATAGCTGTGCCGGTCTTTTCGAGCTCCACAGGCGACGTTATCTCCGCGCTCGTCATCGGGTTCAAACCGCTTGAGCTAGAAGAGAAAAGCCGGGGAATGAGAAGCGGCGTCTGGGTTAATGGGCAATTGCATTTGCCCTCGCTCCCTAAAACGACGCAAGCATCGCTAAACGAAAAGATAACCAGTGCAGTGGCAGATTTCGATCGCGAGCAAGACAGCTTTCGTGTCAATCTCGACGGCGCGCCTCAGCTGTTATTTTACAAGCGGCTTAATCCTGGTTCGCTCTTTCCAGCCGCTTACGAAATTTGCGTTTATCCCCTCGCTTATTCGATGGCTGAGCTGCATCGGCTCCGCTGGCAAATTGGCGGCGCAGGCGCTTTGCTCTTGTTAGGCGGTTTCGTCGCAAGCCATGTGGTGGCGCTCCGGTTCTCGGCACCAGTAAAGAAACTCGCTCTGGATTCGGAAGAGAATCGCGCGCAACGAAAGCGCGCCGAGGCTGCGCTTGCTTCGACGACAGAGGAATTGGAAAGATCGACGCGATATTCTGCCGATGCCTCCCACCAGCTGAAAAGCCCGGTCACGGTCCTTCGTGTTGGGCTGGAAACATTACTCACGCGCGAAGGTTTCAAGCCGGAAGTTTACGAGGAGCTATCCGCCTTGCTCCATCAAACGCATCGTTTGACTGGTGTAATCGACGATCTGCTTCTTCTGTCGCGTATGGACGCCGGACATCTTCAAATTGCATCCATGCCCGTGAATCTTAGTCAGCTGGTTGATGAGTGGCTTGATGATATCAGCGCGCTTCCCGATTCGCCTGATGTGAAAATCGAGAAGGCATTTAACGCTGGTTTATTTGTGGCTGGAGAAAAACAGTACACCTCTCTTATTGTGCAGAATCTTCTGGAAAACGCCCGAAAGTACAACCGGCCTGGTGGGTTAATCCGAGTCAGCGCACACAGCAACGGCAGGAATGTTGTGCTGAGTATTGGGAACACAGGCCGCACAATTCCAGCCGGCGAAAACATCTTCGAGAGGTTTCATCTTCGCTCGACTCCTTCGGCCGTGTCGGGTCACGGAATCGGTTTAAATCTGGCGCGCGAACTCGCCCGACTGCACGGCGGAGATCTATGCCTGGTTTCCTCGGAAAACGATTGGACTGAATTTGAAGTGCGCTTTCCTGCTGCGGACGGGGTTAATGCAGTTGCATGAAGCTGCGCGTCCTCAGCCTGTGCGTTTTTGCCTGCACGGCGTGCGCGTTCGATATCGATGATTTTTTCGA
>JBKPRQ010000221.1:0-15304 GCA_046734635.1 Verrucomicrobiota bacterium
GTCGAAATGCATTGTTGGGGCACGTCTTCATTATGGAGCTGATCGGTTATGTTTATCGCATACGTTATTATTTCAATCTTCGCCGCAGCAGCCAACACCTACGCGGCCATCGTTGACTTCCGTCGACCTCAGTGGGTGTAGGATAACATGAGAACGTGGGGCGGGTCCCATTCGTGGCTGTTCACGCTGGGCGTCCTAAGGCCGCGGGCGCGGTTGGACTATTCGTAGGTATTGGTGTTCCTCCGATCGGCGTTGCAGCCGGCGTTGGCTTGGTTCTGTTTTTTGTTGGTGCCATTAGCGTTGTGATACGTGCCCGGTGGTACTCGCACCTTCTATGGCCGGTGACGTACCTCTTGCTGACCATCGGATCGCTGGCGTTGCGGCTCGCAGCGTCGTGAGAAATTTTTTGGGAAATGTCGAAACGCGCGGTTAACAAACGTCATCGATGTGAGGGCGCAAAGTTTTGCGGCCCGACAACAACCAAAAATGAAATAAGAAGAGAGAAAGCAAAATGAAAACCATACAACCACGAATGAAAAACCCCGCGATGCTGATTCCTGAGGCGATGCAGCCCCTGATGGCATTTATCGCGGCTGTGAGAAAAAGCGGTGTGTCCCAACGCACGCTTGATCTCGTCCACCTGCGTGCCAGCCAGATTAATGGATGTAGCTTCTGCGTCGACATGGGTTCCCGAGAACTTAAGAAAGCGGGCGAGACAGACGATCGTCTGTTCTCTGTAGCTGCGTGGCGCGAAGCGCCCTATTTTACCGAGGCCGAACGCGCCGCACTGGCGCTTGCCGAAGCGGTCACGCGGCTTAGCGACCGTTCGGATCCAGTGCCAGAAGAGATCTGGAACGAGGCCACTCTGCATTATGACGAGAAGGCGCTCGCAGGGTTAATCGTCTGGATCGCTACGACCAATCTTTTCAACCGTGTTAACGCCACCAGTAAACAAGTGGCCGGCGAGCAACCGTGGAAGGGGCAGTAAGCAACAAACACAACACGATCAACAACAACTGAAACTACACTATGAAATACGCATTACTTGTTCACCAATCACAGGAACACTTCGAACGCCGCAACGATAAAGCCGCCGTTGCCGCTGGCATGGCCTACGGTGAAGCGCTCCAGGCAGCAGGCGTCCTTGTCGGCGGCGCCGGACTCGATTCGCCGGGGACGGCGACGACCGTCTCAGTGCGCGACGGGAAACGACAAGTGCACGACGGACCATATGCCGAGACGAAAGAGTTTCTGGCCGGGTTCGGCATTATCGATGTGCCAGATCTGGATGCGGCATTGGAATGGGCTGCTCGCCATCCAGCTGCCGGATTCGCATCGATTGAGGTGCGTCCCTTGTTAGGCAACCGGTTCATGGTAGCGCCTGCGAAAGCGGCATGAATGAATCTACGTCCCACGCAGCGGTCGAAACCGTGGCGCGGGATTCGTATGGACGACTGATCGCTTATCTCGCGGCGCGGTCGGGCGACGTCGCCGGCGCGGAAGACGCGCTCGGCGACGCATTCGTCGCTGCGTTGAAGCGATGGCCGGCGGAAGGCGTTCCAGAAAAACCGGAGGCATGGCTGCTGCATGTCGCGCGCAATCGCATGATTGACGCCACGCGTCGAAAGCAAGTCCGGCAGAAATCAGAGAACTTTCTCCAGCAAATTGCTGAGGAAGCAGCGAACGTCGCAAAAGCCCACGAATATTTTCCAGACGAACGACTGAAACTTCTCTTCGTGTGTGCACATCCGGCAATCGATCCAGCTGCCCGGACGCCGTTGATGTTGCAAGCTGTCCTAGGCGTAGACGCGGCGCACATTGCCTCGGCGTTTCTGGTTTCCCCTGCGGCAATGAGCCAACGTCTCGTTCGCGCGAAAAATAAGATTCGTGACGCTGGAATTCCTTTCCGTGTGCCGGAACCGCCCGAACTGGAAGAACGAATTTCTTTTGTCCTCGACGCTATTTATGCCGCCTACACGACTGGCTGGGAAAGCTTGATGGAAACCGCGTCAACGCATCACGCGCTTGCGGCAGAGGCAATCACCTTGGGGCGAACTTTAACACAATTGATGCCGCGTGAACCGGAAGCTTACGGATTGCTGGCGCTGATGTTGCACTGTGAAGCGCGACGCCGAGCACGCTACGCAAGCGATGGTCAGTTTGTGCCGCTGGATCAGCAGGCCACGGCTCTTTGGTCGCAATCGATGATTGAGGAAGCGGAAAAACATCTGCGGTCGGCTGCTGCATTCAAGCACATGGGGCGTTATCAATTGGAAGCCGCCATTCAATCCATTCACGCCAGTCGAGCGAAAACGGGACGGATCGATTGGAAGGAAATCGCCTTGCTCTACGAGGGCCTGGTGCGAACTGCGCCCGGGATTGGGTCGCTCGTCGGCCGAGCGGTTGCGATTGCGCAAGCAGGCGAGCTGGCTGCGGGATTCGCTGCGCTTGAAGAGATTTCCGCTGATCGAACCGCAAACTATCAGCCTTATTGGGCCGCACGCGGACATCTGCTTCAATTGTTGAATCGAAAGAATGAAGCGCGAGAAGCGTTCAATCGGGCGGCGAGCCTGACGGATGATCCCGCGTTACGCGAATATCTTCTCAAACGTGCTACGACGAACAGGACCGCCTAAACGGCGTGCCGATTGAGGCAATCGACGGGACACCCGTCGTCGACGTAAAACCGGTGATCGGCTCGAGCGACTACTGAATAGCGCGGAGGTGATGCAAAAAGCTCGACTCTCCGACCGATTTGAATCGAAATAGCGTGTATTCGCGCCTGGTCCTTGTCCGTTACCAAGTAATTTCAAGCATTAAGGAGACATCTATGAAGCCTAAAGGATTACTCACCGTCATCGGGAGTTTGGATATCAGCCAGTTTTGGCCCGCAACCAAGGGAGCAAATTCTTCCGATGGCGACACAGTCCACTTAAAGGTGGATCCAAATACGTCGTTTCTCTTTAAATCATCTCCACATGCCAAGCCCAAGATAACCAGGAAATTCGTAGGCGCTTTCGTGGTGGATCACGGCAGGAAGAAAAAAGCGATCACCGCCAAGAACGAGATCAAGATTCGACTGCAAGGAGTTGACACCCCCGAACTACATTATCCAGCGATCGGCAAAGTGGATCCCTCGAAGCGGGGAACATACAAAAACGAATTTCGCCAACCGTTCGGTGCGTCCGCCGCCAATGCGCTGCATAAATATCTTCAGAATTTCCTGGAGGCTGGCGCGGGCACCGTGATTCATGCGACGTTTGTGACTAAAATCAACACAGCAAACGAAGCAGTTGATTCGCATGGAAGATTCGTCGGAGACATTCTTGTAGGAACAGCGGCCGCTCAGAGCATTAATACCTGGCTCGTGGAGAACGGGTGGGCGTTTCCGCTTTTCTACGACTCCATGACCGACAAAGAAGTCCAGACACTTGTGAACGCCTGGAAGATTGGTAAAAAAATCGCCGCACGTCCGCAAAAGTCTCTTCGGAAACCGTTACAGTCATTCGTTCCAGGGAGGAATGTTGCCAATACGAAGCTGCCTGACCGTGCCAAGCTTAACATCCCGAAAATTTTTCGACGACAGGCACAATTCTGGACAGAAGTCCCTGGTCCTCTAACACGATCGGAATTCGTTGCTTTGTTGAACAAAGGGATTAAGGGCAAACCGGACGCAGCCTTTCCACTTGATTACTTCCTTAAGAACTTCAAGCACCTTGATCCGAAGAAACGCGTATCGCTGGCGGACAAGATTAGCTCCCAGGGCAACACATTGTTCAGTCCCGAGCAGCTCGTGTTCAAGGAAGATCCCGCGACTTTGTTAGCGGCTAATGGACACTCTGTGAAAGGTTGGTAGCCGTAGAATGCCACCCGCAGTTCGCATGCCGGGTTCCGCTACCGAGGTAGAAGCAAGCTTTCCGTGTGTTATAAACCCGGATAATCGTCCTGTATGCGTATCTGGATTCGGATTATAGCAATCACACTATCAGTACGCATCGCATTCGCCGCTGACGTGCGGGATCTGGGTGTTCCAGCGAGTTGGTCCGCCAGCGACTACGACAAATGCGGTTACAATTACTCAACAAACACGATTACGATCACGCGCGGCGCTACTTCGATGCGGCCATTCGAACCGATCTAAGCATGTGGACGGCATATTACAATCGTGCAGTTATCTTCTGGCAGCAGAAGAAATGGGCGTCAGCCCTACAAGACTTAAATGCTACCATTCGGTTAAAGCCCAGTTTCTTCGATGCAAGCTATAAGCGAGCCTGGATAAACAGCGAGCTGGGGAACTACAAGGCCAGGTTGGCTGATCTGGACAACCTCGTTACATTCACAGTTAAGGTATCTAATACCATCGAACAAGCGGACGTACTAAATAGTCGGGCTTGGTTGCGCGCCACTTGTCCAGAGGGTTCGATTCGAAACGGCCAATTAGCTGTGAGTGACGCAAAAAAGCGTGTGAGCTCGACGGTTGGATATTGGCCTCTTACATCGACACTCTGGCTGCGGCGTGCGCGGAAGCCGGTGACTTTGCTTCGGCCATACACTACCAGGAACAGGCCATGGCGGTACGTAGAGGCGTGCCACAACAAACATCCAAGACGTTAGCAAAACTAAGGTATGACCAAGAACTCTACAAAAGGATTAGCGACAGATTGTCGGAGGGAGTGAGAAAATCATTGGCCGGAATGGCACAGCGTCTGGAGTTGTATAAGCAGCGCCGCCCTTATCGTGAAACTGCGTCGCACTAACGAGTGGGTAAGCAACTGAACTCATCCGGGTACATAAACCGCGTAGCCGCGCGGTGCCGCCCATAGCTCGACCCAGCCGGATTCGTTAGTCCATTTGTCCTGCGGCGTGCTGAGATCATCGCGGCCGCGCCAGGCAACGGGAACGAGCCGTGTACCATTCCATCGCGTCTGAATCCACGCGCCGTTCCAGTCACCGCGGTTGTTTAACACAAGGATTAGCCCGGTTCGATCTCCGTCACCCGGACGTTGCATGATGTAAAGGTCATCACTCACGAAGAGCACTTCTGTCGGGCCAGCAGCGTTATGCTCGTGAACTTTGATGAGCGCGTTGATGCCACCCTGATTATTTGTCTGGGCTAGGTCCCAGTTGAAGTAATCCTGCCAGAAAACAGATGGATAACCTTCGTGGGTAAGGATAAAAGCGTACGCAAGCAGTTTGTCGTTAATGATTGGACTGTCACGCACCACATCGTGGTTCTCTACAAACGTCACAGCTTGTGCCGGGCGGTCCCACATCAAAACTCCGCGATCTATTAGAGTGCGGAGGCTGAAGCCGTAGCTATCGCACAAGTCGCGTAACCGCCACCGCAACGGAAAATCAAACGCTCCGACGGGGTTGTCCGACCACGCGTTCGCTTCATCGAGCCAATCATCAATTGTGCGTTCGCTATCCCAACATTCGCCGACTGCGTACGGCTTGAAACTGGTGTTTCCACGCAGGGCGCGCAGCTCCTGAATGGAGCGCACCATCCAGCCGCCGTAACCTTTGACCATATCATAGCGGAATCCGTCGAAGCCGACTTCTTCCAGGAGCCATCGGGCGTAGTTGATGAGTTCCGTGTAAACGAAAGGAGTTCGATGACAAAGATCCGGCATGTCACCGAAAGTCGCGCCGTCCCAGGTCTCATACTGACTGGGGTGAAAACACTTCCAGTCACGCGGAAATTTGTCGCTCCGCGGTGTGAACTTTGTCCAGCGTGACCGACCGTCGATGGGATTCAGTTCCTGTGCATCTGCGCCGCTGTTATGATTGAACACCAGGTCGGCATACACCTGTAGCCCGACCGCATGAGCAGACTGGATTAGGTCGAGCAATTCGGCTTTGGAGCCGAACCACGTAGGCGCGCCGCCTTTCTGATCGAACTCACCGAGGTCATAGTAGTCGTAGGGATCGTAGCCCATCGATTTCCATCCAGCGGCTTTGTTTACGGGCGGAAGCCATAAGGCAGTGAAACCGGCCTCCGCGATGTCAGGCAGTTTTGATTTGATAAAGGTCCACCATTGGTGCTCGCGATTTTCCGCCTTGGGACAGTCCCAATAAAAGGCTTGTAACATGACGCCCATAATTCACCCTCGTTTTCGGTGTATGAGAACATCGCCATGCTACATCCCAAATTTGGACTAACAAGAAGCAATCAGGTCACGGAAATGTTACGACCCGGTGTACCGGCGTGTGTCCTGTTTTTGATTATCTGCGTTACGGGTTGCGAAAAGAAGAGTGGGGAAGCCGTGGTGCTTGCGAAGGAGCACATCGCCGCCGCGCTACCAATTCCAGAAACGTCGAGCGCTCAGTCCGCTCCTAGTCCAAGGAACCAACCTCGCCCCATGGCGGATGATGAAATCACGGTTGATGGATACGTAATGAAACCAGAGGTGCGGGGCACGGGCCGTGATCCTCGTGCGTTGAAGGACGAACAATGGATCGTAAAAGTGCGGATGCTTGACGATGGCCGCGGGATCGAAGTACGCGCCGATCGAGCGCAATGGGAGAAACTACGCGAAGGCGATCGGGTCAAAGTCAGGTATCGCGTGGGTAAGTATACCGGAACCGTCTGGGGCGCCGAGATTGACTGAACCCAGAATGGGCTGACGCCATCTCGAATTAGCGCTGCGCAATGGACTCCAGGCGAGCGCCGGTCGCCGAGTGCATGTAACCGTCGTGTTACATGGAAGTCACACGTTTTTTACACGTTCTAAACCAGTCCGTCACAATCCGCCTGTAGAGGTCTCAACAGGCGGTGAAGCACCGCCCAACCAAAACAAACTAATCCAACAGAAATAAACAATGAAACTAACTCTTAAGAATGATTTGCAGGCAAAGGCCTGCGCACTAGTTGCTACCGGGCTCGTCGCGATGGCTGCCTCAACAGCTGCCGCGGACCACGTGAGGGTCTTTAACGAAAAGGTGAGTGGCGTGCCTGCAGCCAATCCTGTAGCGGTCTCGCCCAACGTGTTATCAACCGAGTTTACTGCCGCGCTTGTCGCTCAAGGCGTCGATATACTTGAGAATCCATCGGGCGTGATCACTAGTTTCGGCAACCTGGACGATGGCAGCCGCACAGAGCCGGATGAAAATACTTACCTCATACTCGATCACAATCCAGGCGGTCCGACGGATGGATACGACTATGGCCGACATTTCCTCTTTCAGGGACATGAAAACGCCGACGATCTCGCTCACGTGACACGTATTAATCTCGATGTGGCCGATCCCGATCATCGCGTCACGCTGCTGACGCCAGTCGATGACAGTGGCTTGACCCACTTCAACAGCATCGACGGTTCGACCTGGGATCCGTTTAGTCGCACCCTGCTTTTTGCCCAGGAAGCTGGCGCGAATGGCGGCGTCATTGAGATGGGCGCAGATTTTGATCCAAATACTGGAGCAGGCGCTGGTTTGCGGACACTTTATGGCAGCCTCGGCCGGGGCGGTTACGAAGGCATCCATCCTGATGACTGGGGCAACATTTTCCTGGTGGAGGATGTCGGTGGTACCACAGTTTTAAATAGAGGAAGAAATCCAAACTCGTTTGTTTACCGGTTCGTCCCGGTGTCTCCGGACGACCTGACTCATGGCAAATTGCAGGCGCTCCAAGTTTCCATCAACGGAAACCCAATCGTGTTTGTGCCGGTCGATGACCAGAACCCAAATGGCGACACGAGGTCCGAGAACCAACTGCTGCTCCACACGGTTGGCGCGTCCTGGCCGGTGCAATGGGTCACGGTCCATGACACCGAGGTCAATGGCACAGATCCATTCGATGCCAACGCTCTCGCCAAAACTCTCGGCGCGACGCCGTTCAAGCGCCCTGAGAATGGGCAGTTCCAGCCTGGTTCACACTTTCAGACTTTCTTCTTCGATGTCACTGGCGACACGGATAATCGCGCAGGCACGGACCCTGTGCTGGCAGCCCGCGGCGCCTGGGGCGGAATCTTTCGTGTCGATCTCGACAGAAGCCGCGAGACTGGATCCATTTCTCTCGTCGTCCTCGGTGACGCCGATCATGCTTCGTTCGATAATCTGACGTTCGTAGACGACAAAGATACGATCCTGGTGGCAGAAGATCGCGGCGACACCTTGCATGATCAGCTGAATAAGCTCGACTCGATCTGGGCTTATAAGCTCGACAAACAACATCCTCAGCGAAATCTCGTGACCCGATTCGTCGCGCTTGGCTTGGATCAGCTGGCCACGGACGAAGATAACGAACCGACCGGGCTCCATATGTCCGAGGGTGACAGCACGATCGGCGGTTTGATCGGGACCAAGGTTTTCAAAAAAGACCGGGCCAGGCTTTTCTTCACTCAACAGCACGGCGAAAACAATCTGTTCGAAGTTTTTCCCCGCGACTGAGCGATTGGTTAGGCAAAGCGGTCTCGCGCCCCAGACGAGCGGTCGTCTGGGGCGCTTCTTTTTCAAGGTGCACGTCTCAGGAAACATCCTGCGTTGGTAGGACGACTTTGAGTAACACCAATCCTTTGCGCGTCTGGTGATCGATATTAAAGGAATCAGTGTGAAATCTAGACAGCGAACGAAATTCGCACCACTGATTCCTTTTACAGCCACCATCTTAACAATGCTTGCTGTTAATACATCTGGAATAGCCGCGAAAACGGAAGGCTCTGAGCAAGTCCTTTATCGCACGATTAAGGTGGACGGTCTTTCGATTTTCTATCGGGAAGCGGGACCGAAAGATGCGCCAACAGTTCTCTTGCTCCACGGATTGCCATCGTCATCGCGGATGTTTGAACCTCTCTTCTCCCGGCTCTCGGATCGATTTCATCTTGTTGCGCCCGATTATCCCGGCTTCGGACACAGCGACTGGCCGGACCCGAAAAAATTCGCATACACGTTCGATCATATTGCCGAGATCATGAATCACTTTACCGAAGCGCTTGGAATCTCGCGTTATACGCCTTACATGCAGGATTATGGCGGCCCTGTCGGTTTTCGCATGGCGCTTGCGCACCCGGAGCGCGTGGAAGCTCTCATTGTTCAAGACGCTGTCGCACATAACGAAGGGCTTGGTGCGAATTGGAAGACTCGGCGCGAGTTTTGGAAAGATCGCGCGGCGAACGAAAATGCGCTTCGCACAAATCTTCTGTCATTGCAGACAACACGGACGCGCCATGTCGGGAACGATCCGAACGTCGATCGCTACGATCCTGATTTGTGGACGGACGAGTTCGCGTTTCTGAATCAGCCAGGGCAGGTGCAGATTCAAAGCGATCTGTTTTACGACTATCGAACCAATGTGGACGCCTATCCCAAGTGGCAGGCATGGATGCGTGAGAAACAGCCGCGCCTGCTGGTGATCTGGGGCGAGTATGATCTGTCGTTCGATCCCGGCGAGCCGGAACGTTACCGTAAGGATGTGCCAAATACCGAGATTCATGTCCTCGATGCCGGTCATTTTGCGTTGGACACGGCAGCGGATGAAATCGCTGCGTTGATCCGAGACTTTCTCGGTTCTTCGCGTTGAGTGTTGTCATGTTCTAAGCAAGTACGATGAAAGCGATCGAAGGTTACTTCTTGATTACGCCGGATGATCTCCATTGGCGGCCCGCTAATCTAATGAAAATCCCAAATGCGGATTTTCTTGAGCGAACCGGGAGCGAAAATTTAGCAGCGAGGCTTTGGCGGTATCCACCAAATAGCGCCGGCACGCTGCACAAGCACGTTCGGCAGGAAGAGTTCTATTTCGTTCTAGAAGGATTGGGCCGCATGCGCGTAGGCGATGAGACATTGACCGTCCCGCGCTACGGCGGCGTGTTAGTCGGGCCAGACCAATTGCGTCAAGTGTTCAACGATACTGACGCCGAAGTGCTCTGGCTCATCGTGGGCGCGCCGGAGGAGCTGGAATTTTTGCAAGGCTCGAAGTCCAAGATGGACCTCTCGCTCATTTATCCAGTTGATCCGAAGCAACTGCCCAAGGAACTCTCCGGAGTGCAGTGGCCGCCGAAGAGTTGAGCTTCGGGACTGATCCGGCGACGCGGTAGTAACCACCACAAAAAAAAGATTGACAGGGCCAAGCGAGTAGTGTATATACACACCATCATGGCAAGAGAACTGGATATGTCGGCAGTGGAAAATTGCGTGTGCTTCAACTTGCGTTGGGTGACGCGGGCTGTGACGCAGTTTTATGACTCGGAAATGCGGCGGCACGGAATCCGCCCCACGCAGGGGACGATTTTGCTGGCATTGAATGCCAGGGAAAGTTGGAGCATGGCAGAATTAAGCGATTGGCTCGGGGTGGATCGTACGACGCTCGTGCGGAATCTCCGTCCCTTGCAGCGGGATGGTTTGGTCCAGGTCCGCGGCGGCGGGCGCGGCAACCTGGTGGAACTGGCAATTACGGCCAAAGGCCGAAAGCAGATTGAGAAACTCACGCCGGCTTGGAAGTCCGCCCAGAGTGCGGCAGTCAAAACCCTTGGTAAAAAGCGTTGGTCTGCCGTGCTCTCCGATCTCGAGACTGCGGCGTTGGCCTTGAACAAATAGCGAAGAATGACCTTGAAAGCCACAAACACGACAAAACTGATCCACGGTGTGTATATACACGACATGCCACGGGAAAAAGAGTGGGTTCTCGTCACGGGCGCGTCGAGCGGCTTCGGCGAGGAATTCGCACGTCAATATGCCGAGAAAGGCCATCCGCTAGTCCTGGTGGCACGCCGACTGGACCGGCTGCAAACACTCGCCGAGGAGTTACGCCAGCAGCATCGAATTGAGGTCGTCGTGGAGCAGGTTGACCTTTCAGATGTTGCGGCAGTCAGCCAATTGCATCAGCGGCTCCGCGAGCGGGACATTGCGATCGACATCCTGATCAACAATGCCGGCCACGGGCTGCAAGGTCCGTTCCTGGAAGCTCAGTTGGACGCGGCGCTCGCGATGGTGCAGTTGGACGTCGCTAGCCTAACCGCAGTCACTCACGTCTTTGCTCAAGACATGCGGACACGAGGACGTGGGAAAATTCTGCTGGTCGCCAGCCTGTTGGCCTACCAGGGCGTACAGAACTTCGCCGTTTACTCAGCCGCCAAAGCTTACGTATTGCGCCTGGGTGAAGCTCTGCATCGCGAACTCAAGCGCGATGGCATCACGGTGACGGTGCTTTGCCCGGGCATGTCGGACACCGGATTCGCCGCCGCTGCACAACAGAAGGTTACGCCCGCGTTGAAGCTGTTGATGATGCAGCCGTCACCTGTGGTGCGCACTGGAATCCGCGCACTGCATGCCGGGCGCATGAGTGTCGTGCCGGGTTTGGCCAATAAGGCCATGGTGATCTTTACCTGGGCAACGCCACGCTGGTTGCACCAAGCCATTTTCTCTCATGCCATGAATTCATAACCGCGAGGACTTACCATGAACACACCGCAGTGGCCGATGCCCCAGAAAACATCCGAATCTCCAGACTCAGTATCGTTACGCCAATCATGTGTGGAAGCGGGCGCGGCTGGACTCAGTGTTGTGAAGATTGATCGTCGGTCGTTGATGACCATTGGTATGCTTGCAGGATGGCTGACGGTGGCCTTAATGGCGGGAGGCTGTTCGAAGCCAGCCGTCAAAGATCCGCGCCTGCAGCCTCCGAGGGTGGAGGTTTTCAAGGCGCAAGCCGCTGGCTCGAATAGCAGAACCTTCACTGGGATCGTGGAAGCCCGCGTGCAAAGCGACCTAGGCTTCCGAGTCGGCGGAAAAATCCTGCAGCGATTCGTCGATGTGGGACAGCGGGTTCAGAAGGGCCAGCCCTTGATGCGGCTTGATCCCGAGGATCTCAGGCTCTCAGCCGCCGCGCAGCAAGCAAACGTCGAGGCGGCTCGGGCCAAGTACACACAAGCGAAGGCAGATGAAACGCGGTCAGCCATGCTGGTCAAATCCGGCGTGATATCGCCCCGGGAATATGATCAAGATCGGGCGGCGCTGGACAGCGCCAAAGCACAGTTGGAAGCAGCGGAGGCTCAGGCAAGAGTCAGTAATAACTCCAGCGAGTATGCCATCCTATTAGCTGATGCCGATGGGGTGATTGTTCGGACGTTGAGCGAACCAGGTCAGGTCGTGGCAGCAGGTCAAACCGTGATCCAGTTGGCGCATGATGGTCCCCGAGAAGCCTTGATCAATCTGCCTGAGGGCGTGCGACCTGATTTAGGAGCAATCGCCTGGGCCCGATTGTATGGGCAGGATCAAATGTATCAGGCCAGGCTGCGCCAGCTTTCCGATGCGGCGGACCCGGCGAGCCGAACTTTTGAAGCGCGCTATGTGCTCGAAGGTGAAGCCGCTTCGACGCCGCTCGGCTCGACCGTGACCATCACATTGGTCACCAAGCCAACCTCCGGCACCCGGTCCGTCCTGGTGCCCGTCGGTGCCGTCTATGATCGCGGTAGCGGCCCGGGCGTCTGGATCGTGGATGACAAATCGGAAGTGAAGTTCCGCTTGGTCAAAATTGCCTCAATCGGCCAGGAGGAAGTCGTCGTGTCCCGCGGAGTCGATGCCGGTGAAAACGTGGTGGCGCTCGGGGCGCATCTTCTGCACGAGGGACAAACCGTTAACTTGGCAACAGAGGAGAAGACGTCATATGCGAACTTTTAATCTCTCCGCTCTGGCGGTTCGGGAACGCGCCATCACACTATTCTTCATCTTTGCTTCGGCATGTGCGGGCATCTATGCCTATTTTCATCTGGGGCGAGCGGAAGATCCTTCCTTTACGATCAAAGTGCTCACGGTGACTGCGGTGTGGCCCGGAGCAACCGCCCAGGAAATGCAGGATCTCGTAGCCGAGCCACTGGAGAAGAGACTCCAGGAGTTACGCTGGTATGATCGGGTGGAAACCATTACGCGACCCGGGCTGGCGTTGATGACGCTGCAACTCATTGACAAAACTCCCCCCAAAGAAGTTCCCGATCAGTTTTACCAGGCGCGAAAGAAGCTAGGGGATGAGGCGCGCAAATTGCCGCAAGGCGCGATAGGGCCTTTCGTTAATGATGAGTATTCGGACGTTTCATTCGCGCTCTACTCGGTGGAGGCCCCCGGTTTTCCGCTCCGCCAACTAACCCGCGTTGCGGAAGAACTCCGGCAGAGATTTCTCCACGTACCGGGAGTCAAGAAGGTGGATATCGTGGGGGAACAGCAGGAGAGGATATTTGTCGAGTTTTCTTATCCGCGGCTGACGATGCTCGGTATCTCGCCAGCGGATATCTTTTCCGCTCTCTCGCGACAGAATGCAGTGACTCCCGCAGGATCGGTTGATACGGATGGCGCACAGGTGTTTGTCCGGCTCGACGGAGCATACACCGACGTAGATAGAATCCGCGATACCCCGATCGTGACTGGCAAGCAAAGCTTCAAGCTATCGGATATCGCGAATGTCACGAGAGGCTACGAAGATCCGGCAACGTTCATCATTCGGCACAATGGAGAGTCCTCCCTGTTGCTGAGTATCGTTATGAAAGAGGGCTGGAACGGGCTGGATCTAGGCGATGCTCTGCGGGCGGAAAGCGAAAAGATTTCCGCCAGCCTGCCATTGGGAATCAGTCTGAAAAAGGTTACCGATCAGGCCGTCAACATCAGCTCGGCGGTGAACGAATTTATGCTCAAGTTCGCGATGGCGGTCGGCGTGGTGATGCTGGTCAGCCTGCTGAGCTTGGGCTGGAGAGTTGGAATCGTCGTGGTAGCGGCAATCCCGCTGACGTTGGGCGCTGTATTTGTGATCATGATGCTCACGGATCGGGTTTTTGATAGAATCACATTGGGTGCGCTCATCATCTCGCTAGGGCTCTTAGTGGATGATGCCATCATCGCCATCGAAACCATGGTGGTGAAGATGGAGGAGGGAATGGATCGCATTCAAGCCGCGGCTTATGCCTGGAGCCACACCGCAGCGCCAATGCTTGCCGGGACGCTGGTAACCGTAATCGGGTTTTTGCCGGTAGGCTTTGCACGTTCGACCGCGGGAGAATATGCCGGAAACATCTTCTGGATTGTCGGATTCTCTTTGATCGCGTCGTGGATCGTGGCGGTGGCTTTCACACCATATCTGGGGGTAAAACTTCTACCCGAAATCAAAACTGTAAAAGGAGGCCATGCGGGGATCTATGCCACTCCGGGGTACCAGCGGTTTCGCCATCTTGTCGCTTGGTGCGTGAGAAAAAAATATACTGTAGCCGGCGTTGTAGTGGGCGCGTTTCTAATGGCGGGAGGAGGGATGGCTGTCGTGAAGAAACAGTTTTTTCCAAACTCTGACCGGCCTGAATTGCTGGTTGAGGTCCAGCTTCCATCGGGGACCAGCATCGAGACGACCAGTGCAGCGGCAAAAAAGATCGAGCACTGGCTATCCCAACAACCCGAATCGAAAATCGTGACTTCCTATATTGGAGCCGGTGCTCCGCGGTTTTTCTTTTCCTACAACCCGGAGCTGCCTGATCCCTCTTTTGCGAAGATTGTGGTTTTGACGCCGAATGCGGAGGCAAGGGATCATCTCAAATTGCGCCTGCGCCAGGCAGCCGCCGAAGGCTTGTCTCCAGAAGCGAGAATTCGTGCGACCCAGTTGGTGTTTGGTCCCTACTCTCCCTTCCCCGTTGCTTTTCGGGTGATGGGGCCTGATTCGACAAAACTTCGGGAAATCGCCCGTAGTGTCGAAGAAATCATGCGCAACGATCCGAATATGCGCACTGTGAATGTGGATTGGGGAGAACGCGTTCCCAAATTGCACTTCGTTTTGGATCAAGAGCGATTGCAGCTCATCGGGCTTTCACCCGAAGAGGCAGGGCAGCAGTTGCAGTTTCTCCTAAACGGTCAAACCATCACCCAGGTTCGTGAGAACATTCGAGCGGTAAATATTGTCGCGAGAAGTGCTGGCTCCGAGCGATTAGATCCAGCCAAGCTGGAAAATTTCACCCTCACGACCCGGAATGGAAAGCCGATCCCTTTGAGCCAGATCGGACGGGTCGAGATCCAACCAGAAGATCCACTGGTCAAGCGGCGAGATCGTGTTCCCACCATCACCGTGCGGGGCGACAATATTGAAACGACCCAACCGCCGGATGTCTCTTCCCGGATTTGGGCCAAACTTGCTCCGCTTCGAAAGGCGCTACCGGAGAATTATCGCATCGAGATGGCAGGCTCAATTGAAGAAGCAAAGAAAGCCAACTCAGCACTGGCTCCACTTTTCCCCCTCATGCTCCTGCTCATGCTGGCGGTCATCATCATTCAGGTGCGCTCTTTCTCAACCATGTGGATGGTGATGCTGACCGGCCCGCTCGGACTGATCGGCGCGGTT
>JBKPRQ010000222.1:0-15325 GCA_046734635.1 Verrucomicrobiota bacterium
CGCGCAGAGAAGGCCAACCTTGCGGTTGCGTGGAAGGGAGACCTTAGCGTGATGGAGAAAGAGCTCACGCAATTGCCGGCAGGCGTCGATCCAGACGGTCTCGTCACATTCTCACGTATGCAACTCTTGCTGTTGCAGCGAAAATTCACGGACGCTCTCGCGCTTATAAAGCAATCGCCTCAAGAGATCTTCCACTATGATAAACCAAGAGAATTTTTTGAGGGCGCGATTTATGCGTTCTTGGACGATAAGGAAAAAGCGGTCGCTGCCTTTGAACGCGCTCGACCCGTTGCAGAAAACGCCTTGCGCGAGAGCCCAGATGACGCGTCCCGGCACATAATCCTCGGCTTGATTCTAGCTGGCCTCGGTCAGAAGGAGGCGGCCATGGCCGAAGGCAAACGTGCCGTCGAACTTCTGCCCGAATCTCAAGACGCCCTCGAGGGCCCAAAGATGACCGTTGCGCTTGCTCAAATCTACGCCTGGACGGGCGAAAGCGATCAGGCCCTTCAGCTTCTTGAGCATTCGCTGAGTATCCCGAATGGAGTCACAATTCCATTCCTTAGACTCGATCCGATGTGGGACCCGCTGCGAAGCGACCCACGCTTTCAGGCTCTGATCGACAGGCACGAAGCGAAGGTGTAGCGCGGTTTTATTTTCCGCTGTCGGCAACCTGCATCATCGGAACTGAACCCGCTGTTCATTTTCGTGTCTATTTCTTCGCCGTTGAATATAGTGCGGCCCAATCCAAATCTCCTGTCATGAACAGCGGCTTCTTCGGGGAAATGAAACGGCGTAAGGTGTACCGCGTGGCGGTGGCTTACATCGTCGCTGCCGGCGGCATCATACAATTGGCCTCTGCCGCGTTTCCGGCATGGGACCTGCCAAGCTGGGCGCTGCGTTTGGTGATTGTCCTGTTATTGCTGGGCTTTCCAATCGCATTAATCCTTGCCTGGGCGTACGACATCACCGCGCAGGGCGTTCGCGCGACGCGAGCGCCGACGGCGCCCGGATCACATCGTCGCCGGAATGTCATCATGCTGGTAGCGACAGGTGTGATCATTTCTGCCGCCGCGGGGTTTTTTCTTCTGCCTCGTGTCTCGGCGCATAAGGTGGACAAGTCGATTGCCGTGCTGCCGTTTGAAAGTCTGAGCGACGACAAAGAGAACGCCTATTTTGCAGACGGCATTCAAGACGATGTGCTTACCAACTTGTCAAAGATCGGCGACCTGAAAGTAATTTCACGTACCTCCGTGATGCCCTATCGGGGGAAAGCATCGAATGTTCGTGAAATCGGAAAGGCGCTTGGGGTTGGTGCCATTTTGGAGGGTAGCGTTCGTCGGATCGGCAATCGCGTGCGCGTTAATGTCCAATTGATCAACGCCGAGAACGACGAGCACATTTGGGCGGAAGATTACGATCGGGAGCTGACGGATGTATTCGCAATTCAAACCGACCTCGCTCAAAAGATTGCGAATGAGCTCCGGGCACAATTATCGCCAAGCGAAAAAGCCCAGATGCAACGTAGACCGACGGAAAACGGTGAGGCCTATCTAGCCTTTGTCCAAGCTCACAATCTTTCCTGCGCTTTTGCAGATCTTGAGAAATTAAGACAGGGCGAGCAGCTCTACGCGCGCGCCATTGAGTTGGATCCAAACTTTGCCCTTGCCATTGCGCGCTACTCGCAATTGGAGAGCTGGATCATGCACACGTTCGAACGGACGCCGGAGCGCCGTGAAAACGCCCGGACCCTGGCAGAGCGGGCCCTGCAATTGCAGCCGAATCTGCCTGAAGCGCATCTTGCTCGCGGATTTTCATATTATTACGGCGACAACAATTATGACGCGGCGCTGAAAGAATTCGAAATCGCGCGAAGCGGATTGCCTAACGAATCGGAAGTTTACCTCGCCCTTGGCGCGATCCAACGCCGTCAGGGAAAATGGACCGAATCAACCGCGAATCTCGAAAAGGCAGTCAGCCTGAATCCAAAGGACATCTGGGCGGTGCAAAATCTCGCCCACAACTACCAGATGCTTCGAGACTTTGACAAAGCGAACAAGATTATCGATCGCGGCCTTGCGCTCGATCCGACCGCAGCAGGCCCGCTGGAGGTAAAATCAAAGCTGGCCATCCTTGAGAAAGGCGACTTCGGCGTCGCGGAGAAGGCATTTGACGCTGTGAAATCCGTTCCAATGACGGACGAGCAGAAGCTTAGGATCGCTATGGCGCGGGCGGAGGTTTTTCTCCTGGAACGCAAGTATCAAGAAGGATTGCAGCAAGCTGAGAGCTTGCCCGATGACGAACTCGCCACTTTCCCGGGAGCTTTGTGGGGCAAGTATTTCTATATCGGTTTTGCCCGAAAGGCGCTTCAAGATGAGGCGGCCGCGCAAGCGGCCTTCCAAAGAGCGAAAAGCGAGGCCGAAGAACGAGTGAGACGGAATCCTGACTCCGAAGATGCCCGTATTCAGTTGGCCAAAGCACTGGCGTACCTGGGTGAAAAGGACGCCGCACTGGCCGAGGCGCAGCGCGCAACGGAATTACTTCCCGAGAGCAAAGACGCGTTTGGTGGCCCGGAGATCACCGTTGGGGTGGCGGAGATTTACACAATTCTTGGCGACTACGATCGGGCAATTCAAATCCTGGATGGGTTATTGAGCCGGCCCAGTGCTGTCACTGTGGAAGGTCTGAAAATAAATCCGATTTGGGACCGCTTGCGTGCCGACCCGCGTTTTCAGACGCTGTTGCAGAAATACGGTGCCAAAGCCTAGGTCGACGTAGGATTCGCAATTCTGACAACAGCATTGGCATATGTTCTATACGGCTCATGCGTCTTAGATTTCCCCTTTTCTTTCTCGTTGCTGCGGCAACAGCCCACGCAGACTGGACAATTGTATCGAACGCATCGGAGCCGGGGCGCGCCGGGATGGTCCACAGACACGTTGTTTTGGAAAACACTGTTGGCGGCGAGCGCGTCACCGTGGATTTGGCAATCTTTTCTACCAGGTCCTCGACGTTTCGAATTCTTCAAAATGATGGTGATACAAACAGTCTGTCTGAAGTGATGAGAAATGAAAATTGCCTGGCTGGAGTGAATGGCGCCTATTTCGACGAGAAGTTTGCTCCAATCGGTTTGCGAATAACGAACGGGCAGACGATCGCTCCGCTGCAACGTGCTCGGCTAATTACGGGCGTACTTGTGGCTTCACCGCGCGGAGTCCAAATCGTACGCTCTCGTGAATTTTCGCGACGCGCGGGAGTAACAGCAGCAATCCAATGTGGGCCATTTCTTGTTGATCGAAGCCAGCCCATCGGCGGTTTGAACAATTCGCGTCCGGCGCGACGGACTTTTGCGGCCACAACGAACAGCAGTCGCGCATTGTTTGGTGTTTGCTCGGACGTCTCACTCGCAGAATTATCGAAGATCCTCGCTACAACGTCATTTGCCGATGATTTGAAAATTGAACGAGCGCTAAATCTCGATGGCGGATCGTCGACCGGTTTTTGGTTCGCTCGGGAAAACGGCAGCGCGTTTTCAATTTCGGAACGGAAACCGGTGCGCGATTTTGTAGGCGTTGTGCCCAAATGAGGAGCAGCGGTTGTAGGGCAGGCGCTTCGCGTGCCAAGTTTTGAATCGGCAACCGGAGCTGTTGGCCTACAATTTCTCACATGCGCACGTTCGGCGGCTTCAGATCTGAGGATAGATTTTTCTACGGCGAGATTCGTGGGGACCAGGTTCATGTCTTAAGAAATCCGTTCTGGATCGACGTCGCGCCCACGGGCGAGGTTTTCGCCCTAACGAATGTCTCCGTCGGTCTTCCCGTGGCGCCGTCCAAGCTGATCGCAGTCGGTCTCAATTACTCGGACCACATCGCGGAGATGAAGCGGACACCGCTGGGTACGCCGTTAATCTGGTTTAAATCTCCGGGCTCGCTCTTACCGCATAACGGCACAATCGAAGTGGCATTTCCAGAGCATCAAACCGATTTCGAAGCCGAGCTGGCAGTCGTCATTGGCAAGACCGCGAAAAACGTCCTCGCAGAACAGGCGCTGGATTTTGTCTTCGGTTATACCATTGGTCTCGATATCAGCGATCGGGACCTGCAAAAGATCGAGAAGCAGTTTGGCCGCTGCAAATCATTCGATACCTACACGCCGATTGGGCCGTTCGTTTATACCGATGTCGAGGTGAGCGACGTCTCTCTTGAGTTACGGCAGAACGGAAACGTACGCCAAAGCACGCGTACAAGCCGGATGATTTACTCGATTGCGCAAATTATTTCCTTTGCCAGTCAATCGCTCACACTTTTGCAGGGAGACGTCATTTTAACCGGAACACCCGCCGGTGTCGCTCCCATTCATTCTGGAGACGAGCTTGAAGCAGCAATCGATGATTGGCCGTGTTTGCGAAACAAAGTTACCATCGCTTCACCTGTATGCCCCACGCGCGAGAAATGACGGAATTTTGGCGACGACAATTCCATGCGCTTGCGTTACATCCTCCGTGTAGCGATATTACGAAGTAAAGGGTACACTCTCGGGGAGCAAAAAAGTGAAAAGTTTTGCTGGACTCGCTAATCGTGACTTTGCGATAAAGGACACTCCTGTACCGCAATCGTTCTATCAAATTCCTGATTTAACAAAACTATGAAAACACCATTCATCGCCGCTGTCAGTCTACTAGCGCTTGCACTAACGTCACTGGCGCAATCTCCGCCGCCCGCGCAAAACCCCCCGGCTGCCGGAATGAGCCCGGGCGCTCAGGCGCCGACAAATCCTGCCGCGGTAAATCCCGCGGCACCCCTGCAATCGCCGGCGACCAACTTACCCCAAGGGCAGCAACCCGCCGCGCCAGGGCAGCAGCCAGCCATGCCGGGAACCTCAGTTCCTGTTACGCTGAGCCCGGCACCAGGAGCCGTAACAAGCCCGGCTGCGGCAACTGGGACAAGTCCTTCACCAGCTGCCTCGCCCAGTCCGGAAGCGCAACCAGCAGGGCTTCTCGGCAGCAACTGGTTAATTAGCAAGTTTCATCAAGGTGGCCCGGTGATGTGGCCGATTCTGATTGTGTCGATTATTGCGCTGACGGTAGTTATCGAACGATGCTTTTGGTGGGGTGGCCGTTGGTTCCGACGCGATCCGAAACGAATCGAGAAAGTGTTTACCGCGATAGAGAACGGTGATACGGCCGAGGCTTCCAGGCTTTCCCGCGGATCACGCGACCCAGTTCTGCGAATGATGTGGAACGGCCTGAATCACCAACACGCTTCGTTGCAAGGGGCATTACAGGTTGCCGCTGGCATCGAGATTAAGCGGGCGGGGCGATTTCTGGTGGTGATGGATACGCTTGTTACGCTGGCGCCGTTGCTCGGTCTGTTGGGCACGATTACCGGTCTAATCAGGTCGTTCAGTTTTCTCGGCAACGAGGAACTCGCCGTGCAAGCCGTCACCGGCGGTATCGCCGAAGCGCTGATCGCCACGGCATGTGGTCTGGGAATCGCCATCTTCGCGTTGATTCCGTTTAACTTTTTCACTTCGCGTGTGTCTAACTTGGAGTTCGAACTGCAAACTGCGGCCACGAACCTGGAAGTGATGCTCGAAGCACAAAGTAAAGAACATAAGGAACACGCAGGAGTGACCATCGAGAGCGGCACACCTTCCTCGGCCACGCGTTCTTCAATCTAGGAGTTCTGTAATGCACGTCAGCTCTCCTGTTCCACACAAGAAAGCGCGGATCGAGATCATCCCGTTGATCGACATCATGTTCTTTCTGCTCGCCAGTTTCATGATGGTGAGCTTGAGCCAGGTGCACATGAAAGGGATCAAGGTAAATCTGCCGACCGGCGTTTCGGGTGAGACGCAATCAAAACGAGATTACATCAGTGTCTCAGTTGATAAGGATGGCCATTACTTCTTCGACAAAAATGAAATGACCGAAGCCGATCTGCAGGCGCGCCTGAATCAGGTGCACCAATCAGATCCGGAAGCGAAAGTGTTCGTGCGCGGCGATCGCGACACTGTCCATGGAAATATCGTTCATTTGCTCGATATGCTTCGCTCAGCCGGATTTTATAAAATCTCATTCGAGATTAAGAGCGAGGCGTTAAAGGGGGTGCCGGGTCCCGGCGCGTGATTTGATTATGGCGGACGATCCAAAAGGACCACTGCTTTATCGGCCACCGCAAGCGTGGTATTTCTGGAGCGCTCTTGGCGCTGCACTAGCGATTCACCTTACCGCGGTTGCGCTTGCTCAAAAACGCGAAGTCCCCGTCGAGATCCCGCCCGACATACCAACTGCAACTGTGGAAGCAACACTCCAGGCAACCGAGGAGCCGACACCTCCGCCGGAAGATATCCCTTTACCCGAACCTCCGCCGCCACCCGATATCAAGCCGGAGTACGTGGAAGAGACAACGCCTCCGCCCAAACGACCACAGGCGCAAAAGTTCGCACCAATCAAAGCGCCACAGGCTGGCAAGCCCGGCACTTTGAGTGCCTCCGGAGCGAAAGCGGCCGCTCTTTACGCTCCAAAGCCTGAATATCCGTACGAGGCGCGTAGTCGCCACGTCACAGGCAGCGGTGTTTGCGTAGTAGATATCGACTCGTCCAGTGGAAACGTGACCAGCGCTTCGATGGCATCAAGCACTGGGAATCCCATTCTGGATAATGCCACGGTAAGCGCATTTCGACGCTGGAGGTTCAAGCCAGGCGCTGCATCCAAAGCGAGGATTCCTATCACTTTTACTATGACCGGGGCCTCTTACTAAATTGCCTAACGACCTATGAGAGTAGCTTCACCAGTTCCGCACAAGCGAGCCCGGATCGAGATTATTCCATTAATCGACATCATGTTCTTTCTGCTTGCCAGCTTCATGATGGTCAGTCTTAGCCAGACGCACATGAAGGGTATTAGAGTGAATCTGCCAGCAGCGGTGGCTCCGCCCCCAAGCCCGGTAAAGGACTATGTCTCGATAAAAGTGCAGGAAGGAAACGCGGTTTACTTCGACAACCAATTCGTTTCCGATGATCAGGTTCTGCCGCGGCTTTATGAGCTGCATCGAGGCAATCCGGAGATAAAAGTTTCCATCAGCGCGAGCTTGATGGCGATGCACGGCGACGTGATTAATGTTTTGGACAAGGTGCGTAACGCCGGGATCACAAAAGTTGGCTATCAAATCAGAGCCGCTGGGGCCCCTGGGGCACCGGGCGCACAGCCGGGAGCTCCACCTCCGCCGCCCCCGCCGGCGCCGAAGCCCTAGACTTCGCGATAGAACATCGGCAGTTTGGCCTGCAATTTGCCAATCGCGTTGGCGCGGTGACTGATACTATTTTTCAGTTCATCGGGCAGTTCGGCAAAGGTTTCTTCGAATCCATCTGGAATAAAGATTGGGTCGTAGCCGAATCCGCGGGAGCCACGCGGTTGCTCGGCGATTTTCCCTTCTACAACTCCCTCAAACGTTGCGAGGAACTGGCCTTCGCGCGCAACCGCCAGGATGCAACGAAATCGCGCGCGGCGTCGACCGCTTGTTGCAGCAGCTTTCGCAAGTTGCCGTAGTAACTTTGTGATTTTTTCTTTGTCGCTCGCATTCGGGCCTGCGTAACGGGCCGAATGAATTCCAGGGGCGCCCTCCAAGGCTTCGACTTCCAGTCCTGAATCATCTGCGATTACCAAGCCGGGCAATTGCTTTGATACCGCGATCGCTTTGAGCTTCGCATTCTCCTCGAAGGACTCCCCGCTCTCTGCTATTTCGGAAATTTCGGGATGGGCGGTGAGATCCTGCACAGTTAAAGCGGAGCCGAGGATTTGCTCAATCTCCCGCGTTTTATGCGCGTTGCGCGTTGCCACAATCAAGTGCATGCGCGTTTGACAGGATTCATAGGACTGGCGTGATTCGTTAAATCGTTACACCGTTGCATCGGATTTGCGATTCAACGATTTAACATTTCAACGATTCAACGTCGCGAAACCATGAGCAACGAGCGCCGCAAACCATATCCATTCGACAAGTTCGAACCCAAATGGCAGGCCATCTGGGAAGACCGGCAGCTTTTTCACGCGCCCAATCCCGGTGAGAAAGGGTTCGATCCATCGAAGTCAAAATTTTACGTGCTCGATATGTTTCCCTATCCGAGCGGCGCTGGCCTCCACGTCGGCCATCCTGAAGGTTATACTGCCACGGATATCATCGCGCGTTACAAGCGCATGCGCGGATTCAACGTCTTGCATCCGATGGGCTGGGACGCGTTCGGTCTTCCTGCGGAACAATACGCGATCAAAAGTGGCCAGCATCCGGCGATTACGACGCGCGAAAACATTGCGAAATTCAAAGCCCAGCTCAAGCGAATTGGTTTTTCCTACGACTGGCAGCGCGAGATCAACACGACCGATCCGCGTTATTACAAATGGACGCAGTGGATTTTTCTCCAGATTTACAACTCCTGGTTCAACCCAGCTACAAATAAGGCCGAGCCGATTTCGACTTATAGCGGTAAGAATCCGGACGAAGTTCGCCTCGCTTATGTCGCTGACGTGCCGGTGAACTGGTGTCCGGAGCTTGGCACTGTTTTGGCCAATGAAGAAGTCGTCGACGGAAAAAGCGAGGTTGGCGGGTTCCCAGTTGTGCGTCGCCCAATGCGCCAATGGATGTTGCGAATCACGGCATATGCCGAGCGATTACTGAATGAGCTTGGTAAACTCGACTGGCCCGAAGGAATCAAACTACTACAGCGCAATTGGATTGGTCGCAGCGAGGGCGCGGAAATCGATTTCACGATCGACGACAGCGACCAAAAGGTCCGCGTTTTTACAACGCGTCCTGACACCCTCTACGGTGGGACGTTCCTGGTGCTTGCGCCGGAACATTCGCTTGTCGATCTCATTGTCACGGAGGAACAATGGCCGGCGGTTCGGGAGTATCGGGAAAAGACAGCGCGCAAAAGCGATCTCGAACGCGCCGATCTGTCCAAAGACAAGACCGGTGTTTTTACCGGAGCGTACGCGATTAACCCTGCAACCAATGAAAAGATTCCAATCTGGATCGCTGATTATGTGCTGATCGGTTACGGAACGGGGGCGATTGGTGGGGTGCCTGCGCATGACGAACGAGATTTGGAATTTGCGAAAAAGTTTCATCTACCAACTGTGATTGTCGTTCAGCCGACGGGAGATGAACCGGCTTTTGGATTCACCGGGGAAGGCATCGCCATCAATTCTCCAGTAATCAACGGCCTAACAAGTGCCGAAGCGAAGAAAAAAATTACGGCATGGCTGGAGGAACGCGGCCAGGGCAAACGTGCCATCAACTACAAATTGCGAGACTGGCTTTTTTCACGACAACGTTACTGGGGGGAACCGTTCCCGATTATCTGGGAGGCCGAGCCGGACGGACAGCATCGACACCATCGGGCGCTGGACGAATCTCAGCTCCCCGTTGTGCCACCGCCGCTGGAAGATTATAAGCCCACCGGAACCGGCGAACCGCCGCTCTTTAAGGCCAAGGACTGGGTTCGTTACTCCGAAAAAGCCGCGCGCGAAACAAACGTCATGCCGCAATGGGCCGGCTCGTGTTGGTACTATCTGCGATTCTGCGATCCCTACAACGATCAGCATTTCGTAGGAGAACAGGCCGAGCGTTACTGGATGGGCGGCGAGAAGCCGGGTAGCGTCGATTTGTATGTTGGTGGGACCGAGCACGCGGTCCTGCACCTCCTTTACGCCCGCTTCTGGCAAAAGGTGTTGTTCGATCTCGGCTATGTCTCGAAGCCGGAACCCTTCCAGCGGCTGGTCAATCAAGGAATCATCCTGGGCGAGGACAACCAGAAAATGTCGAAATCGCGCGGCAACATCGTGAACCCCGACGACGTGATCGACCAATATGGTGCCGATGCATTTCGTTGTTACGAGATGTTTATGGGGCCCTTGGAGCAAATGAAACCGTGGAGCATGCGCGGCGTCGAAGGCGTCTCGCGTTTTCTTGCACGCGTCTGGCGTTTGTTCATGACTGAGAACCAGGGAGGCGAGTGGGAATTGTCAGCGAAGATTAAAGAGACCGATGCAAGCAAAGCACAGCAAAAGGTGACCCACGCGACCATTAAAAAAGTCACCGAAGACATCGAGGCCTTCTCGTTTAACACGGCGATATCGCAGATGATGATTTTCGTAAACGCATTCACCGGAGCCGAAATGATTCCCTTGTCATCGATGCGTAGCTTTCTGGTTCTGCTCAGTCCGTTCGCGCCGCATATCGCCTCCGAGCTATGGGAAAAATTGAACGCGAAATTCACGGACGCACGCGGCGACCTCAGCGAACAATCGTGGCCTGTCTATGACGAACGCCTCCTTGTCGAAGCCGAAGTGGAAGTGGTTCTCCAAATTAATGGCAGGGTGCGCGACCGAATGAAGATGTCGAGTTTTGCGACGGATGAGGAGATGAAAACCGCGGCGTTGTCGGATCAGAAGATTCAAGACCGCATTGCCGGCAAGACCGTGCGCAACGTGGTCGTGGTCCCGAAAAAGCTTGTAAACATTGTGGTCGATTAGTTGGATAAGGCCGAATGTGGAAGGAATTTAAGGAGTTTGCGGTCAAGGGAAATGCCGTCGATCTCGCGGTGGGGGTCGTTATCGGCGCAGCCTTTGGAGGAATCGTTAATTCACTCGTTAAAGACATTCTCATGCCGCCGGTAGGCTTGCTTACTGGTGGCCTCGATTTCTCCAACAAGTTCCTCATCCTTAAGGACGCACCGAGCGGCGGCTCCTTTAATACTCCAGTCGACGCGGCCAAAGCAGGCGCGGTGACTTGGAACTACGGAAATTTCATCACTCTCGTGATCAATTTCATCATCGTAGTGTTTTGCATTTTTCTCGTGGTCAAGGCGGTGAATAAATTGAAAAGGCCGTCGCCAGCTGCCGATCCAGTCTCGAAGGATTGTCCAGCCTGTGCGATGACGATCCCGATCAAAGCGACACGTTGTCCGCATTGCACAAGTGAACTCTCGCAGGGTACCGCGCCTTAGGGTTTGAGTGATGGCGTAGGAGCAAGTCTGACGGTTGATTTCTAGAGGGTTATCTGGGAATCCGCTGTTCCCCCTAGGGAATTTCCGCAAATTAATTGCTTGCCCTTGGCGAGTTCGGCTGGTAGGGAAAGTCCCGATGCCGAAGTGCCTTAACCTTGCGGTGGCGGCCAGCACTTGTTTGATCGTCGGCTGTGCCACGCAAACGAAAACAAATCTCAGCAGTGCACGTCACATACCAAACGTGCGGACTACCGCTTATACCCATAGTGAAGGAAGCGGACATCACAACGCAATTGGCACTCATCTTTCAGGCCGCCAAGTGATGAGTGCCGCTTCTGATTGGTCTCGTTATCCACTCGGCACACGATTTCGCGTGGCCTCCACCAATGAGGAATACGTTATCGACGATTATGGATGGGCACTCGTTGGCACTGATACCATTGATTTGTACAAATCGACTCGGCTCGAGATGAAACGCTGGGGCGTTCGCCACGTGGACATCGACATCCTGCAATGGGGGTCGGACGAACAAAGCCTGAAAGTGCTCGCACCGCGCTGCAAGCATCGTCGCGTGCAGCAAATGGTGACGGCTCTTCAGAAAAAAAAGGAGAAGACGACGATCGCGCAAACTTCTCCTTCGCGTAGTTCGCTTTGATTTAACGCCAATCGCGCCGCATTTTCCCGGCGCATGAGAATTTTCGTCGTTGGCGGCGCCGGCTACATAGGAAGCGTTTGCGCCGAACTATTGTTGGATGAGGGCCACGAAGTAGTCATCTTCGATAACCTGACTGAAGGGCACCGGCGCGCGGTCGATTCACGCGCCGCTTTCTTTGAAGGCGAACTTGCCGACCGCACGCGAATCCAGGCTGCGCTTTCCGACGCGCGCCCGGACGCCGTGATGCATTTTGCAGCAAACGCGCTCGTTGGCGAGTCGATGCGCGATCCCTCGAAGTATTTTCGCAACAACATTTGCAACGGATTGAATCTCCTCGACGCCATGATCGCGACGGGGATCCAGCGAATCGTTTTTTCTTCGACTTGCGCGATTTTTGGACTGCCGGACCGGTTGCCAATTGAGGAAACGACGCCAGCGCGTCCCATCAATCCTTACGGCGAATCGAAGCTCGCTTTCGAAAAAATCCTGCAATGGTACAACCGGATCCATGGATTAAGGTTTGTGTCGTTGCGTTACTTCAACGCAGCCGGCGCTACGAAAAACTTCGGCGAAGATCATCGCCAGGAGACGCATTTGATTCCCAACGTGCTCAAGGTCGCTCTGGGCCAAAAGCCGAACGTCGAGATCTACGGCACTGATTATGAGACCGCGGACGGAACATGTGTACGCGACTACATCCATATCGTCGACCTTGCCCGGGCACACATTCTGGCGCTCGGCGCCCCGAACAGCGCATTTTACAATCTCGGTACAGGAGGCGGCTCCAGCGTTCGAGAAGTAGTTGCTGCCTGCGCTAAAGTGACGGGACGAGAGATCGCCATAAGCGAAAAGGCGCGCCGGCCGGGAGATCCGCCACGGCTTATCGCATCCTCGGAAAAAATAAAAAAAGAACTCGGTTGGCGTCCACAGTTTCAGTCGCTTGATGCTATTATCGAAAGCGCATGGCAATGGCACGAAAAATTTCCACGCGGCTATGAAGATTGAGGCCTGAAGCCAGCCGGGAACTCCGGGACACCTTTTGTCTCACAGGTGATTCGAAATTGTCGCCGAACGATCGCGGGCGTTTTGGTTGAAACAGCGAGACACAGCGGCGGCAACAACGGCTTCAACTGATTCGATTTCCAAGTCGCGCAGGTTCCCGCTCTGCGCCCTAAGAACTTGCACGTTCTCGTTTCTGGGTGCCCAAACTTCGGGATTAGTCGGACCGAAAAGCAGGATGCATTTTGCACCCGCGGCAGCGGCAAGGTGCGAAATTCCGCTGTCATGACCCACGAAGACGGCGTCTTCGAGTATAGCGGCCAGATGCGGTAGCGGGAGGTTTTTTGCAAATTGAACATTGCAGTCCCGCCAGGCGTGCTCCAATTGCGCGGTCTGCGCCTTGTCTGCTTCGCCCGAAACGACGACAAACGAGAGCTGCCTTCCGATCTGGCCAGGATCCCTCTTTGGCTTTGGTAAATCATTTCGGGTCGAAAATAACTCGATCCAATATTCCAGTGGCCAGTTCTTTTGCTTGCTCCCGCTTCCAGGATGGATCGCGACAACCGGTTGCGGTGAACTTTGGAGAAACTCTTGCGCGAACTGGCGATCGTTCATGGAGAAAAAAATTTGTTCCGTGAGATCGGCAACCTTGATCCCCAATTGTTCAATCGGCTGTGCTAATTGCCGCGCGGCAGGGCCGCTGTTTTCGAGGATTTTCGCGGGCCCGCAAATTAGATTTTGAATGCCACACCGGCGAAGGTTTTCTTCAAAGATTCGATCCGGATCATACAGGTAGCTAACGATCAAATTGAAACTTGCGAAGTAACCTGCCAATTCTGCGGGCAGATCCGAATTCTTTGCGAAAAAGCTCGAGAGTGGCCCGTATTCGATTGAGCGAACTGCCTGCGCATAGAACCGATTTTCCGCAAGCGCTGCGATGTGCTTATAGCCAAGGATCTCGACGTGCGATTGTGCATAAGCTTCACGCAACGCCTTAAGCGCCGGCAGAGTCAGAATGAAATCGCCGATGGCGCCACCGCGGATTACCAGGATGCGATCCATGACCATCTACTGTAACGGCGCTCTATGAGCGCCGAAACCGATCTGTCGGCGGTCATAGACCGCCGCTACAGTTTTAATACCGGGTAAATGCGACCGTGAGAATCACGCAGCCGTAAATCAGTGCGATGACGTGCAAAAAGCGCCAACGAAACACACTTCGTGTGCTCCAATTAATCTGATCCCGTAGCAAATACGGGATGGCCACCCAAAACAGTCCGGCCAGAACGAGGAAATAAGCAAAGACCGTTACCAGCAAACGGCTTGTTTCGTAGCGCAGGAAGGCCGCATCGAGAAGCGGCTCTGCGGCCAGCAAACAAAGAATTCCAAGAGCGCGTACAGCGAGAAACTCTCCGACGAAACGCAGCACGAGCCCGTAGCCGATTGGCAAGGCAATGAGTAGAGGACGCCGGAATGAGGAGAATTCGCCCATCTGAATGGTGGCAAGCAGCCAGAAGGTCCAGACAAGACAAATGGTCAGCAGAAATACTCCGGCCACGTGAGACCGTGGAAACTTTTGTGCAACGCTGCCGAGGCCCGGCTTTAGTAAACCAGGCAGACTGATCAAAACCAGAAATGCGCCCGCGACGATTCCAGCAGTTTGTAAAGAGAAATGGTAAATCACCGGAAAGTGCGCCACGGCGGATTAGTCCGCCGTCGCGGCGGGCGAATTTTCAACTCGCCGCTGGGTGGATGCAACTTAAAAAGTGCCGCGAATCTTTCAGCAGCGGCGTCCCGTACAGACTAAATCCGTTGGCGCGCTCGATATGGACATCGACAAGCTTTCCGATCAATTCGTCGCCGCCGGAGTTTGTCCGCCGCAGTGTTGGCGAAGGCGGAAACACGACGATCTTGTTCGTTCGTGTTCGGCCCATCAACCGTGCTGGATTGGTCTTGCTCGGACCTTCGCAAAGAACTTGAACAGCGCGGCCCACCATGCGCTCGCAAGACTGGCGCGCCGATTCGTTGACAACCCGGAGCAAATCCTGATTGCGCTCTTCTTTGACCCGCTCATCGATTTGATCGCTCATTTCCGCGGCGGACGTATCGCGGCGCGGCGAATAGCGAAAAACGAAGGCGTTATCGAACTGGAGTTCTTCAACTAAATCGCGCGTATGCTTGTATTCGGCGTCAGTTTCGCTTGGAAATCCCACGATGATATCAGTGGTAACGGCAATGCCCTCGCGTGCGTGTCGGATGCGGCGAACGAGATCTACATATTTTTCCACCGTGTAAGCCCGGTGCATCGCTTTGAGAATCTTGTTGGAGCCGGATTGCAATGGCAGATGGACGTGCTCTGCCAGCTTCGGCAGACGCGAGATCGCGTCGATCAGGTCATCACGGAAACCGATGGGGTGTGGAGAGGTAAACCGAAGCCGCTCCAAACCGTCAATTTCGTTTACTGCTTCCAGCAACTGAACAAAGGGACTTTTGCCATCGCGTTTCGGAAACTCGTGACGGCCATAAAGATTTACGATTTGTCCAAGCAACGTGACTTCCTTCACTCCATTCGCGACGAGGTCGCGCACCTCCGTCACGATCTCGTCGATGGAACGGCTGCGCTCCGCGCCACGTGTCTGCGGGACGATGCAAAAGGTGCAATGCATG
>JBKPRQ010000223.1:0-34626 GCA_046734635.1 Verrucomicrobiota bacterium
CAAGGAAGAATTGCAATCGACCAACGAAGAGCTGACCACGCTGAACGAGGAGCTGAGCAACCGAAATCTCGAAATGATGCAACTGACCAGCGAACTGAACAATCTGCTGGCCAGCATTCAAATGCCGATCGTGATGGTGGATCATGCATTAACAGTGCGACGCGCCACTCCGGCGGCCCGCGGCAGCTTTAATATTTTGCCGACCGACATCGGACGCCCGTTGAGCGAGCTGCGGCCGAACATTGATGTGCCCGACCTGGAAAATATCTTGCAGGATGTGATCGAGACATTGAGCACGCGCGAGCGGAAGGTGCGAGACAGGGAAGGCCGGGAATACCTTCTGCGGGTTCGGCCCTATCGAACAACCGACAATAAGATCGACGGCGCCGTTCTCACCCTGATCGACATGGATGGAAACAGCAACCGCGGCTCCTCAAATGACCGAAAGCGCGGTGCGGGACGAAAACAGGAAGTAACGACCGGATGAAAAACGGGAGAAAAACTGCCCGGAAGGAAAAAAGAGAGAGACGCAACGGCGCCAGAATCGACTCGAACGCCCGTCGTGACCGCGCTTCCTCCACGCATCGATTGCGCCCGCCCAAAACCGAACTGGAATCAGCCATTCACCGATATGTAGATCTTTACGATTTTGCGCCGATCGCTTACGTCAGTTTTGACCGTGTCGGACGAATCGAGGAGGCGAACCTCGTTGCAAGCGAGTTGCTGAGAGAGCCGAGAGAGCTGCTAATCGGACGGCCCTTTGCGTTTTACGTCGCGGACCTGGATTCGCTTCTCAAGCACCTGCTTCTTTGCCGCACCTCGCAGCAAGAGGTGAGGACGGAATTGCTATTGAAGAACAAAAAGGGCGAACGGATTCCAGTGGTTCTTTTGAGCACTCCAGTCACTTCGACGAAGAAAAACGGCGCGCTGCTCTACCAAACCGCCGTCATTGATTTGCGCGAGCTCAAAACTGCGGAAGCAAAACTTCGAACAAGCGAGGAGCGCTACAAAACTCTGTTCGATCTCGTTCCGGTAGCGGTGTACACCTGCGATGCCGACGGATTCATTCAAGAATACAACCAACGGGCCGTTGAACTGTGGGGACGCGATCCCCGGCGAAACGGTCAGGAATCCAGATTCTGCGGTTCGTGCAAGATCTATTATCCCGACGGCCGGCCGATGCGGCATGAAGAATGCCCGATGGCCCGGGCGTTACGCGGCGAAAAGCTTACATCGAAAGACTTGGAAATTATTGTCGAACGTCCGGACGGGAAAAAACGACACGTCGTTCCAGCGCCGAGGGTTGTGACCAATGAACGCGGCAAAACCGTTGGCGCAATTAATTGTTTGTTTGACATCACCGAGCGCAAACGAGCGGAGGCAGCCGCCATGCGTCTGGCCGCGGTAGTCCAATCGTCGCAGGACGCGATCGTGGCAAAAACTTTGAATGGAATCATCACCGATTGGAATCAGGGCGCCGAACACATCTTTGGATACAAACCGAAAGAGATCGTTGGCAAATCCATCCTGACTCTGATTCCTAAAGACCGGCAAAGCGAAGAACAGGAAATTCTGAGAAAAGTTCGCCAAGGTGAATCTTTGGATCACTACGAAACGGTTCGTCGCCGGAAGGATGGGAAGCTGCTCGATGTTTCACTGACGATTTCACCGATCAAAGGCCCGGAAGGGGAAATTGTCGGCGTTTCGAAAGTTGCACGCGACATCACCAAACAAAAACAAGCCGAACAACGTCTGTCCGAACAGGCGCGGCTCCTCGATTTGACCAACGACGCAATCATCGTGCGCGATCATCAAGACCGAATCGGTTATTGGAACCGAGGCGCGGAGGAAATGTACGGTTTCTCGGCAAAAGAAGCCCTCGGAAAAATCACGCACCAGCTCCTACAAACGGCGCACTCCGAAAATTACAAAAGCATTCGAAAGAATTTGGAGCGCCATAATCGTTGGTCGGGTGAATTGGTTCATACCCGAAAGGATGGCACAACTATTGTTGTCTTTTCGCGTTGGAGCCTGGACCGGGATGCACGCGGACGACCGGTGTCAATTCTGGAGACCAACACTGATATCACCGCGCGCAAACTCGCAGAGCAACAACAGCTGGCGCTCTATCGATTTGCTCAGGTGCAAAACGTGGCCACCAACATTGCCGAAATCTATGAGGCCTCGCTGGAGGCGATTCTTTCCGCTTTGGGCTGTCACCGCGCGTCGATTTTGCTTTTCGATAAAGAGAACGTGATGCGTTTTGTCGCCTGGCGCGGTTTGTCGAGGAGATATCGCAAGGCGGTAGAAGGTCATTCGCCATGGCAACCGGACGCAAAAAATCCCAAGCCCGTTTGCATTCCCGATATCGATACTGCCGATATTCCGAAGCCCCTTCAATCAACCATTCGAAGCGAAGGCATTCACGCCGCTGCATTCGTTCCACTGGTCAGCAGCCAAAAGTTGATCGGCAAATTCATGACTTATTACAACACGCCACACCAGTTCACTAACGAGGAGCTGAAACTGGCGACAACGATCGCGCGGCAGCTCGCACAGGCAGTTCAACATTACCGTGACGAAGAAGCCCTGCGCGAATCGGAAGCGCGCTTGCGCGCAACCGTGGAGCAGGCGACCGCGGGCGTGGCACGCTGCGACACGAATGGTCGAATTGCCTTTGCCAATCAAGCGCTGTGTACGATGCTCGGTTACACGGAATCGGAGCTGATCGGCAAGACCGTTGCGGACGTGACGTACCGAGATGACAGGAAAAAAACACTGCATCTCTTTCAGCGCATGATCCAGCATGGCGAACCGTTCGAGATCGAAAAGCGTTATGTCCGCAAAGACGGCTCTGTTCTGTGGGCGGACGTCAGCGCCAGCGCAGTTCGCGAACCGAAAGGCAAGGCCCAATCGACCGTGGCGGTGATCGTCGATATCACGGCGCGCAAGAAAGCGGAAGAAGTCCTGCGGCGATCCAAAGAAGCGCTGGAAGAACTGGTGGATCAACGCACGAAAGCGTTAACCCTGGCAAACAAAGAATTAAAAGCCGAGATCGTACGACGCAAAGGCCTGGAGGGCGAAATCCTCGAAGTCAGCGATCGCGAACAGCAGCGACTTGCCCAGGAACTGCATGATGGGCTTTGTCAGCATCTTACAGCAGTTGCCTTCATGACACGCTCAATCGCGCTGCGATTAAAAAAGCATCGAGTCATCGAGGTAAAAGACATCGAAAAAATCGCGGAACTTGTGAATAACGCAGCAACGGACACGCGCAATCTATCGCGCGCGTTGCATCGAATCGATGTAGATGCGGCCGGGCTTGAGGGAGCGTTGGAAGATTTAGTTGACCGTGAGATGTGGAGGACGCCCTGTCGTTTGGAAGTCAAACCGTCATTCCATATCGAAGACGACGCAGCTGCGGGACATCTTTATCGTATTGCGCGCGAAGCAGTGATTAATGCCAACAAGCACGCCCAGGCGCGACAAATCGTGATCAAACTGGAGGGCTCGCGACAAGGTCGAATAATCCTAAGCATAACCGATGATGGCGTCGGCTGTCAGAACGCGGGAAAGGGCGCGCGGGGACTGGGTTTTCACATCATGAACTATCGCGCGCAACTGATGGGAGGGCAGTTGAAACTCGAATCTCCAAAACAAGGCGGCACCCGTGTGGCCTGCTATCTACCCAACGGAACACTCGAATCAAATAGGAGAAAAAAGCGCCCTTCGGAGCGTTTGTCGGAAAAACTTACTAAGACGTTAGCCGTCTTAATTTAAATTTTCCTGCATCGGACAGTCTGCCGAGCAGCGTATCCTTTATAGCAAGACTTCACAGTAACGGTTACAGCTAAATGAAAGCCGTCAGATCCACAAACCAGAATCCCAAATGCGAGGAACCGGAGACAAAACGCATTGTGATTGTCGATGATCATCCGTTGTTTCGCAAAGGCCTTGAAGAATTGATTCATTCCGACGGGGACTTCGCCGTATGCGGCGAGGCAGGCAATGCTGCGGAAGGCATGGAAGTAACTCGAAAGCTTGGTCCTGATTTGATCATTGTTGACCTCAGCCTGCCAGGCGCGAACGGGATTGAGCTGATCAAGAACATCCGCGCGGAGTTTCGACAAATGCCGATCCTGGTCCTCTCCATGCACGATGAATCACTCTACGCACTGCGAGCGTTGCGCGCGGGAGCAGACGGGTATGTGATGAAACATGAAGCAATGGCCAACGTGGTACAGGCGATTCGCGAAGTTTTTAACGGGCGTCCCTACCTTAGTCCAGCCATGGCGGCGCAGGTGATCACGAAATTCGCAAATCGTCAGGCCGAGGGCGAGACCGACGCAGTCGAGAGACTAAGCGACCGTGAACTTGAGATTTTGGAATTGATCGGCAAAGGCCACGACGTGCGGCAGATTGCCAAGCTCTTACATCTTAGCCCTAAAACGGTGGAGACCCACAGGTCGCACATCAAAGACAAACTCGATTTAAAAAATTCACGCGAAGTAGCACGCTTCGCCCTGCAATGGCTGAGCGCGCGCGGGGCATAGCGAGGTATTAGCCCCCGATCCGAAGATTGCGGATCGCGCGACTCAGAATATTTCTCGGAATCAACACAAAGAAATTGCAGCGACGCGCAAAATTTCGGATGATCAGCGCTAATGATCCAGCCGGCTCTCGACCTCGTCATCGCCGCGCTGGAAAAAGTTCGAGAGACAAATGAGCGCGCGCCATGCGCGTCGAGAAGCGCGCTGGCTCAATTGCAATCCACATATTCTACGGCCGCTTCGATGCCTCGCGCGCAGGAGTCTAACGAAGCGCACATATCACCCACTGGACAACAGGTACAGCAAACATCATCGGCTAAAGCAAAGAGCCTCGCTTCCGTTCGTAAACGCGTTTGCGGTTGCACGAAATGTGCCCATCTCGCCAGCTCGCGCACTCAAACCGTCTTTGGCGTTGGCAATCCTGAAGCGGAAATCATGTTCATTGGCGAAGCGCCCGGCGCCGACGAGGACCAGCAGGGCGAACCTTTTGTCGGCCGTGCCGGACAGCTGCTAACCAAAATTATCAAAGCGATGGGCTTCGCGCGCGAGGACGTATACATCGCAAACATCCTTAAGTGCCGGCCGGACATGCCGTCAGGCTCGTTTGGAAACCGCGCACCAACGCCGGCGGAGATGCAGATGTGCCGGCCTTACCTCGTTGAACAGATCGATATTATTCAACCAAAAGTGCTGGTCGCGCTGGGCGCAGTTGCAGTCGAAGGTTTGCTTGCTGCCCGCGGGACGATGCGAGAATTACGCGGGCGCTGGCATTCATACAACGGCACGCCATTAATGATTACTTATCATCCCGCTTACCTGCTGCGCAATCAATCGCCCTCCGAGAAACGGAAAGTTTGGGAAGACATGCTGCAAGTCCTCGAGTACCTCGAAAAACCAATCAGCGAAAAACAACGAAATTATTTCCTGTAATTCTGTAACGTTGCTTCATGAGCGCCAAAGGAACATGGTCGGCGATCGCAGACCGTCGCTACAGCTTTGCCTGTTCGAACATTGCATCGATCTTTTCGCGCGATGCAAAAGTCATGCCTAACGACAAGATCATCGCACGCACTTCGCGGCGTGGAACTTTGATGGTTTGATTCAGCGCGCTGGCGCCGGCCCTGCGGAGAAGTGTAATGGTGCGCGCACCGATTAATGCCGGCAACGCGGTGGCTGCACGTACTCGCCGGTTCCGGATCGCGCGCGAATATTGCATCCCGCACGCCAGACCGTCCTGCGCTTTTTCGATCCATCTTTGATAGATCGGTTGGAAACGATCCGGTTCGGACAAAATCTGCGCTGCACTCAGACCGACCTCGCCAAGCTCGTCTTCTGGAAAATAACATCGACCCACTCGGAGATCGTTGCCGGCGTCACGCAAGACATTGATCAATTGAAGTGCCATCCCGTACCGCCGGCCAAGAGCAAGCATCTCGTCTTGGGTCAGGCTCGCAAAATCCCGGAGATGTCGGAAACAAAGCCGCGTCCAAAATTCGCCTACACATCCTGCGACGAGATACGTGTATTCGTCCAAGTCGGGAGCGATTTTAAGCGCACGGACTTGTGCTGGATTATTCGCCACGGCGAATCCGTCCCGTGGTACGGCGGGCGGATCGAACCGATGCAAATCCAGCATCTGACCATGCGTGATTTTCTCGAGCACAGCTCGAATGTCGTCGCGGTCTTCTCTGCCGGTTTGTTCGAGCCATTCCAAACAATCCGGCAACGAATCCAGAAGCGTTCGCTCAGCGGCGTTTTCTTGTAACGGCACGAACGAGGCGACCTGACTGATTATTACTTCGCGCGAAGCTTTCGCTTGAATGGCGTCCGCGAGAATTTTCAAAGTCTCCATTCGCACAGCCCCGGGGATCGGACCCGTATCGGCAACCGTGTCCGTTGTCCGCGCGAGCAGATACGCGAGGCCAATCGGTTCGCGCAACTGCGGCGGCAAGAATCGAATCGAAAGATAAAACGAACGAGAGACCGAACGCAGAATAGTCGTCCGCAATGCACAGGCACGAGGTTGAGCGTCGCTCATAAGACGTTGCAGCCGGCACCGGCGGTGCCGGTAGAGAAGGTTCGATGACTCAGAGTGATCATCCTCGATGAAACTGGATTATCGATCCCGGCTACAGCACGAGATTTCATCTCCCAATGTTTTTGACCTCGATCCGATTCGGCACTGCGTTGCCCAGCCCAATTTGGCTGGCGTAACTGACATACGCAGCGAGTGGCCCGATCGGAGGGAGACTGCCGCGTGCGCGCCATTGTTCGAAATATTTCAGTGCAACGGCATCCAAAGCCACTGGGTCTTTGCTCGCATACAACGTTGCGTGATGAATCGCATAGTTCGGTTGGGGCTGTGGGCCACCGGCATATTGCGCGATGAGGCCATCCATCAAATTGAAAACCACCTTTTTTGCGATGATTGGATTGGCATAGATCTCTGCGAGGCTTTCCGCGCCAAAACGAGAGCCCTGGGCAAAGCGTCGCCAGTTATCAATGTTTGGAATTGTCATGTTATAAATGCAACCCGCGATTCCATTCGTTTCGCTGATGCTCATCACCGGAACGTTAATGACCTTGTCCACCTCAGTGGAAATGATCTTGGAGAAATGACTCACATTGCTTGTGTTTTCCGAATCGGAAAGAGGCGCCATTTTTCCGAAATCGCCGAAGTACTCGAGGTCGCCCCAAATCAGTTTGCCAAGTAAAGGAGCAGAGAGGACTGACTTCGGATCATATCCGTCGCGGGGCGCGATTGCCTTTAGCTGATAACCTTCGGCCGTCGGCCGGTATCCCGCCTCCTTGACTCCTCCAAGAGAGCGGTCCCAAACAATAATGCTGCCACGGGGATGTCCGGCCGCCGCGAGCCCATCGATGATCGCGTTCACGATGTCGTGGTGTGTCGTGAAAAGTTCGCCGCCGGCTGCACAAATTTTAATTCCCACTCTGTCTTTCGGAGCGATCAGTGACGCCCACGCCTTCCCCACATCAGACTGACCAGTCGCTGCGAGGACAAGCCGATTCACCATCTCACGCACGATCCGCGGATTCGTCTTGTAATCCTTGATCGCGCCCGAATCGTGTATGGAATACACAACCGAAGGAGTCGCCGCGGGTTGTGGCGTCTGCGCCACACCGGATGCAATGGCGCAAAACAGAATGAGAGCTACCTTTCGGAGTTCTGTCATGTCGAGCAAGACCAAGCGATTCTATGAGTAACGCTGCGAATCACAACTCTGAGACTGTAGCGGCGCTCTATGAGCGCCGGAACATGGACAAACCACGAATACTTCCGGCGGTCATAGACCGCCGCTACAGCTAATATGATTCGCCATATCTACGTTCATATCCCCTTTTGCGCGCGCATCTGTCCGTATTGTGCGTTTTACAAGGATTTGCTCGATCGCTCACAAACGTCGCGATTTTGTGAAGCAATATTGCGCGACCTCGATCAACAAAGAGCGCGCTTCGCGCTATCGCCTGAAACCATTTATTTCGGTGGTGGCACACCAACGGCTCTCACGACTTCGCAGCTGGAATTTCTCATCGGAGGTTTCCGTGAGCGGCTCGATCTTTCATCGCTCGCAGAATGGACCATCGAAGCCAATCCCGGGAGCGTTTCGGCGCGCAAGGCTGTACTTCTTCGCAGACTCGGAATAAACCGAGTTAGCCTTGGAGTTCAGTCGTGGGACAATGACCTTTTGAAGCTCCTGGGACGGGAACACAATTCGCAGCAGGCTGAGCAATCGTTCCAGATTCTTCGAACGACTGGATTCTCGAATATCAATGTCGACCTCATGTTTGGATTGCCAGCCCAGACGATTGAGCAATGGAGACTCACATTGGAAAAAACTATAGCCCTTCAACCCGACCACATCTCCGCTTACTGTCTCACCTACGAAGAGGACACGGAATTTTTTCTGCGCCACGCGCGCGGTGAACTCCGGCAGGACACAGACGCAGATGCCGCGTTTTTTGAGATAGCCATGTCGATCCTCGAAGCCGCCGGCTACCAGCAGTATGAAATTTCCAACTATGCGCGTCCTGGATTTTCGTCCGTTCACAATCGCGCCTATTGGCTGGGAAAGGATTATCTCGGCGTCGGCCCCAGCGCGTTTTCGACCGTTGGAATGCATCGCTGGCAAAATGTCTGCGACTATCGCAATTACGCCGATCGCGTTCTTTCCGGCCAGCCAGCGAGCGGATCCACCGAAAACCTCACGAACGAAATGAAACGCTCGGAGCGAATCGCGCTCTCGTTACGCATGCGTGAAGGGATCGCTGCATCGGAATTGAAAAACTTTGGACAAGAAACGGAAGAGCTTATTTCGCTTGGGCTGCTTCGAAAATCGAACTGTAACTTCCTATTAACTCGCAAAGGTAAAAGTCTGGCTGATTCCGTTGCGGAAGCACTTGTGTAGTTCACTGCTCTCGTCTTCGAGGGCGCGTCGAGTGAAATTGTTAACAACCCGCCGGGTGCAACTTTTCCGGAACTTCGGCCTGTAATTACCGTAGGAATACTAAAGGAGGACGCGAAACCCGACGACGGAATATTTTCCACCGTTGGACTGCTACGATTATGAAGACAGCGATTCCATTTATCATGACACTGTTGATTGCCTGCCTTGAGCCTTTACGAAGCACTGATGCAGTCACTCCGGCGCCGGACGGAGGCTATCCCGCAGGCAACACAGCAGAAGGCGATAGTGCGCTTTTTGGTCTCACGATCGGGGGCTACAATACCGCAGCCGGTTTTATTTCGCTCTACACGAACACCGAAGGCAACTTCAACACGGCCATCGGCGCAGGAGCGCTTTTGTCCAACACCACGGCATCTGAAAATACCGCTACTGGCGCCGGAGCGCTTTTAACCAATGGCCCGCCGTTGCTCTTCGGCGGCGCTGGCAACACGGCCGACGGAGCATTCGCGCTTTTTCAGAACAACAGTGGCTCCTTAAATACGGCCATCGGTGATAGAACGCTCTTTAACAACACCAGCGGCAGCGGCAATATTGCCTTAGGCAATTCTGCGGGCGCTAATGTCACCACCGCGAGCAACGTCATTTGCATTGGCTCTCCGGGTGGGAACCAGCAAAACAACAGTTGTTTTATCGGAAACATTTTCGGTGCAACCGTGACCGACGCAGTTGTCGTGCAGATTAATGCGTTCGGCAGACTCGGCACGAACACCTCCTCCCGGCGCTTTAAACAGGACATCAAGCCAATGGAGCATGCCAGCGAAACACTCTATCAACTCAAACCAGTTAGCTTCCGATACAAAAAGGAGATAGATCCGAAAGGCATTCCGCAGTTTGGGCTGGTGGCCGAAGAAGTAGAAGAACTGGATCCCGGTTTAGTGGTGCGAGACACTGACGGCAAACCCTATACCGTTCGTTACGATCAGGTGAATGCCATGTTGCTAAACGAGTTTCTTAAGGAGCATCGCAAAGTGCAGGAACAAGAGACGACCATTGCAGAGCTAAGAGCTGATGCTGTAAAGCAGCAAACCTCCGTTCTTGCACTGGAGAAGCGAATGGAAGGTGTCGCTGCCCGTTTACAACAGCAAGACGCAAAAATCCAAAAAGTGAATGACCAGGTCGAAATTGGAAGCGGCCCCGCGCAGCAACTGGTTGGGAATCATCGCTAGAGCTCGTTATCGTTGTCACGAGAGACGGGTCACGTACAAATTCACAGAAGACGGCTAAGACAGCCAGGAAATGATGTGGCATCCGTAGTCAGGTTGTCGCAACCGCCACCTTTGCTGCTACAGTCGGCCGCACCGGCATTTTAATCTCGACAAGCCGGAGAGGTTATCTCGAAACTTTGTGTCCTATGAAAACACAAAGTTTACACACTCTACGACTTCCTATTCTCTTTGCCCTTGGCTGCCTGACGCTTTGCCCTATAGCGCAAGCAGTTAATCCACCCCCTGACGGGGGCTACCCTGGAGGCAACACCGCAGAGGGCACATCAGCTCTCCTTAGCCTCACAGGCGGCTTTTATAATACGGCAGTTGGGATCTATTCGCTCCTAAGTCTCACCGACGGCAGTTTCAACACGGCCATTGGCGCCGGGACTCTCCTGGTCAACAGCGGGAATGAAAACACGGCCACCGGTGCTGGTGCACTCTTAAGCAACAACACCGCGTTTGGAAACACGGCGAATGGAGCGTTCGCTCTCTTTAGCAATAGCGAAGGCGGAGCAAACACAGCTATTGGTGACAGAGCGCTTTTTAGCAATACGATCGGTGTCAGTAACACAGCCATTGGGTACTCTGCTCTCTTAAGTAATAGCGCCGATACCGATCGGAACACGGGCGTTGGGTTTGAAGCGCTCCTTAACAATACCAGCGGTCGTGAGAACACGGCGAATGGCGCGCTGTCGCTTCATGACAACACGACCGGCTCACATAACACAGCCAGCGGGGTTGGAGCGCTTTTAGCAAATACCACTGCCAATGACAACACTGCCGTCGGTTGGGTTGCACTGCGTAATAACACTACGGGCAGTGAAAATACGGCCGTTGGTAATTCTGCCCTGCACGACAACGCGACCGGCAGCAATAATACCGCCAATGGCTATCAAGCCCTGTTTTCAAACTTCAGCGGTGACCGCAATACGGCGACAGGTTGGCAGGCCCTGTCTAGCAGTACTGGCTCTAATAACAACACTGCCGATGGTTTTCAAGCCCTGCATAGCCTTATAAGTGCTGGCAATAATACCGGTATCGGTTTTGATGCGCTCGAAAGTAACGCAACTGGCAACGCAAACACTGCTGTTGGAGCTAACGCCCTTAAGAGTGTCACCGGTTCCGGCAACGTCGCGTTGGGCGAGAGCGCCGGAATTGCTGTGCAGGCAGGCGATAACAATATCCACATTGGTAACGGCGGTGCCAGTGGCGACACAGAGACCATCCGGATTGGCCTTGAGGGGACCCAGACACAAACCTTCATCGCCGGGATTCGCGGAGTGGCGACCGGAGTTGCGAATGCCGTCAACGTGATGATCGATTCTAACGGACAACTAGGGACAATAAATTCCTCGCGCCGCTTCAAACACAAGATCAAGCCGATGGAACGCGCCAGCGAATCAATTCTGGCGTTAAAGCCAGTCACCTTCTGCTACAAGACCGACAAGACCGACACATCGCAGTTTGGTTTGATTGCCGAAGAAGTTGCGGAGATCAATCCCGACCTGATAGTGCGCGACGAGAAGGGTGAAATTTACAGTGTGCGCTACGACGCTGTGAACGCAATGTTGCTAAACGAGTTTCTTAAGGAACACGCGAGAGTAGAAGAACAAGACCGCAAGATTGAGAAACAGGAAGCGACGATCACCCAGTTAAAGAGAGACATGGAATCCCTTGTCGCTCGTCTAAAAGAGCAAGATTCAAAAATCCAAAGCGTGAGCGATCAGGTCAAACTTAGCAGCGCTGCTACAGAAGCGATAGCCAGTAATCACTAAACCGAACATGTTTGCATCATTGCTGTCGCCGGCAGCATAAATGTCGGTACCATGCTTTAACCCCTTGGCCGGGACCACCGATCCCGGCTACAGCGACCCGATTAATAAATGTCCGTATCGGACGTATACCCGGAGTCTCCCCGAATGGAACGCAAACGGGCGCGACTCCCCCACTCTGATTCAGGCCGATTAATCTGCCCTAGGGTAATTTTTACAAGCCACGGCGCGGCTGCTAACGCGCCAATCGCTACAAGCGCGATCGCTGCTCCCTGTCGAATCGATGGTTTGATTTTGTCGGCCATCAATATGCCAATCCCGAGGCCAATAGCGGCTCTTGTGACCACTAGCAACGGGTCAACGGGAAGTTGCTCAGCCGTTTTTGAAATGGATATCGGGAAAGACATCGCCTACCATATACGTCGCGTTTGGGAAAAAGAAACGGCAATTTTCGCGACCCGGAAAATCCTCCCACTTTTACATGCCAACCCCGATATACGCGCTTATCCTCGCAGGCGGCAGCGGTGAACGCTTCTGGCCATTGAGCCGCCGTGCCCGCCCCAAACAACTGCTGCGCCTGGTCTCTGATAAAACTCTGCTCGAAGAAACGCTGGCACGCCTCGAAGGTCTCGTTCCTCATGAACGCATTTTGATCCTCACGAACACCGAACAGGAGAGTGCAGTTCGTAAATTGCTTGGAAGTTTCCCCAAAGAAAACATTATCGCTGAACCCGCCAAACGCGACACCGCTGCCGCGGTGGCGCTTGGAACCGGCTGGGTCGTGGCTCGCGATCATGCGGCGATCATGCTCGTTCTCCCCGCCGATCATATCATTGCCAACCGTGCAGCTTTTCAAGAAACGCTGACTTTGGCCGCCGACGTGGCCGAAGAGACAGGCGAGCTTGTAACAATCGGAATCAAACCAACCTGGGCCTGTCCCGGGTACGGCTACATCGAGCACGGCAAGCCAGTCCGCTTGCGAAAACGCCCAGACAACGACGCGATCCATCGAGTCTTGCGCTTTCGTGAGAAACCTAACCTCGATCTGGCCGAATCATTTTTGCGAAAGGGAAATTTCCGGTGGAACGCCGGTATGTTCGTTTGGTCGGTGCCTACGGTGCTCCGCGAATTCAACCGTCATGCTCCAGAACTGGCGGATTTCATTTCCCAACTGCGGGCGCCGAAAAACTTCGAGAAAGCTTTGCGTGAACGTTTCAGCAAGCTGCCCCGGATCTCATTCGATTACGCGATCATGGAAAAGGCGGATCGCGTTCTTGTAGTGGAAACTGGCTTCGACTGGGACGACATCGGAAGCTGGAGAGCAGTGGCGAATTATTTTGAGAAAGATAAGCAGGGAAACGCCGCAAATTGTGCCATCACCGCGCTCGACTCGAGCAACAACATCGTTTTCGAAGAGAACGGGACAACCATCGCGCTGCTTGGGGTTCATGATCTTATCGTTGTGCGAACTAAGGACGCCCTTTTGGTCTGTCACCGGCACGAAGCAGAAAAGATCAAAAACTTGATCGGCAAGCTTCCGCCAGAATTACAATGAGCCGCCCCGCGGTGAACCCGATCCTGGGGCTCGATTTCGGTCATGTGCGGATCGGGGCGGCAATATCTGATGAGTTGCAGTTCCTGGCGCATCCTCTTGAAACAATTCCAGCAAATGAGCGCGCACCGTCGCGAGTTGCGGAAATCGTCCGCGAAAAAAAAATCGACCATGTTGTAGCCGGTGTTCCGCGCCGGATGGACGGACAACTCGGAACAGCCGCAGCTGAAGTCCTTCAGTTTGTAGAAAAGTTGCGCGCTATTTTGCCGTGCCCGGTCGTTACCTGGGACGAACGCCTGACGACCGTCGCAGCCCAGAGAGCGCTACGTGACGCAGGCAAGAAGACACGAGACACCCGAGATTACGTCGACCAGGTAGCAGCTCAGATGATTTTGCAGAGCTACTTGGATCGGCGCGCTTTCAAAAGTGACGAGTAGTGCTCAAAGCAAGGGGAGGGTCGGCGCGCTGCGCCGACCGCACGCCGCGGCTCGGCGTCCCTACCCATCGCAACGACTCAAGATGCTTATTGCATACGACGGTGCGCCGTTCGCCGGGTGGCAGAGCCAATCTCATCGCAATACGATCCAGGATCACATGGAGCGCGCGTTTGAGCGGGTCTTTGGCAAACCGGTGCGCGTTCACGGCGCCGGACGAACGGACGCAGGCGTCCACGCACTCGCGCAATGCGCGCATGTCGATCTTCCTAATGACCGCTTGCCAGCTGCGCGCTGGACGCAAGCGCTCAACGCGTTGCTGCCTCCGACTATTCGCGTTCTTCGCTGCCAATATGTCTCCAGCAATTTTCACGCGCGGCTTTCGGCAAAAGGAAAAATTTATCGTTACCGCATCTGGTTGGCTCCCGTTTTGCCTCCATTTGAATTTCATCGGGCCTGGCATATTCCGCGCCCGATGGATCTCAAAATTCTGAAGCGGGCGGCCAAACACTTTGTGGGCACTTACGATTTTGCCGGGTTCGCAGCCAACCGCGGCAAGAAGGAAAAGAGCACCGTCCGCACGATTTATTCGGTCCCTGTCCGGCGACAAGGCCCGTGTGTGACAATCGAGTTCGATGGCGACGGCTTCCTTTACAAAATGGTTCGATTGATCGTTGGCTCCCTTGTGAAATGCGCGCTCGGCAAAATGCGCATTGAAGATGTTGCCGCGGGGTTGGACTCCGGCCAGGTGGGCGCAGCTCGTTTTGCAGCTCCCGCCGAAGGATTATTTCTGGTGCGGGTTCGCTATTGACGCGGATAAACAACCTGTAGCCGCGTCTCTGCGAGACGCGCAACGTTCGGTATTGCAAGGTTCAATTCCTCGTTTCGCACCCGCCTTCGCGCAGCTTCGGCGTGGCAGGCAGCGAAGCGGCTAAAATCTAAACAATCGGTTCTGCGAGCTTCCAATGTGCCAGACGGAAACGCAGAGCCGTTGCCAGACAGCCGAAACCATAGCGGACACTCCTCCGAAAATTTATCGATGAGGCTTCGGGCATATAGCGGGCAGGACAGGTTACTTCACCGATCGCACAGCCGAGCGCGATGATCTGTGCAAGGACCTGATTGTCGAAAACGAAATCGTCAGAGTTTCGTTCCAATGGCAGACGCTCCAGCAATTGGCGTGAATAGGCGCGATAACCGGTGTGGTATTCGGAGAGCTTCGCGCCGATCAGAATGTTTTCCGCAAGCGTCAGGAACCGGTTTGAGACGTATTTCCATAAAGGCATACCGCCGCGCAGCGCGCCGCCGCCGAGAATACGCGAACCAAGGACGCAGGGATAAAGATCGCTCGCCACCAAAGCGGCCATCGCCGGGATCAGCTGCGGTGTGTACTGATAGTCGGGGTGAATCATGATAATAACATCCGCACCCGCAGCCAGAGCGAGGCGATAACAGGTCTTTTGATTCGCGCCGTAACCGCGATTTTCCGGATGAACCTCGACCTGCACTCGCTCGAGCGTCCGCGCGATGCCCACTGTGTCGTCATGGCTGGCGTCGTCGACGACGATGACAAGATCGACAATCCCCTGCGCCATCACTTCGTTGTAAGTACGTTGCAAAGTGCGGGCGGCGTTGTAAGCGGGCATTACCACCACAATTTTCTGGCCGTTCAGCATCGTCGTAGCCGAATATCCGCTGAACCGCCACGTTGCAACTACCATGATCATTTTTTACGACCCATCCTGCCTGGAATATTCAGCGCCTGCACATCCCGAGCGGCCCGCGCGAATCGCGCGCAGCGTTCCATTATTAAAAAAGCGACACACCGATTGGGAATGGCGCATTCCGGAGCCTGCCGGCGAAGCGGCCCTGCTACGGGCGCATTCACGCGATCACGTGGAAAGGATCAGAAACGCAAGGCGGGACTTCGATGCGGACACGCCCTTTTACCCAAAGATTTACGAACACGCTTTGCGTTCTGCCGGCGCGGCAATTGAGGTAACGCACGCAGCGCTGAGCGGCGAGCGCGCATTCAGTCTCATGCGGCCGCCTGGACATCACGCGACCCGAGATCGTGCGATGGGATTTTGTTACTTCAACAATGTCGCAATTGCTGCGCTCGATGCGCTCGCTGTCATTCCGTCGCTTCGGGATAACGCCCCGCCGGGGTCATCCACCCCGACTACAACAAGAGTGGAGCGCGTCGCGATTTGGGATTTTGACGCACATCACGGAAATGGGACCGAAGCAATCGTCGCGCATAACCCGCAGATTGCCTTTGCGTCGATTCATCAATTCCCCGGTTACCCCGGAACGGGCACAACGTCTTTTGCGAATGTGATGAACTATCCGCTCGGCCCCGGGACCCCACGGGATCATCATATCGAGGTGGCAAAGCGGGCGCTGGACAAATTGCTGGCGTTTAAACCCGATCTGCTCCTCGTCTCGGCAGGCTTCGACGCTTGCGCACGTGATCCGCTCGTTCAGATGACTCTGGAGAGCGAGGATTTTTCCACGTTCGGCGAATGGCTGTGCCAACTCGACATCCCCATAGCTACAATCCTGGAAGGCGGCTACAGCGACGAACTCCCAGAGTTGATCGATGCGTTTTTGACTGCTTGGGCATCGAAATAAGATTAAACCTTCTCCCTTGACGACCGGACTGCGGTTCTTCCAGACTTAGCGACGCGACCAAGCCCGGCTAGCAGAACAATTACGAGAGCGTCAAACAAATGAAAGCACCAGCGAAAATCGCCCGTGCAGCATGCCTGACTCTAATTCTCGCAATTGACACGGTTACGGCAAATAGCGAATCGGCCGAGCTATTCGCATCCATTGATGGCGCCCTCGGAAACGGTATTGGTTCTATCTATAAATACACTCCCAACGGCCTGCAGAGCACGGTTGCTACTGGCCTTTCTCGCCCTCGCGGGTTGGCCTTCGACAGTGCGGGGAATTTGTTTGTGGCAACAAACTTCTGCGACGCCACCACGTGGTGTCATCCCACGATTTTGAAAATCACGCCGGACGGCGTGCAGAGTGCGTTTGCCACAATACCAGATTCCTTTTTCGCTCAAGGTGTGGCGATTGACCGCTCGGACAATCTGTTTGTCATGGCGATTGCATGGTCTAACACTGTCTCCATAATCTATAAATTTACTCCCAACGGAGCGCGGAGATCGTTTGGGTTTGTTCCGGGTCACGGCATGGGCCTGGCCTTTGACAGCACGGGCAACCTCTTCGCAGCGGACGCGACCAGTCAAAGTATCTATAAGTTCACCCCGGATGGAACACGGAGCATATTTGTTGGTCCGGAAGCTTTCACCAATCCCGAAACTGGCCCTATCGGGCTGGCTTTTGATCACTTCGGGAATCTTTTCGTGTCTACTGCTGTGTTCCCTTATAACGGCGATGGAATCCTTAAGTTTACTCCGCGCGGTGGTAAAAGCGCGTTTGTGTCAGGCCTCCCTAATCCTCGCGGCCTAATCTTCGATAGCGCGGGCAAACTCTTCGTGGCCCAGATTCCTCCTTCTGCCAGCGGTGATATCTTAAAATTTACACCCAAGGGCCGGGCGGTTGTCTTTGCTTCAGAGATTGGCCTTCCGCAAGAAAATGGCGGCCCGGAGTACTTTGCCATCCAGGCAACCCGACCCTGATGCGGTGTGATTGGCTGTAGAAGCGCGTGACCGATTGGGCCAGGATGAGAAAGGTTTGCCTCCGACCCGGAAGTGGCAAACAGTAATCGCTCCAACGGGCCGTAGCACAGCTTGGTAGTGCGCTTGAATGGGGTTCAAGAGGTCGCGGGTTCAAATCCCGCCGGCCCGATTGTTAAATGTAGCGGCGTTCTCTGAGCGTCGCTTCTTTTCGGCGGTCGAATACCGCCGTCACAAAATCATGCTCAGCGCCGGAATTGTTGGTCTACCAAACGTCGGGAAATCGACGCTGTTCAACGCCGTTACGCGTACGCACAAGGCGTCGGCTGAAAATTATCCCTTTTGCACCATCGATCCGAACGTGGGCGTCGTAACCGTGCCCGACCCGCGACTTGAAAAAGTCGCTCAGATGTCGAATTCCAAAAAAGTCGTACCGGCTGCGATCGAATTCGTCGATATCGCCGGTCTGGTCAAAGGCGCCAGCGCAGGTGAGGGTCTCGGTAATCAATTCCTGCATCACATCCGCGAAGTAGACGCGATTGTGCAGGTGGTGCGTTGCTTCGAAGACAGTAACGTCCATCATGTCAGCGCCACTATCGATCCAATTCGAGATATTGAAGTGATTAATACCGAGCTCGTCCTGGCGGACCTGGCCTCGCTTCAGAAAAGACAGGATCGATTACAGAAGGAAGTGCGCGCGGGCGATAAAACTGCAAAAAACGAAAGCGTCATCATCGAGAAGCTATTGCCCCATTTGGATGCAGGTAAACCGGTCCTCACCGCAATCTTGACTCCAGAGGAAAAAGCAATTGCTCGCAATTTCTTTCTGCTCACGTCAAAGCCGACCATCTTCGCGTGTAACGTCGCCGAATCAGATTTGGCGACTGTAGCCGCGGCCGCTGACCGCGGTAACGAGATATCTAACCGTTCGGATGCCGGGGTCAACGCCTCCGGCTACAGCGCCGCGAAATACATCGCTGCCGTTAAGGAATATGCGCGGCACCACTTCGCGACGGAGGCAATCGTCATCAGCGCGCACTTGGAGAGCGAACTGGTCGATCTGAGCGAACAGGAGGCGCTGGATTATCTGCGCGGACTGGGTGTCGAGGACACCGGCGTGCACGCTCTCATCAGGGCGGTTTATCATCTGCTTGGCCTGCGCACGTTTCTTACAACCGGAGAAAAAGAATCGCGCGCGTGGACCATTCACGCCGGCGACAAAGCAGCAACTGCTGCTGGAACCATTCATTCCGATTTCGAGCGCGGTTTTATCGCGGCCGAAACAATTTCCTACGACGACCTGATTGCCGCCGGTTCGCTGGCGAAAGCTCGTGAAGCAGGAAAGGTTCGGCTGGAAGGGAAAGATTATGTTGTCCGCGACGGCGACGTGATCTCGTTCCGGTTCAATGTGTGAGCCTTTTTAGTCTTCCGCTTCCTCATTGTCTCACTCTATGGAAAAGCAGATTCAGAGGAAGAGGCAGAGGAAGATCGTTACGGGGATTCGTAGAGAATCCGGCCGCAATTCTCACAACTCACAATCTCTTTTCCTACTTTAACCTGTGCCGCAGTCGCAGTCGTCACTTTCATATGACAGCCGGTGCAGACTCCATGCTCGATCGCGACTATTGCGGCGTCGCCTTTGCTCTGGAAAAGGCGCTCGAAAAGCCCAAGCAAATCTTCATCGATTTTTCCGGCAAGGTCTGCGCGTTCCCTGGTCAATTCCTCCAGCCGCGACTGCAAAGCTTTCGACTTTTCGTCGAGATCTGCTGTTTGCCGTGTAATTGATTCACGAACGCCGGCTGCCTTCTTTTCTTCTTCAGCAAGATCAGCTTTGACCTTGTCGGCCTGCACCATCAGTTCGAGCTCTTCATCCTCGATTTTGCCAATTTCATTTTCGTACCGCTCGATTTCGTGTCCGAGCGCCTGGAATTCGTCGTTCTTTCGGGTCTGATACTGTTGGGTCTTGAGACGCGCGATGCTTTCTGTGCGGGTGCCCACATCGAGCTCGAGCTTCTTCCGATCTACTTCGACCTGACGCGCCTTCTGTTTCAACGCATCAACGGCGCTTGCGCTGGCTGCCAGCTGCGCTTCAAGACTCGTTCGCCGCAGCGGGACCGTCTCGATCTCGGCCTGAATTTGTCTGATCTTTTGCTGTCGATCTTGGAGGATAAGAAGTTGTTCCAGGTCCGGATGCACGCGCGCTCAACGTATTGATACCACCGAGTGCCGTCAATCGCCGTGACTAGCAACGCGCAGCTTGCAATTATTGAGGAACAACTTGCCTGGCTTCTTCGAACGCTTCCAAAACCTGTCCCGGCCGTGCGCGCACGGCGATGTTCTCGGTGAGATTCACCCACCGGACTATCCCGCTCGAATCGATGAGAAACTCTGCCGGGCGCGCGATGTCGGTTCCTTTGGGCCCCGCGCCGCGATGCAGCACATCGTATCGCCGAATCACTTCCGCCTTCGGGTCGGACAGGAATGTGTAAGTGTAGCCCAGTTTTTGGCGCTGGCGGCGATTGATCTCGGGCGCGTCCACACTAATCGCCACGACTTGAATCCCGCGCGATTCAAGTTCCGGAAGTCTCTGCTGAAAACTCCGCAACTCGGAGTTACATAATGGTCACCAGAAGCCGCGGTAAAAAATCAACGCAACGGCCTTCGATGTGCTCACGAGGCCTTGAAGAGACACGTCCTTTCCGTCCTGATCTGACAACGTGAAGTCGGGAGCTTTTTGTCCAACTCGCGGCGCTCCAGCCGAAGGCGGCACCTGCCGCAGCACATAGAAGAACACATAGGAAAAGAATCCGAACATCAATATTCCCAGCACGGCTAAGATCGGTCCCAAGATCTTGCCGCGGTAAACTTGCGGTTTGCCAAAAGCCCTGAAGAGCCCTAGCACGAGCAGAATTCCGCCTACAGCGAACAATAAGAGATTGGCCCACGGAAAATCACGCGTAGCTGGGAATTGAGCGAAGAATGTGTAACTGAAAAAACCAGCCAGCGCGAAAAGGAACCCTATCCAGAGCGACCAATTCCAGCGTCTCTTTGTGGTTGCGTTCATGCTCGTCCTCAAGAGTGCGCAGCTTTATTTGCCGTCGCCATCCGGTAAATCCAGCGATAGAGTGCGAACGCGATCACGGCGAACGCAACGCCGCCAAAGATGACCCCCGCGGTTTCATATGCCGACCCCACCACCGAGAGCGGGAAATCCTTGCCCGAAAACACCACGATTGCCGATATGACGACGCCAATAATACCCTCACCAACGATCAAGCCTGACGCGAGCAAAACGCCGAGCTGCTTCGTTGCTTCCGGTTTCGGCGTGCGATCGGCGCGTCGATCGAAAAGCCAACCGACAATCGCGCCAACGACAATCATCAGCGTGCTTTGGGTTGGCAGGTAAATTCCAAGACCGACCGCCAGCGGCGGAACGCGCATGTGTTTCGTCGTGCGCGCGAGAATTTCATCCAACAAAATGATGCCGACGCCAATCACCGCGCCGATTCGAATGAGACTCCAATCGATGTCCGCGGAAATCACGCCCTTGGCGAGTGACGAGATCAAGCCCGCCTGCGGTGCCGGTAACGGATTCGGTCGCGTCTCGGCGCCCGGCGCGCCGACGAATGCGTAGGCATGATTCACCAGATCGAGTACCGGCGGAATCACCAACGCGCCGGCGATGACACCGATGATCAGAGCGACCTGTTGCTTCCAAGGCGTTGCATCGACCAATTGGCCGGTCTTGAGGTCTTGGAGGTTGTTATTTGCGATCGCCGCAACGTTGAAGACTACTGCAGTCGTGAACAGCGCAAAGGCAATCAAAGCTTTGCCCGTGTCGGGGCCGACGTATGGCTTCACGCCAAGCACGAGCAATAACGCAGCTCCAATTACGACAAGAATTCCAATGCCGGAAAGCGGACTATTGGATGAACCGATCAAGCCGGCCATGTAGCCGCAAACCGCCGACACGAAGAAACTCATTAACACGATATAAACGACGCCGCCGATGATGAGCGTCGGCAGCTGCGCGCTGAGCCCGCTTTGATTTCCGAAGAATCCGAGCAACCAGCCGATCGGCACCATGCACGCCAACGTCACAACGCCGACGATGCCGATTGGAATATCGCGCTCGGTAATCGGCAGCGTGTCGGCCTGGCCGGCTTTTCGCGCACGCGATGCGGCCATCGCGCTCGCGAGGCCGCGCGTCACCGGTTTCACTAATTTAAGCAACGTCCAAATTGCCGAAACACCAATCGCGCCCGCACCGACAAAACGCACTTTCGTGCTCCACGTCTTTTGGGCAATCGCGGCCGCAGTCGTGGTGACGTCGCCAGCGATTGCGGAAAAATGCGGAACGCCCCAGCCCCAGCCAATCAACGCGCCGATTAGCATCGCTAGACCAACCGAAAGACCGACCAAATGGCCTATGCCAAGGAGCGCGAACGACAAAAAGAAATCGAAACCGCTTACTGCGCCGCTGCGGCCGATCCGAAACGTTCGCGCGACATCGGCGGCGAAAACTTGTGTGGCCACGACGATCGCAAAAACGGCCGACACGATCGATCCCCACAACACAGCGAGCAGACCGGCGTGTCCGTGTTCGACCTCGGACGCATGCTCGGAATCACCGCTGCTTCCGACTTTCAAGACTTCGGCGCATGCGACGCCTTCTGGATACGGCAAGTCTGAAGTGGTAACCAACGCCCGCCGAAGCGGAATTGAATACATCACGCCAAGAATTCCTCCGAGTGCGCAGATCCAAAACGAAGTCCAGAACGGAAATTCGGTCCAATAGCCGATCATGATCAGACCCGGCAGCACAAAGATAATCGACGACAGCGTTCCGGCTGCAGACGCAACCGTTTGCACGATGTTGTTTTCTTGAACGGTTGCATCGCGAAAACCGCGCAGGATGGCCATGGAAATCACCGCCGCTGGAATCGAAGTCGAAAACGTGAGACCTGCCTTGAGACCGAAGTACACATTGGCCGCGGTGAACACCAGCGTGATGATGACACCTATGATTATCCCGCGAATGGTAAGTTCGGCGCGCACAGAGCCCGCAGAATAGTGTGCAATCACCCAACGGGTCAAGGCGTTGCAATCCAGTGGCGCTGCCGCGATTCGGCGGAGAATGGAGCGGTTGGGAACCGCGACATGGCCGGTTAAGCCGCGAGGGGTAGCGGTCGAGTGCTGCGGGAAGCAGCCGAGAGACAACTAGTCTGGACTCGCCGAACGGGTCAAGACGCATACCCGCCTCTGCGCGGGAGTGCGCTCTTCGAATCAGAACATTTCAACAGGCGAACGCTGAACGCTTAGCGGACTTTTCTGCCTCGCGCGTTCCTCGCCCAGCACGGCGACACGCAGGTCCCAAATCTCGTCGTCGATTTTGCGGAAAGCAGCTTCGGAGAATTCGTCGGGCGACGTCAGCTTTTCCTTGAACCGCGCACCGTTTTCGAATGCGCGATCGAGTTGATCGTGCGGCAACGTAGCCAGAATTCTCTGCACGTTCTCGATCTCCGGAATGCGATGGCAGATCATTGCTACGTCGTTCCCAGCCGCCATGGCCAGGCGAATCGTCTCCTCGAGCGAATAGCCAGTAAGGATCGCGCCCATGTCGAGATCATCGGTCATCACCAGACCATCAAAGCCGAGTTCGTTGTGCAGCAAATCGGTTACAATCCGACGCGATAACGTGGCAGGCGTCTTTTCTGCCTCGAAGCAGGGATACCAGCCATGACAGACCATCATGCTGTCCACGTCGTGGGCGAATTTGCGAAATACGGCGAGCTCATTTCGATCCAGTTGTTCACGGGTGCGATCGATCCGCGGCAATTCGTAGTGCGCATCGGAACCCGCGGCGGAGTACCCCGGAAAATGTTTGCCGCAGCTTGCGATCCCCTGCTCTCTCAACGCCTTATTGAAAGCGCCGGCATTGCGAGCGACCTGCTCGACTGTTTTCCCATAACAGCGGCCGCGCAGAGAATTGTCGGCGTCGTCATCGAAGGAAATGTCCAGGACCGGGCACAAATCCAGATTGAAACCGAAGAGGCGAAGCAATCGTCCCGTGATGTCGCCATGTCGTTTGATAAACTCCAGCTCATTCTTGTCGCGCAGCTGCTGCGCATTCGGCGGCTCGCTGCCGATTAACCGGAGGCGCGAAACGCGGCCCCCTTCCTGATCAATAGTAATGATGGGCTCGACCTCACTTAAATCGCGCAGATCATCTATCAGCTTCCGCAACTGCGGCGCGGTCTCGATATTGCGACCGAACAGAATGAAAGCGCCGGGCTTCACCTTTCGGAACAGCCTGGCAGTTTTTCCATCCAATTCCTTGCCGGGCACACCGGTCATAATCAGCTGGCCGAGTAAATCCGATTTCATGGGCGGCAAAGAGTAACGCCCAACGCTCAACATTCAACGTCCAACGCCCAATGCGGCAAAATCCTTTCAGTTGAATGTCGTCCTTTGAGCGTTGAGCGTTGCGCGTTGAAAAAGATTGCAATCTACGGCGGCACATTTGATCCGATTCATCACGGCCATCTCATTGTTGCGCGCGAAGCCCTTGAAAGGCTCGGCGCCGAGGAAGTGATCTTTGTTCCCGCTCGGGTGTCACCTCTTCGAAAGACCGCGCCCATTGCCAGAGACGAAATACGGTTATTGATGATAAAAGCAGCGATTGAAAATGAACCTGGATTTGCCGTGGATGATTGTGAATTGCGCCGTCCGTCGCCCTCTTACACCATCGACACGATCGAAGAGATTCGGCAACGCATGAGTGATGCAACGATCTACTGCCTGGTTGGCGAAGATAACGTGGATAAACTCACAAAGTGGCGTCGCTTCACTGATTTGGAAAAGATGGTTCGTTTTGTCGTGCTTGATCGCAGTGGCCAACGTCCGCGCCACGCCTACCCGGTTATCCGCCGGAAAATCGACATTTCTGCAACTGAAATCAGAAAGAGAGTTGCCACGGGCAGGTCGATTCGATATTTCGTACCGACGTCAGTGGAAGAAATCATTCGCCGCGAAAAACTTTACCTGGAGCAACGGAAATAACCCCGGAAAATTTAGCCAGAACTTGCGCCGAGCTCGCCTCAAATAAAAAGGCGGAAGACATTGTCGTCCTCGATTTGCGCGCGATCTCGACGTTCACCGATTTTTTTGTGCTCTGCTCGGCAACGTCAGAGCCGCAACTAAAGGCAATCGCAAACGAAATTGAAACGCATTTGCGAGAAGACCATTCCATCCGACCGGTGGCGGTTGATGGATTTCCAGCCAGCCAGTGGGTCGTGCTCGATTATCTGCAGGTCGTTGTCCACGTTTTTCACCGCGACAAACGATCTTTTTACAGCTTGGAAGATCTATGGGGCGACGCGCCACGACTCGAATGGGAAGCGGCTGCCGCGCGCTGACCTTACACTGCGGTCGAATGCTGTGGCCACCGGATTCGCCATGGGACGAATCCGTCCGATTTATGCTCTATTTCTTTGGTGAAGGCGGAGCAGCTGGGCTTGGCGCTTTTGCCGCAGCCGCGGGCGCAGGCGACGGAGCCGGCTTCGCATCCATCAGTTCCACTTCAAAAATCAGAGTCGAATTGGCTGCGAGGTCGGGACTGACAGCCCTTTCGCCGTAGGCAAGGCTCGCCGGGATAAACAATTGATATTTTGATCCGACCTTCATCAGCTGAAGCGCTTCGGTCCATCCCTTGATAACGCCGTTAACTGGAAAAGTCGCCGGCTGCCCACGCTTGTATGAACTGTCGAACTCAGTTCCGTTGATCAGAGTTCCGCGATAATTGACCGTGACTGTGTCGGAGGCCTTCGGTTGGGCTCCGTTGCCTTCCTTGAGGACTTTGTACTGCAGCCCGCTGGCAGTTGTTTTCACGCCCTCTTTCTTTTTGTTGTCCTCGAGAAATTTCGCGCCTTCCGCCTTATTTTTCTCCCCTGCTTCTTTCTGTTTTTGTTCCATATCTTTTTCAAACGTTGTCATGACTTCCTTGATTTGGTCGGGATTCAGTTGTGGTTTGCCGGCGAGGGCGTCTTTTATGCCGGCAGCGACCAAATCAGGTAGGATATCCACCTTTTGCCGGCTCAGGTTGAATCCGATCTGCAGACCAACACTATAGCTGACTTTGTCTTTCTGGTCTTTGAGCTGTGGCGATTTGTCTTGCCCAAACAAAGGCAATGCAAGTAAGGATGCGCTGAAAATGACGATAAGTTGTTTCATAAAAGGTGTTCTCCGCGCTGATTTAGTTAAATTGGTCGCCGCGGAAACTGGGACGCTAATAAATAAACGCCGCCCGTCAAGAACAGAGCGGCGCCCTCGCCCTAAAGGCTCCTTCTCTTCGGCCGCGTTTGTTTTTGTCGCGCTTATTCCTCTTCTGGCGAGGCCGCTTCACGCAATCAGTATCTCGCATGCTGACGTCCTTAAAATCGGAAGAAAAATCTGGCAAAACGAATGTAATGGAACCGTTGCCGGCCTCACTTCATGGAACGCAGGCGAAGATTTCGCGTCACTGGGCATCGGCCACTTTATCTGGTACCCGAAGGGCCGCCGGGGACCGTTCGAGGAAAGTTTCCCCAAGCTTGTGAGCTTTATTTCAAAACGCGGCGCGAAACTGCCCACCTTGCTCCTGGGAACCGGCGAAAAGGCGTGTCCCTGGAGCTCGCGTACCGAGTTTCTTGGAGCTCAACGTTCAACGGAAATGAATCAATTACGTACCTTCCTCGTAGATACGATCGATCTGCAGGCGGAATTTCTTCTGGCGCGGTTAGACAACGCGTTGCCGAAAATGCTGGCCGAAGCAGCGCCTTCTGATCGAGCGAATGTACAGCAACAATTCGAGCGTCTCATCAAAACTCCACAGGGATGTTACGCCGTCATCGATTACGTAAATTTCAAAGGCGAAGGCGTTCTTCATACGGAGCGTTACCAGGGCCAGGGCTGGGGTCTGCTTCAAGTCCTGGAGGCCATGCAGGGCACTTCCGATACTGGGGCAGTCGATGAATTCTCGCGCGCGGCGAAAGCAGTGTTGACTCGACGGGTGCAAAACTCTCCGGCCGACCGGCACGAATTGAAATGGTTATCTGGTTGGATTCGGCGCGTAAACAGCTACAATGGCGGCTAATTTATGCGACTTTCGATGTTAATTCGATTGGTTTTGCTGGCAGCGGTGGTGTCTTCTGCCAGCGGTCAATTTCACTTGGGACCGAAGCCACGGCAGCCGAGTCCTACTCCACCGCCAATGCGCAAAGCGGCGAGCATGATTCAGCGACAGGAACCGTTGAAGGTAAATCAATCCTTGCTCAAACAAGCAACACAGGACAACACACGGATCGTCGTCTCGATCCCGAAGCAGCGGGCTTACCTCATGATCGGGGACCAGGTCGTGGCCGATGGCCCAGTTTCGTCCGGCAGGCGCGGCCACGAAACACCGAGAGGACATTTCAATGTGATGGAAAAGGACCCGAATCATCACTCCAGCCTTTATGGCGATTTCGTGGACGGCTCCGGCCGCACAGTACGAGCCGGAGTCAGTGCGCGTAGCGATTCCGCGCCGAGCGGAACACACTTTGCCGGCGCGGCAATGAAATGGTTCCTTCGCCTAACCGGCGAAGGTGTCGGGATGCACATCGGAATTTTGCCTGGCTACCCCGCGTCGCATGGCTGCATCCGTGAATCCGTCGATGGCGCAAAATTATTTTACGACCACGCGAAAGTTGGCACGTCCGTCGACGTAGGCGACTACTGAAGTTCACCCTGACACGCAGCAATAGTCTACGCGTGTCCGATTGCTTTCCGACGTAGCAGTTCCAACGCAGCCTGCGTAGCAATTTGCTTAAAAGTCTCGCGGTCAGTTGGAAAAAACAATCTCTTCACAGTCGTTTGGCCCGGTGCTGCGAGAGCAATATAAACGGTTCCAACTGGCTTCTCCGGCGAGCCGCCGCCTGGTCCTGCCACGCCTGTCGTAGCAAGCGCATAAGTGGAGCCCGCGCAGGCGCACGCATTCTCGGCCAGCGCGCGCGCGACTTGCTCGCTTGCAGCGCCATGCATCTCGATCAGCTGCGGATCGACATTTAACATGTCGATCTTGGCCTGGTTTGCGTAACAAACGTAGCCGGCGACAAAAACTGCCGATGCGCCAGGCACGTTGGTGATGCGATTGGCAAGCAACCCCCCTGTGCAGGATTCTGCAACCGCCATCGTTTGATTCCGCTGCGCCAGTAGTTTTACGACGACTTCCTCCAGCGTCTCGTCCGCGGCAGAAAAGATCGATGATCCAAGAGTCGATCTGATAATTGCGTCTGCCTGTTCGACGGCCTTTGCTTTCCCAACGATGCGCACGTCGACTTCGGCCGGACGCGCACAGTATCCGAGTTCGATTCCGGGAATTGCAAGCACACGCTCGCCGATCGCTTCCTCGACCAGCGACTCGCCTTTGTCGGCAATCTTGTAGAGGCGCCGCTCGATCGAAGCTGAAGCCGGGACGATTGATCGCAGGATAGGCATCACAAATTCCCGAAACATTGGCTGAAGCTCGCGCGGGGGCCCTGGCAATAGAAAAAGATGCGGAGACGGAATTTGCGGATTGATATTTGCGCGCAAATAAAGCCCGGGTGCGCTGCCATTCTGATTCGGCAGGATGTCTGCGCCGACATGAACGTCCGCCTGCCGCGCGATACCGGAAGTCCATTTGATTCCGCGTACTCGGAGTCTTTGGCGGAGCAAAGCCAGCAACTCTGAGGATTGCCGGAGCTCCAAGCCCAGCAGGCCGGCAACCATCTCACGTGTAATGTCGTCGCCAGTCGGACCGAGACCGCCGGTCACGAAAAGAATTTCACAATATGGAAATAGTTCGGCCAACGCGCTCCGAATCGCCTCGTTGTCGCCAACTGTACGTCTTTCCTCGAGCCGCAAACCCAGGGGCAAAATCTCGCGCGCAATAAACGCAAGATGAGCGTCATGAACATCGCCAAGTAAAAGCTCCGTACCGGTGTTGAGAAGTGCCGCGCGCATGCTGATCGAACATCGAACATCGAACATCGAACGTCCAACATCGAAGTACACAAACGGTCCGCGAATTCTGAAATTCGACGTTCAGCGTTCGGCGCTTCTGCCGAAATCACGCCGCGCTCTTGTCCTGCTTCTTGCGAATGAGCGGGAGCTTTTTGCCTTCTGCGACCGCGCGATTAATTGTGACCTCGGCGATATCCTCACGGCTCGGCACTTCGTACATGATGTCCAGCATGATCCGCTCGAGCATGGAACGCAACGCGCGTGCGCCCGTTCCCTTCGTCACTGCCTGCGCCGCAAGCGCGCGTAATGCATCCTTGGTGAACGTTAAGCGCACACCTTCCATCGAGAAAAGCTTAGTGTATTGCTTCACCATCGCGTTCTTTGTCTCAGTTAGAATCGCGACCATCTCTTCCTCAGTGAGCGCATCGAGCGAACTCACGACCGGCAAGCGCCCGATGAATTCGGGAATCATCCCGAAGGCCAGCAGATCTTCCGGTTCCACATGGCGGACGGCTTGCTTTCGTAGCGCGTCCTCAACTTCGAGTGTCGGGCTGCCGAATCCCATCACTTTTTGCCCGATGCGTTTTTGAATAATTTTGTCGAGGCCGATAAAGGCGCCGCCGCAAATGAAGAGAATTTTCTCCGTATTAACCTGGATGTACTCCTGATGCGGATGTTTGCGTCCGCCCTGTGGCGGAACATTGCACGTGCTGCCCTCCAAAATCTTCAACAGAGCCTGCTGCACGCCTTCGCCGGAGACATCGCGAGTAATACTCACGTTATCTGTTTTGCGGCCGATCTTGTCGATCTCGTCGATGTAAACGATGCCGATCTCCGCTCGTTTTACATCGTAATCGGCATTCTGCAGCAACCGTAGAATGATGTTTTCGACGTCTTCGCCAACGTAGCCTGCTTCGGTCAGCGTCGTCGCGTCGGCGATGCAGAACGGTACATCGAGAATCCGCGCGAGCGTCTTGGCGAGCAAGGTTTTGCCGGAGCCGGTCGGTCCGATTAGCAAAATATTGCTCTTTTCGATCTCAACGTCAGCAAACGGATCTGGTTGAAACGCGGCGGAAGCATCGGCCGGCTGGGAAGCTTGCAACACCCGCTTGTAGTGGTTGTGGACAGCTACGGATAACGTTTTCTTCGCGGTGTCCTGGCCAATGACATACTGATCGAGCGCCCGTCGGATTTCGGCCGGCTTGGGTACACGGATATTGGAGGACTGGCGCCGAGCATCTTCGTTGAGTTCTTTATCGAGGATGCTTTTGCAGACGTTTATACAGCTGTCGCAGATGTAGACGCCTGGTCCGGCGATCAATTTGCGAACCTCTGCATGGCTCTTGCCACAAAACGAGCACATCGTGAGGTTGGAAGCGCGGGCCATATTTTAGTGCTCTCTTATCCTCCGAGTTTACGCGGCAAAGCGGTCTCGGCCACTTCTACCGACCGATCGCCGGAAGGAGGATTCGCTCCATCGAGCAGCTTCACCTCCTTGCGAGATTTAATCACTTCGTCCACCAAACCGTATGCTTTTGCTTCCTGGGCAGACATATAATAATCGCGGTCCGAATCGATCCGCACTTGTTCCTCGGATTTGCCCGTATGTTGCGCGATGATTTTGATCAGGCGCTTTTTCAGCTTGAACATATAATCGACCTGGCGTTCTACGTCGCTCGCCGCACCCTGCGCGCCTCCAGAGACCTGATGAATCATGATGTCGGAATTTGGGAGCGCGAAACGTTTGCCTTTCGTGCCCGCGCAGAGCAAAACTGCGGCCATGCTGGCGGCCATTCCAAGACAATAGGTCGTCACATCGCACGTGAGAAACTGCATCGTATCGTAGACCGCAAGACCGGCAGTGACTGAGCCGCCGGGCGAATTGATATAGATGTTGATGTCCTTTTTCGAGTCTTCCATTTGCAAAAACAGCAACTGGGCAATGACAAGATTAGCGATGTGATCGTCCATCGGCGTTCCGATGAAAACAATGCGATCCTTGAGCAGACGCGAATAAATGTCGTAGCTGCGCTCGCCCCGGCCAGTCTGCTCCACGACCATCGGAATGAGCACCTGGGAAAGATTTTCGTTCGATACACTCATGATTTTTCTTCTTTAACAGTGGGTTCTTGCGCTGCCTCGATGCTAACATTCGCCTTAAGGAAATCAAGAGTCTTACCCAGTAGAATCTGTTCCGCGACCGCGTCCAGACCATCCTTTTCCTGTAGTTCCTTGCGGATTTTTTCCACCGGAACATTATACCGCGCCGCTTCCTCGCGAAGCTGCGCATTGATATCGTCCCGCGAAACTTGGATATTTTCTTGCTCGGCAATCCGATGGAGAATGAAGTTCGTTTTCAAACGGTGCCCGGCAAGCCCAGCCGCACTTTCGATAAGCTCTTTCTCCTTCTCTTTTAACATCTCATCAGTAACACCGCGTTCCCGGTTTCGTTGCACGAGGTCCGCCAAAATGCGACGGGTCTCATTTTTCAGGAGAGCAGGCGGCAATTCGAACTGAATCCGTTCGTGCAGATATTTCACGACCTGCCCTTCCTTCGCTCGTTCCCGTCCATGCTTCTTTTCATGCGCGAGGTCGTGTTCAATGACCTTGCGTAAATCGGCAAGCGTCTTTCCAGGAATCAATTTTGCCGCAAAGGCATCATCCACAGCCGGTAACACCTTCTGCTTAATCTCGCGTACTGTGACATTGTAATTTGCCTGTTTTCCAGCCAGTTCCTTGACCGGAAAATCCGGCGCGAAATCGACCGTTACGTCGCGCGTTTCGCTTGGTTTCTGACCGACGATTTGTTCGCAAAACTTCGGGAGGAAATTATCGGGCGCCAGGCGTAGCCAGAATTTTTTTCCGCCGTGAAGATTCTTGCTCGCCTGGGGCGCAATTTCGCTGATTGGCCTGCCATCGCTGGTTCCCTCAAAGTCGACGACTGCGAAGTCGTCCATCTCCAGTCCCCGTTCCGGAACATCGACGAAATCCGCGGATTGATCGCGTAAGCCCTCGAGTGCAGCATCGATCTCCTGGTCGGAAACGTTTGTCTCGGGCAACTGCACTGAAATGTTCTTGTATTCAGGCAGTTCGAATTCCGGCGCTGTAACAACTGTCGCTCGAAATCGCATGGACTTGTCCTCGCCGAGCTGGACATCTTCGATATTGGCCAGCGAGGCAACGCGCAACTGTTCCTGCTCGATCGCTTCGTGATAGCCCTTGGACACGAGCTTCTTGGTTAATTCGTCCTGAATTTCCTTGCGAAATCTTTTCTCGATGACTGCGCGCGGCGCCTTGCCTGGACGGTAACCTGGAATTTTGGCGAAACGCGCGAAGCTATTAGCAATCGCATCCCATTCTTTGGATACTTCCTCAGGAGGCAGCTCAATTTGCAGCATGGAGATGGACCCCGGCTGCTTCTCCACTTCGACCTTCATAAGCTCACTGTAACGGCGCACGACGAGTGCCGCAATTTATCAGGAAACTCTACTCCGTTGTGGGTTACTTCTTCGTTAATGCAGTGAGCTGCGTCAGGACGCACCGCCATTGCCCGTTGACCTTCACAAAAAAATCCGTGGCACGCTCCTCAGTGGTGAATTCTTGCCCCATGAATTTCCCTTTTGACCGAGTCAGCGCACTCACAACGGCGCTGTCTCCATAGAGCCGGACTCGCATGTCATCGGACTCCATCATCTCGTGAGTTAGAGTGCCTGATTTGATCTCCAAGAAAGCGTTCCTTATCGATAATTCCTCCATCGGCATTGACGATGATCCAGTCATCGGCAACAAATCGTTCGATGGCTTCCGGATCATTCTTAACGATTGCCTGAGCAAAATCCTTCTCCACTTCCAAGACTTCTTCTTCCATCTGTTTTCGTTTTCTTTGGCGTGTTTACTTGGCCTTCTCGCCCTTGACGTAAACGCCATGCGCGAGCGGAAAGCCAAACCAGTACGCCAGTTCTCGATAATCGTCGCAATCGAATATGGCAAAGTTAGCGAGCTTTCCCGGCTCAAGTGAGCCGATCTGATCGCCCCGGCCTAACGAGTAGGCTGGATTGATCGTCGATGCTGAGATAGCTTCAGCTGGCGACATTTTCATATGAGTGCACGCGAGCGACAAAATCATCGGCATGCTCGGGGTCGGCGATGAACCCGGATTGAAGTCTGTCGCGATTACGACCGCCAGACCGGCTTCGACCATTTCTCGCGCACGAGGATAACAGGTCGATCCCAATGCATAAACCGAGCCCGGCAACAGCACTGGTTGCACACCCCCAGATTTCAACGCCGCGATCCCCTGCTCGTCGGTTTTTTCCAGGTGATCCGCCGTAGTTGTTTTTAATTCGCCTGCCAATTTTGCCGTACCTGAATCACTCAGTTGATCGGCGTGAATACGCAGGTTCAGTCCAAGTCTTTTCGCTGCGGTGAGAATCCGCTTTGATTGTTCGATATCGAAGTAACCGCGCTCGCAAAACACGTCGCAAAATTCCGCCAAATTTTCCGAGGTCACTTTTGGTAACATCTCGTTGATCACGAGATCGACGTATTCATTAGCGCTCATCTTGCGCGGAACTGCGTGTGCACCGAGAAATGTTGGCACGATTTCCAAGGGTGTTTCCTGATTGAGCCGTCTCATGACTTGCAAAATTTTCACTTCGTCATCGAGTGTCAGGCCATAGCCCGATTTTGACTCCGCCGTTGTCGTTCCGCAGCGCAGGAACCATTCTGCATGTTTTTTTGCTTCAACGAAAAGATCGCCTTCAGTCGCGGCGCGGATCTTTTCAACGGTCGACCAGATCCCGCCCCCGGCTTTCGCAATCTGTTCGTAGGTGTCGCCACGCGCACGGCGCTCGAAATCGTCCAGCCGGTTCCCGGCAAAAACCAGATGCGTATGCGCATCGACAAATCCGGGAAGAACGATTTTTCGGCGAGCATCGATAACTTCTGCATCGCCTGCCTTACTCTCGATCTCATTGCTCGGGCCGACGACCTCGATTTTGTCGTCGCGAATTAGCATCCCGCCATCGGGAATGATGCCGATCTCGGATAGTTCACTTCCAGTTCTCGGCCGCTTGGGACCGACCAGCGTGACTAATTGCGAAGCGTGAAGAACAGCCAGCGCCTTCACGATTTGCTTAGCTTGCTTTCGATTACCTGACTGACTTCTTTAAACTTTGCCACAGAATCGGCGCAGACCTTTCGAACTTTCTCCCCAAGCCCCGTCTTGAACTTTTCGTCTTTCAACTGGGCGAGATTAATTCTCACGTTCAGCGCCGCGCCTTCGATGCAGGCACGAGTGGCCAGCGCGCCGACACCGACATCTGAAACAGACGCTGGATTTCCGCTTTCGGCCATTTCGGCGAGTAATTCATATGATTTTGACGCGCTTTCCATCACCTTCAATGGAACTTCGGCCGCATATTTGGTTGCCTGCTCAATCGCGGCCGCACGCGCGGCTTTTTCTTCCGCAGATTCTTTTGACAACGCGAAGGCGTCCATGACCTTGTTGAAGGCGGCCGTGTCTTCATCCACGAGCGAGAGCAATTCGTCCTTGAGTTGCTGTGCTTTCACTGCCCAATTGCTGAAATATTCGAGCTTATCATCCCAGCCGCGTTTTCCGGCAGACAAGTTCGCAACCATTCCGCCTAACGAGGCGCCCAACGCACCCATCAATGCTGCGACAGAACCTCCACCAGGTGCAGGCGAATCGCTTAACGTCTCATTGCAAAATTCTCGGAGATCCATCTTCACAAGAGAGTTCTTCGATTCGCCAGAGTCGATCTTGAATTCAATCACCTTTTCTTTCGGATCGAAAGGCTTCAGTTCGCTCAAGCCCATTGAGCGAACAGCGACGTCGATCAATTCCTCCTCTGACGCGCCTTCCGACCATTGCTGTTTACGTAGAAAATACCGGCCGGCGTCTATAAGGCACTTCTTCGGGACCATCC
>JBKPRQ010000224.1:0-28153 GCA_046734635.1 Verrucomicrobiota bacterium
ATGGCGTATTTGCTAGAACGATGTGCACAATGCTGCGCACAATGAAAATCCAATCAAATCGTTCATCCGCATTTCTTAATCCCTATCTGCGAATCGGTCTGTTTGTCTTCTTTCCCAGCATCGCTCTGGTCATTTTTGCCAATGCGTTCGCTCAGCCAGGGCATACAAAAATAACGCGGAACATTGTGCAAAAGAAGAGCGTCAAAGCCAACGCCCAATACCCAGATCAAAACTTTTGGGCGCAAACCAATGGTCCGCAGGGCGGCGATGGCATGGCGCTGGCCAAAAACGCGAGCGGTCATGTTTTTGTCGGCACCCAGGGCGGCGGTGTTTTCCGCTCCACCGACAACGCAGAAACGTGGACGGGAGTCAACAATGGACTGGCAGATACCAATGTGCAGGCGCTGGCGATCAATGATGCCGGTCACATTTTTGCAGGAACATTCAGCAGCGGAGTTTTTCGATCGACTGACAACGGAGACACCTGGACTGCGGCAAGCAATGGCTTAAATGCTCCATCGGTGAGGTCCCTCGCCATCAATTCCGGCGGAGACATTTTTGCGGGGACCTTCTACGGAGGAGTTTATCGCTCCACCGACAACGGGGAAAACTGGACCGCGGTCAACAACGGCCTGACTGGCCTTTATGTCACCGCATTAGCGATCAACGCCAGCGGGCAGATCTTTGCCGCAACGTGGGACGTGAAAGCTTGTACTGGAATTTTCCGTTCCACGGATAACGGCGATAGCTGGGGCGAAATAAACAACGGGCTAGCGAATCTTTGCATCCTTTCATTCGCCATCAATGAGAATGGCGACATTTTCGCCGGCGGCGACAGTCTCGGCGGTCCGGCGGGTGTTTTTCGTTCGACGAACAACGGCGATAGTTGGGCGTCGGTCCTAGACACAGGAGCGGGCAACGTAAATGGACTGACCGTTGCACCGACTGGCGCGATCTTCGCCGGCACTTATGGCAATGGCGTGTACCGTTCGACCGATGACGGAAACACTTGGACTCCGGCTAACAGTGGTTTGACCGCCGCTTTTGTAATTTCCCTTACCGCCAACCAGAGTGGGAACATCTTTGCTGGGACGTATTTCGGCGGAGGTGTTTTCCGGTCAACCGATAATGGCGATACGTGGGTCGAAAAGAACGATGGACTAATTGCGACCGAGGTCCGCACAATTGCCAGGCGGCCATTCGTCATCCCGGTTCAATATCCAAATGTCAACCCTATTGATCTTATTTTTGCCGGCACCTATGGGACCGGCATGTTTCGGTCGAGCGACAGCGGGCAGAGTTGGCAAAAAATTAACAATGGCCTATCTGCCCGTTACGAAAGTGCTCTGGCGATCAGCGAGAATGATGACATTTTCGTCGGAGCTGATTTTGTAGACGGAGCCGGCGGCGTCTATCGCTCTACCGATGATGGAAACAACTGGGTGGAGATTAATCATGGTGTGATCCAAACGGACGTTCGAGCGCTGGCGATCAATCCAAGCGGTCACATTTTTGCAGGAACATATTTTGGAGGCGGCGTTTTCCGATCGACAGATAACGGAGACAGCTGGACGCCGGTGAACAATGGCCTGGACTGCGGAAATATCTGGTCTTTGGCGATCAATCCGAGCGGAACCACCATCTTTGCCGGAACTGCAGGCTGCAGCACCGGAGTGTATCGCTCGACTGACAACGGAGACAGTTGGGCGCTTGCTAACACAGGCCTAACATCGACCGACATCGCTGCATTGGCGATCAATCCGACTAACGGTCACATCTTCGCAGGAACTCGCTCTTTCATGGGCGAAGGCGGCGGCATGTTTCGATCTACCGATGATGGTGAAACTTGGACAGAGCAAAATAATCACTTCACAGCAACCGACGTGAATAGCGTGGCCATTAATCTTTTGGGGCATGTCTTTGCAGGGGTTGCCGGTGGAGTGTTTCGATCGACAAACGACGGCGACCTTTGGACTGGCGTTAGTACCGGACTAATTCCTCCAGGCGGAAACGTTTGGGCGCTGGCGATCGATTCCAATGGGTTTGCCTTTGCGGGGACTGCTGGTGGCGGTGTATTTCGCAGCGTAAATCCAACAGTGCCACTCCATGGTCCACCCAGGGGGCGGCCCACGCCACATCCTCGGCCGACTCCACCGTAATTGCCCAGTGATCTGTGATCGATTGTCGCGATGACCCATGGCCGACGCATCGCGCCTAACGATAGGTGGATCGGCTCGTTTAAGGATGCCGCGGTCAACGACACGCGGCTACAGCATGCCCTCGCGGGAACTCGCACGCTGTTGTGCGAGTTCCCGTGCAAGATGCGTCCGAAATCTCAGAACGTAACTGTGACCTGATTGGAACAGTTACCCGTGCCCGCTTCGCAAACCCTGTATGTATAGGTGGCATGGCCGCGGGTACCCGTTGAGTCGGTGTATGCGCCGTCGTTCGGTGTTGTGGTAATCACAACTGCGTTGCGATAGACGTCAACGTTGAGAGAAGTCGCCCCACTCCAGGAGAGGTCCACAGTGTTAACTCCATGCACCTTATGGCCTACGGCGGTGAGTGTGATTTGGCTCGGAGTGGGTGTAGGAGTCACAGTAGGTGTTGCTGTCGGAGTCGGAGTAGGCGTCGGTGTCGGCGTCGCCGTCGGTGTAGGTGTAGGCGTTCCTCCACCTCCCACTGATTGTCTGTCGTGGAAGGCATCCTGTTGGGAGTTGCTGCTGATAGTTACACGCCCATCTACCCATGAATGTAGGTGTTGGTTAGATGACGAGCTGGCATAGTCATAGTCGCCGGCATAGGTTGCCTGGATACCTGGGTCGGGTTGGGCGGGTAGCGGGCTGACTACATCCGAGAATGTTTGGTCAGTAAACCAGGTTGCGCCATTATCGGTGGATCTGCGCGCCCACATCCGGTAACAGGGAATGCCCGGGTTACCACGAGTGCAGCCGGCGCTTTCACGTGCGTCGTACCATACGGCGAGAACAGTGCCACTGGGGCTGACCGAAAGGTTGGGTTGCCATTGAGGCCGAGTAGTGGCGTCTGTGTTTAACTTCAACGGTGAGCTAAAGGTTTGCCCGCGATCTGTGGAGCGAATGTAATAGACATCGCCAGGATCGCTACCGGCTCCGTGCTGGGCATAAACGTGGTGCACCACGCCATTGTAGGCGCCCGGTTCGCCCCAGCCTTCGTGTCGCCAGTAACCACCGCCGTCGGTAAACATGCACGCGAAATAGCCCACAGCCGTTACGCCCGGTCCAGGAAAGGTGGGACCGGTGTAAGTGTTACTCCAGCTGTTACCGCCGTCCGTGGATCTGAAGACGAGATTGGAATCGTTATGTGGGAAGCCGCCGCCGCCTTCGTTCATCCCGGCGATGTACACGTCGCCTGTGGCGAGGTCGCCGGTGATCTGGACGTTCCGGATGAATGGCGTGCCGCTCGTGATCTGTCGGGCATTTGTCCAGGTGACACCGTTGTCAGTTGAGTACCGAACGAAGAGGGCTCCGCCGCCAACATTAAAGTCGTTCCAGGAAGTGTACATCCGGCCGTAGAAGGGTGACGATGGATTGTTATCGGCCCAACCAGACTCTCGGTCGTCCTGGCTGTTGCTGTGAATGCAATAATGGATCCAGCTATTCGCGTTTGACGGAGTTGTCGACTTGTAGCCACCAAGGCCTTGACCGCCGCAGCCGCCATCGAGCCAAATGGTAAACCAGGTGCCGGTCGGGCGATTGTACAAGATAACGGGGTCGCCAACCGTATTGGTGAACGGGCTTTGGCCATTAGTAGCGGTGAGACGAACAAAAGTGGCACCGCCATCGGTTGAGACCGATGCGCCTGAGATGTTGATGGGACTTACGTTGCGGCCACGCGAATCGTTGTATGCGACCACGATCTGGTTCGGGTTATCCGGATTACTCGCAGTGAATGTCTCGGACTGAGCAATGTTAGGAAAAGTCTCAGTGCCGGTGATTAGATCAACATCTGTGGTGCCATATGCCGCGGGTTGCACCAATTCCTGAGCAAGCTGCGAGAACGCATGATCCGGAGATGCTGAGCCTCCCTCTGATTCGCCGCAGGCAATCATGATTGCTCCGGCCCGGAGGTTCTCCTGCTTATCGATACCTAACTCGCGAATTTTGGCGCAATCGAATCCCGCAGGAACTAGCGGGTCGATGGAGTTCAGGACAAACCTGTACTTTTGCTGTGCCTGCGCAGAGAACGCGCCAAATCCCAGCAGCGCCAACAAGACGCCAGCCAGAATAACAAACAAACCGGTTAGAACACGAAGGTTAAGGAAGCCAGCCTCGCCGAAGTTACGGCGGACCGGTGCCGACGCTGAAGTAGAGTGTTTTTTCATGGTGGAGCTTCATTTGATTCAACGATTCTTGATTGAAGCGTTTTGAACAATCAATCGTTTTTATTTTGTGCCCTGGACGTAGCGGTTGTTAGGTTGGGCACGAAAATTCGCCTACCCCTACCTAACAAGTGACTTTCACGGCGCGGATGTAGTGGACGTCCCTCTGGGCGGAGGTCCATCGTAGCCGTGATTGACCGGATCGATCCGGCGCATCGGCTTCTCGCGGGTCTGTTCTTCCGTTACGTGCGCCACGAGCCCGGGTGTGCGGGCGATCATGAAAATGCCATTGAACGTCGCGGGATTCATTCCCAGATCGGCGAGGATAGCTCCGATAGCGCCGTCCACGTTGATGGGCAAAGCTTTCTTTGCATCGGCGAAGGCTTTTTCAACGGCGCGCGCCGCTTTCATATGCACGCCATCCACGCCCGCTTCGCGCGCCAGCTCGAAAAGTCGTGCCGTGCGCGGATCTTTCGTGTGATAACGATGACCAAAACCTGGCATCCGCTCGCCGGATTCTCTCATGGCGGCCAGCGTGCGTGCGGCAGCTTCGTCCAGGGAAATAGATTCGCGCGTCGTGCGGTCAGTAATTTCTTTCAGGTGCCGGGCGCAATCCTCAATTGCGCCGCCATGATGACGATTAATCGACATGATCCCGGCAGCGACAGCAGCACTTAAAGTTGCCCCGGTCGATGCGACAGTTCGCGCGGCTAATGCGCTGGGAGGAGTTGCGCCATGATCAATCGACGCGACTAAAATTGCGTCCATCAAACGCGCGACTGCCGGCGAGGGCAGGTCGCCAGTCAAAATCAGATAGACCGCCGCGCCGAAGGAGACGCGTCCCATGAGTTCAGCAATATCGTATCCGCGCACTCCCACTCTGTTGGGCTCTATGCGCGTGATCGCGGTGTTCCACGTCGCTTTCCTGTCGGTTTCGCTCATGAGGCTTTGTCCTTTCGTTTGCGTGAGAATATCGACGACCGCGTCCGGCACTTCGCCAAACGAATCAACTACGGTCGCACCAGCTTCGCGCAAAGCTTTCACTTTGCCGGCGTGCGTACCGCGACCGCCCTCGATGATCGCTCCGGCGTGACTGAATCGTGTGCCTTCGCGCGCAGCTTTCCCGCCGATATAGGCGATCACTGGCTTGATGACCTTTCGATCGATGATCAGTTGCGCCAATTCTTCTTCCTGCGACGACCCGATTTCACCGAAAATGACGATCGCTTCCGTGAAAGGGTCAGCTTCGAACATCAGCGCGGCATCGGGAATTCGAACGCCAAGGACCGCATCGCCGCCAATATGCACGATGGTTGAAATCCGCACGCCGGCTTGCCCAAGGTAATAACCTGTGCTCGAAGCCATGCCGCCCGAGCGGCTGATAACTCCAACGCCTCTGGGAATGCCCGGCTTGAACCATTGTCGCGCGCTTTCCGCGCGACCACCGATCATGCCGACCACAGCCTTGCCCGGACTCAATGCACCGAGCGTGTTTGGTCCAAGAAACATCGCGCTGTTTGCTTTTGCAGCTGCTGCGATTTCCATGGCGTCCCATACCGGGACGCGATCAGGCACGAGTACGGTGAGTTTGATTCCGGCGTCAATCGCAGAAATTGCCGCATCCTTCACACCAGCCGCTGGGACGAAGAGCACCGAGATGTCGACGTTACCTAACGAATTTACCGCCTCCTTTGGCGTGTTAAACACCGGAACGCCGAGAACAGTCTGTCCGCCTTTGCCCGGTGTAACGCCGCCTACGACATTGGTTCCATATTCGCGCATCAGTCGCGTGCGCGCCCGTCCTTCGCGCCCAGTAATGCCTTGCACCAGAACGCGCTTTTTTTCGTCGATTAGAATTGCCATTTAACGAGCGCCTCCGATCAGTTCGTCCAATCCCGGAATATCAAGTTCCAGATAGAAGCCTTCCACTTCAGCAAGGCGACACTCGACGTCGCACGCGAGTAATTCGGAATCTTTAGTGGCGAATTCTTCGTCTGGTAGCGATGGAACGGGGACGCCGTCTCGATCGACAATCAATCCGGCGGAATGTGTTTCGATAGCACTGCGAATTTGTGGCCACTGCTTGGTGTCGATCCAAACACGACCGTTTTTCACGGGAAAAGCAGTCGTCGGTGAATCTTTGATGAACCTGGGTGCACGTGGGATGCGCGGTTTCCATTTTGCCCCGGCGTCCCCGACAAGTTCGGCAAAGCGTTCGGCAATGGTAGCCGGCGTGTCGGTCTTGCGATAACCCTCGACCGGTGCGCTGAGTAACTTGGACATTCGATGTAAAATATCCACTGCGCGATCTTCGGTGTTGCCGCCCAAGCGAATCACCGCAGGAATGTCGAGATCGAGTTCCCAAAACGCTTTGGCCAGGCCGTATGCCGACCAGTATTGCTCCTGACTTGCGACACCCGAACCGGAACCGAAATATCCGACGAGATCTGGTTGAGCCAAGATGATTCGCGCAGCGCGATAAACCTTGGATGCGGATGGATTGCCGCTGGTATCGGTAAAATTGGCGATGGTGAATCCCGCATTCACGATCGCGTCCATCGACATCATTGAGCCGCCGCCGCCGGCGCCATGAAAACCAGCGAGACCTTTGGAATCTTTGGGAGCAGCCGTTGCCAACTGTGCGAAATAAAATGTGCCGCGATGATCGCTTTGTTCGACTGCGTAGGCGACGCGTTCGAGAGCAGTCGGTGGATGATCAAACTCGCGTGCGATTTCGATTCCCATCTCGGGATGACGCGCTACGGCATAATCATCAATCGTGATACGGCAATCGGCTGCCACGAGTTCACCCTCTTTGGTCAGGACGAGCGGATTGATTTCCAGCGAGCGCGCTTCAACGCTGCGCGCGGCGGTAAACAACTTGCGGATCGAATCGGCGAGTCGCGTCGCCTGCTTCGCTGAAAGTCCGCTCGAAGCAACGGCTTCATTTACAGCCGAATCCACAGGGCCTTCATTCACATCGCACGGGATGCGGCGCGTCGAGGCCGCGCGTTCTTCGATTCCGGTGCCGCCCCCGGCGGCGAAAATGATCATTGGCGCGCGGGCTGCGTCATCGATGGCAAATGACAGGAAAAACTCCCGGTCGATGTCGATCTTTTCCTCAACCAGCACGGCTTCGACCGGAAACTGGCCCACTTGCATGGCCAGCATCCGCTTTGCGTGCGCACGTACTTCATCCGGCTTTTTTGCGAACGCCACACCGCCGATGCCGGCGCGACCCGTCGTCCATGCCTGAATCTTGATGACCACTTCGCCTAGCTCCGCGGCTGAGGCGACGGCGTCTTCAGCGGTTCGAGCCGCAGAGCCGCGCGGGATTTTGAATCCGTTCGCGGCGAGAATGGCTTTGCCTTGATATTCGTGAAGTCGCGCCATGGGTGTGTGCTATTTCGGATGAAAACGGCCAACGTTCAACCACGTCCGCGCAAGATCGAACAAACCGTGAGTTTCGAGTTTACTCTCGACTATCCGAAGGTGCGTCGAGATCGTATGTTCGCGGAATCCCCGCGCGAGGTGATATGGCCAATGCCAAAAAGGAAATCCAGCTCGAAATCGGGCACGTCCTCTTCATTGATATTGTTGGTTACTCAAGGCTTTCCATTGACGCCCAGCACGCAGCGGTTGGGGAGCTAAACGCAGTCGTTCGCGCATCCGAGCAATTTCAGCGAAGCGAAGCCACTGGCCGCTTGCTTAAGATCCCAACAGGCGATGGGATGGCGCTGGTATTTTACACAAGCCCGGAAGCGCCTGCGCAATGCGCAGTGGAGATTAGCCGTTCATTTAACCAACATCCACGGCTACCACTTCGGATGGGAATTCACAGCGGGCCAGTTAGCGGTGTCATCGATGTCAACGAACGGGCCAATCTCGCAGGCACCGGACTAAACATGGCCCAACGAGTGATGGATTGTGGCGATGCCGGCCACATTTTGCTTTCGAAGCGCGTGGCTGAAGATCTCGAGGCGTATGAGAAATGGCGACCGCTCTTGCACGATCTCGGTTCCTGCGAAGTGAAGCATGGAGCGCGTGTCGCCCTGGACAGCCTCTATTCCGATCAATTCGGGAATGCGAAGCTGCCGCTGAAATTGGCCGCTCAGAAACGCCGGACCCGAATGCGATGGGCGGCGATGACGACAGCGTTGCTGGCGCTTGCGGTAATCATCGGCGGTATCGCGATGTTTTCCCGTAATCGAACGCAATCAATGCTGGTTGCCCCCGAAAAAAGCATCGCGGTGCTTCCGTTTGAAAATCTGAGCGAAGACAAAGCCAATGCTTACTTTGCTGAAGGTATCCAGGATGAGATTCTGACGCGCTTATCCAAGATCGCCGATCTAAAGGTGATCTCGCGCACATCAACGCAGCATTACGAGAGCGCCCCTGCAAACGTGTCGCAAATCGCCAGGCAACTTGGAGTTGCCCACATCCTGGAAGGAAGCGTGCAGAAAATTGGCGACACGGTGCGCGTGAACGTGCAATTGATCAAAGCTACCAATGATTCCCATCTTTGGGCCGATACGTTTGATCGAAAATTGATCGACGTGTTTTTCGTCGAGAGCGAAGTGGCTAAGGCGATCGCCGAGCAATTGCGCGTGCATATCACGGGTCCGGAACAGCAGGTCCTCGCCGCGAAACCCACGGAGAACATGGAGGCTTACGATGCGTATTTGCGAGGTCTGGCGTACAATCTCAAGTCAGCAACGACTCCGGCCAACTCTCTTGGGGCGCAGAAATATCTCAGAGAAGCTGTCCGGTTGGATCCAAAGTTTGCCCTGGCCTGGGCGCTCCTCTCGTACGTGGACGCCCGCGGGTATCTTCAGTTGACTCTGCAGCCAACAACTGAGCTCCGCGAAGAAGCAAGGCAGGCAGCCGAGACCGCGCTCACGCTTCAACCTAAACTCGGCGAAGCTCTCATGGCGATGGGTTATTATCGCTATGCGTGCTTGAAGGATTACGACACTGCTGTGCGTTATCTCGAACAGGCACGTCATGCGTTACCTAACAGTAGCCGAATCCCAGAATCACTTGCTTACATCGAACGCAGACGAAATCAGTGGGACCGGAGTCAGGTGTACTTTGATGAAGCGGAGCGACTTGACCCGCGCAACGTTTCCTTGCTCACGCAGCATGCACAGTCCTATATCTGCCTTCGACGTTTTCCCGACGCGCTGCGAAAGCTCGATCAGGTTCTCGACATCATTCCGGACGATTTAGACACGCAGGTCCAAAAAGCATCTATCGCTCAAGCAGAAGGCGATCTCTCGCAGGCTGCGATGTTATTGGCTGTGCTGCACCCGGCAGGCAACAACCCCGGTGCGTTAGAAACGCAGGCGTACCAGGCAATCCTTGAGCGACATCCTGAACAAATCATCCCCCGGTTGCAGGAAATATTAGCCAAGCCGGATCCAGCATTGGGTTATTATAATGGCGAGTTGCGGTTTTGGCTGGGTTGGGCACAGGCAGTCCGAGGCGACCATGCCGCTGCGCAGGAAACCTGGCGACAGGCGCGCAGTGAATTGGAATCTTTCGTGAAAGAGCAGCCTGAAAATTTCGTTGTGATTGGAGATCTCGCTCTGGTCTGTGCGGGCCTCGGCGACAAGCAAGCCGCGCTAGCTCAGGCGGAACGTGCCGAACGCATCATTCCCCTCGAGAAGGACGCGTTGCACGGTCCCATTCCTATCGAAATCATGGCCCGAGTAGCCGCAGGGACTGGAGAACCTGACCGCGCCATTGCTGCGATACAGAAACTACTCTCAATACCGGCGAGTGGGCCGTTAGCTTCGAATGCCCCGCTCACGCCCGCGTTGCTTCGCTTCGATCCGATGTTTGATCCGCTCCGGAATGATCCGCGCTTTGCAAAGCTCGCGGCCCCACCCACTCCAAATGGCGTGAAGTAATTCGTGTAGCGACAGCGCTCGCCATGCTATCCACCAACAGCCTGGTAATGGCCGAGGCCGCGTTTCCACATGTAATTTGCCCAAGCCCAGGCCAGAAAAAGCCAACCAGTTTGGATCACCAGCGCTTGCACAAGATCGGGCCCTTTTAATCGCCCGAGAAAGATCGCGATTGGACAAAACAGCTCGTAATAAAACGGCAACCATTTCATTACGGCTTGGACCGCAGACGGCATGATGTCGATTGGAAACATCTGGCCGCCCAGAAAGTATTCGAACGAGTAAACGATGAACACGATGGTGGAAATTTCGAGGATCCAAAACGCCATCATCGCCAGGCTGTACGTGATGAAGAATTGAATGAACGCAGCCATCAAGGTTGAGATCGTCGCAAGCACATAGACCAGCGGATCCGCAGGCAGCACGATGTAATCGTGGAAATAAATAAAGATCAGAGCGATCGGCGGCAGAGTAACGAAGGTATAAACGAGGCGCCCACTTAAAAAAATACTGAATCGATAAGCGAGATAGTTCATTGGCTTGGTCAGAAGCGCATTGATCTGGCCTTCGCGAATGTCGGCAGCGATCTGCCATTCATCCTCCGTTGGCGTGACCAGATTGCTGACGAGGATCGTGAGCAAATAATAATAAATCATCGAGCCATAGTCGTACCCGTGCAGCCCACCGCCGCGCTCCTTGAACACCGCACTCCAAAGAAACACCGTGCCAGCCAGCGGAATAAGGCCAAACAACGCGCGCAGGAAATAATTCCACCGATAAACGAACGTGTTCTGCAACCCGATGTTAAAAACCGAGACGTATTTCTCCAGGCTCATACTCCTGCTCATGCTCTTAATCCTGATCGAGTTTCCTGCAATCGACCATGAGCATGAGTAAGAGCAAGAGCAGGATCAACTGTAGCGGCGGTCTATGACCGCCGTATTGCTCGGCGCTCGCAGAGCGCCGCTACAGGTCAGCTCAACGGCGAGATTGATCGCTGCGATCATGCTATCGGGACGGGCGATTCCTCTGCCGGCAATTTCGAACGCGGTGCCGTGATCGGGACTGGTCCGGGGAAAAGGAAGATTAAGTGTCACGTTCACGCCTTGATAAAAGGCGTGGAGTTTCAGCGGAATCAGTCCTTGATCGTGATACATGCAGAGCACTGCATCGAATTCGCCTTCAATCGCGCGATGAAAAACCGTGTCCGGAGAGTGGGGACCTGTGAAAACAGGTTGTGATTGGTAAGAGGTGAGAAGTAATCGGTTCAGCTCCGCGATTGCTGGCGCGATGATTTCGATTTCTTCGTGGCCAAGTTTGCCGGATTCGCCAGCGTGCGGATTTAATCCAGCGACCGCGATGCTCGGCGCGCTCACGGATCGTGAATTAAGAAAATTTGCGAGCAACAAACCGACCCGGACAATCTCCGATTGATTGACCGCGCTCGCGGCGAGGCGCAACGGAAGGTGCGCTGTGACGAGCGCAACCGTGATTTTTCCACCTGTCAGACACATCGCGAAATTTTTCACGCCGCAGCGCTCGGCAAAAAATTCCGTTTGTCCTGGGAACCTGAAACCCACTTCATACATCCGGGCCTTGTGAACCGGGCCGGTTACGATTGCATCGAGCTCACCGCGCCGTGCCAGGGTGACCGCTTCTTCAAGCGCAGCCGCAGCAGCGCGCGCAGTTTCTGCCGTAGGATTTCCGGGCCGAGAACCAGGGTATTTACCGATGACTTTGCATTCAGCGGTCTCCGTAAGACGATTGGAGTTCAGAGCGAGATCGATGATCTCCGGCCCGATCCCGGCGCAATCTCCCAGGGTAATGCCGATACGTGGCTTCGTGCTCATGCTCATGTTCGTAATCGTGCTCGTAACCGATTAAGTAAAGTCCGATTGCGATCGCGAGCCGGAGCATGAGTGCAAAACCGGCGAACCCGCCATTGATTTTCCCCGCACTTTAAGGAAAACTGCTTCCCGGCATGCAGCACGTTACCGCGTTCTCGAGTCCGCAAACGGTTCCCGCTGTGCCTGCGGCTACCCGAAAACCGGGCTTATGGATTCTCGATAGTTGGCGAGACCTTGTTCTGTACGTCTGCACGCCGCTTTTAATCATACCGATCTTCCTGGTGGCACAGGCGCGTTGGAGCGCACAGGACATTTACCTTTTCGTCGCGGCATTTGGCGCAATGGGTCACCATTTGCCGGGAATGATTCGCGCCTACGGTGATCGCGCGTTGTTCCAGCGGTTCAAGTGGCGCTTCATTTTCGCGCCGATCTTTTTGGTGGTCGTCTGCGCCGCCTTTTCGATTTGGGATCTCAAAGGCATTGTGCTCGTGGCTTTTGTCTGGGGCGTTTGGCACGGCATGATGCAGACCTACGGTTTCTGCCGTATTTACGATGCGAAAGTCGGTTCGTTCGCGCAGCTGACGCGCCGTTTGGATTTCGCATTATGCGGGATCTGGTTCGCCACTGCGGTCCTGTTGTCGCCGCAGCGAATGACCGATACACTCGAAACTTATTATTCCGCCGGTGGACCTTTCATCCCGCCTGCGGTGCTGCACACCGCGCAGCAAGCGTTGCTGGCGGTGGCGCTCGTCGTTGCGGGATTGTTCCTGATAAATTATGTCTGGTCGTGGGTGCGCGGACAGCGGCCAAGCCCGGTAAAGCTCGTGCTTCTTTTCACGAGCATCACTTTTTGGTGGTACTGCAATAATATCGTGGCCAGCGTTCTCGTTGGCATTGCGTTGTTCGAGGTCTTTCACGATGTCCAGTATCTCTCGCTGGTTTGGATTTATAATCGTAAACGCGTCGAGTCAGACCGCTCGATCGGCGGGTTCATGCATTTTGTGTTCCGGCGCAGTGGCTCGCTGATCGGCCTTTATGTCGGCCTGATCTTCGCCTACGGAGCGCTCGGCTATTACAAGTCGAGTGTCGGCGTCGAGTCAGTCAAAAACATTCTCGCGGGTGTGGTGACGGCGTCGGCGTTGCTCCATTTTTATTACGACGGATTCATCTGGAAGGTGCGCGAGAAATCCACCCGCCAATCTCTGGGGATCAGCGGCGGGACAGCCGATGTTTCTGCGAAAGGTTTTCTCCCGGGCTGGGCGTTACACGGAGTGAAATGGGTAGGTATTTTCGTCATTCCACTGGGAGCGCTGTGGCTTGGACAAACGCACACGGCCCGGAGCGAACTCGATCGCGTCGCCATGATCGCCGCCGATCTTCCGAGCAGTTCCCGGGCCCATCTTAATCATGCCACCGCTCTGCAGGACGCCGGCCGACTTGATGAAGCGGCGGACGCATTCTCCAATTCTTTGCGTTTGAATCCTGATTCCGCGAAAGCGCATGCCGGTCTCGCAACGATTCTGATTGGCAAGGGAAACATGGACGAGGCGCACAATCATTACGAAATGGCGCTGAAGATGGAACCGAACAACGCCGAGTATCACTCCGGGTATGCATATTTGCTTGAGCAATTAGGCCAGGATGACCAGGCGGCTGCGGAATGCGAAGCCGCCATCCGACTGGCGCCAAAATCTGCGCAAGCCCACCATAGTTATGGCGCTTTTCTAGAAAAACACGGCAAATTGGACGAAGCCACTGCGCAGTATCGAGAAGCGGTCGGCGCTGATCCCAGTTCTGTTGACGCCCAAATAGATCTCGGGACTGCACTTTTGGAAAAGGGCGATCTGTCGGAAGCAAAAGCGCATTTACAAGTAGCGACCAAGCTCGATCCAAAGCTCGCCCAACCGCATAATTACCTGGGAAAAATTTTCATGCGCGAAGACAACGTTCCAAGTGCGATCGCGCAATTTGAAGAAGCGTTGCGTCTGCATCCCGATTTCCCGGAAGCCGAGGAAAACCTGCGTATGGCGAAGAGCGGCGACAGCACCTCGCTGACGCTATCGCCCAAGTAGAATTTCAGCTGACCACTGGCGCAATCTCCTGTAGCCACCGGCCTGTGGCCGGTACGCCTTTGAGGTTCCTTTCGTACGCACAAACGGCCCGCAGGGCCGTGGCTACAACGCTCGCAATTACCTCGGTTGGTGCGGCGGGCGCGACAAGTAATCGTCGTACCGGCCGTCTTGAATCTCTGAGAGGAGCTGGCGGAACGTCTCGCGGCTGATCATACATCCGTGCGCTACTTCAACCGCATCATTCGAAGCGGGCAACGTAGCAATGATCTTCTGATACGCGGCACGATCACAGCGACGCAAGCCAACCAGAATGTAGAGCTTCCCAGCCGGCGTTGCATGCGCGAGCGCGCCTTGTAACTGCTGTGATGCATCGGGCTGCTGTAAAACGGCTCGCAAATTCCCTTCGCCTGCGGACATGATCCCGGCAACTCCAACTCCTCCAAATGCGAAGGATTTTGCAGCGGCTAGGTCATGAGCTGATGAACTCTCAGACGAAGCTCCTGCAAAAAAATTAAGCTGCGACAACACAATTCCGATGATGAGCGTGATAGTGAGTCTTTTCATAATTCAAACTGCCTAACGAGAAAAAGCTCAGCCGCGGCTACCGAGAGCGCGGCTGATAATCTCCGGAACCGTTTTAGTCATAAAAAATGTGGACGCACAGCGGGTAGCCGTCGGCTGCAGCGCTTGTTAGATCGTTTGTGTTCCATGCAATGTGCGGCCTCAGCCTAGCGGCGAAGGAAGTGGTGTCAGCAGAACTCGCGCAATGATCGCGAGCTGCCGAGGACAGGCAAGTAGCAAGACAAATGGCAAAGCAATTCTGAAGGCCGTCCGATGAGTGCGACCGCGCAAAAACGCGATATAGAGAGCTAACGCTGCGGCCCAGCATATGAATGAGAGAAGCACGAGGGGAAAGAAGAAGGTGATGTTGTAGGCGAAGATCGCTCCAGCAAATCCCGGCTCTGGTGAGGGAGTCACGTATATGGCAACGATCAGCGCCGTCGAAACCGCACCCAAGATGACAGTCTTTGTCCACTGGCGCATACGATCTAACGAGAATTAGACGAAGACTTGTTCTCTAACAAGCGTCGAAATCTCGATAGCAAGCCACGATCGCAACGACAAGCGCGGGCTGCAGCTTGGGGGCGAGAGGGCGATAGGTAAACGCCCAACGCCCAATCAGAAAGTGCGAATAAAAGCTTTCTCGCGGAGGCTGGCGATCCAGCGTTCCTGAATTGCCTGCGCTTCATCCTGGATCAGTTTTTTCTCGATATCACTGCGCGCTTCGGCGAGCGATCTTGTCGTGCCGCCGCGTTTGTCTTCGACTTTGAGGATGTAGTAATTGCCGGCGTAATCGATGATGTTGCTGACCCTGCCGACTGGCATGTTGAAGGCGAATTTTTCCAAGGGCGCCGCAAGAGTGTTACGTCCGATCCAGCCCCAGTCGCCGCCGTTGTCTTTCGTGCTGTCCTCGGAATAAATCTGTGCCGTTTGTTCGAATTCCCCGCCATTGACCAGTTTCCCAAGCACTTCTTCAGCCAATGACTTTTGCGCCTGGGCGTTTCCCGTGTCCTTTTGGCCGGAAATCATGATCATTCGCAGCTTGATCTCTTCCTTGGTCGTGAACAATTCGCGATGCTTCCGGTAGAAATCTTCAATCTTGATAGGCGAAATGATGTAGTTGGTCTTGACGTTGTGGCTGCGCATCGCCTGGACGATGATTCGTTCCATCTCCTTTTCCTTGAACTCACCGAGCGAGTAATTCTGCGCCTCAAGGGTCTTGACGAACGTGTTGCGGTCACCGCCAAAACTCTCCCGGATGATGTCGTGCACTCGTTGGTCCACGATGTGATCCGGAATTGCGTAGCTTTCCTTTTTGAACGCCTGGATGATCAGGCGGCGGTCGATCAAATCCTTTAACGCAAGCTGTCGGACTTCCTTTAGCTTGTTCTCCAACTCCTGACCGGTGAATTGCGAGCGCAACAGTTTTTCGCGTGGCGCAGACAACTGACGCACTTGCGAGTATGTGATGACGTCGCCATTCACAATCGCAGCGATGCCGTCGACTACCTGAGCTTCCTGGGCGAACGCAGCGCAACAAATTGGCAACAGAGCAAGCGCACAGACCGCCGGCAAGACCGCGGTAAATGGACGCAGGAAGGTTCTCATAATTTCTTTATCAGTTCCAGGGTACTATCGAGATACGTCTCGATTTTGGCTCCAACTAAACGAGGGAATTTGCCCGCGACAAGTATAAAATCCCCCCGCCGGGTTAGCATCAATTTGCGCTCGCGCACCTCGACGCGGGTTATCCCTGATTTTGCCGCGGCCAGCTTGATTTCGATGAGACCAAACAAATTGTCAACCGCCGCCGGGAATGGCCCGAAGCGGTCTCGCCAGTCGCGGCGGAGACGCTGCAATTGCTCGTGTGTGGTGACCTCTGCGACGTCGCGATATGCCCGGATGCGCAAACTCGGATCGCTGACATACGTGATTGGGATGAAGGCTGCGATCTGCTCAACGGCCGGCGCTTTCCCAAATGTCTCGGCAGGCGGGAGACCGCCGCTCCTTGGTGGCGCCGCCACGAATTCCGCTTCGTTTGTAGCGACAAAATCGAGCTTTAGATCGACGTCGAGCCGGAACCGCGGCTTTTTGCCCCTGAGCTGCGTCACTGCCTGTTTGAGTAATTGACAATACAAGTCGAAGCCGATCGCGACGATGTGGCCGCTTTGAGCCGTGCCCAAAATGCTCCCCGCGCCGCGGATCTCAAGGTCGCGCATGGCGATGCGAAACCCGGCCCCAAGCGAGCTGTACTGTTTGATGGCGCTGATGCGTTTGCGCGCGGCGCCCACAGTCATCATCTCGCGCGGAAGTAGCAGATAGGCGTAGGCCTTGTGTTCTGCCCGCCCGACGCGTCCACGCAGTTGATATAAGTCGGCGAGACCAAACTGGTCCGCCCGATCAATGATGATGGTGTTTGCATTCGGAATATCGAGACCGCTTTCGATGATCGTTGTGCAAACAAGCACGTCGATTTTTCCCGCAATGAATCGTGCCATGACGCCTTCCAGTTCGTCGGCATCCATCTGGCCATGCCCGATCTCAACTCTGGCCGAGGGACAAAGGTCGACGATTCGGTCCCGTACCCGCTCGATGCTCGCTACGCGATTGTGCAGGAAAAATACCTGACCCTGCCGTTCGAGTTCGCGATCAATCGCAGCGCGGATCAGCCGCTCATCGTAAGCCGACACTACTGTTTCCACGGGCAGGCGATTGAGCGGTGGAGTTTCGATTGTGGACATGTCTTTTACGCCCACAAGCGACAGATACAGGGTGCGCGGAATCGGGGTGGCTGAGAGGGTCAGCACATCGACCAGCTTGAAGAGCTCTTTGAATTTTTCCTTGTGCAGCACTCCGAAACGCTGCTCCTCGTCGATCACCACCAGCCCCAGATCTTTGAAGACGACGTCGCCGGAGATGAGTCGATGCGTGCCGATCACAACATCGACGCCGCCTTCACGCAGTAGCTGCAACACTTTCTTCTGTTCGGATTGCGAACGAAAACGGCTGAGCATTTCGATGCGGACGGGGTAATCGAGCATGCGTTGCCGGAACACCTCGAAATGTTGTTGAGCCAGAACAGTGGTCGGCGCCAGCACGGCTACTTGTTTCCCTTCCATGACAGCCTTGAACGCGGCCCGCACGGCCACTTCAGTTTTGCCAAATCCGACGTCGCCGCAGATGAGGCGATCCATCGATCGAGGGCGTTCCATGTCGATCTTCGTGTCGATGATTGCCTTCATTTGATCCGGCGTTTCGCGAAACGGGAATGAATGTTCGAATTCCGTCTGCCATTTTGTGTCCGCGGCGAATGCATAGCCAGGATGTGTTTCCCGCTCTGCCTGGACCGCGAGCATTTTCCCCGCGTAATCAAAAATGGAAGCCGCCGCTTTTACTTTGGCCCGCGCCCATCGGCCGTCGCCGAGCGAGCTGAGCTGTGGCGATTTTTTTCCGGCGCCAACGTATCGGGAAACCAGGTATGCCTGCTCTAGTGGAACATAGAGCTTCGCTTCATCTGCAAACTCGAGCGCCAGAACTTCCTGCTGTCCATCCTGGTCGGGATCCCGCGACTGCGGCAGGCCGTCCGTCACCTGAGATTCCGGCGCGCCCTCGCCACGGCGAGCAGGCTCTGGTCGCGCCCCACCGATTCTTACCAGTCCCAGAAATCGCCCGATGCCATGCTCGAGGTGCACCACGAGATCGCCCTCGTTGAGTTCGCTGAAATCAATCTGTGCGCGATGACGTTCTGCGCGACGCAAGCGCCTGCGCGGATGCGCCGCGAATCGTCCAAATAATTCCGCGGCCGAGAGAACGACGAGATTGACGGCGGGGAAACAAAATCCGTGCGCAAGAGTTCCTTCAATAAATTCGGCGTCGTCGATCGCGCCCGCCATGATCTCGCGAAAGCGCTCTATCTCGCCTTCCGTCTGAAAATAAATGACGATCTTCGCGTTGTTAGCGCGCCATTCTTGTAAGCGCTCGATAAACTGCGCCCGTTTCGCTTCGGCCAGCACCAGGTCGCCCACCGCAAACTCGCCGATGTCACAATCCTGGAACGCACCGCTGAAATCTTCCGGACCAGTCTCAATCCAGCCTTCGCTGATCTGGATTTGTGCATTCGAAACCTCTTCGGGTTCGATATCGACCGTAAGATCGTTCGGACCAACGTAATCGCGAACGTGACCGCTCTGGTCGAGCGCTTCCTGGTTGAGCAAAATCTCGACTGACTTCAGATCGCGCACCGAAGTCTGAGTATCGATGTCGAACTCGCGGAGGGATTCGATTTGATCTCCGAAAAATTCGACTCGGAAAGGCATTGGGGCCTGCCACGAATAAAGATCGACGATACCGCCACGGACGGCGAATTGGCCGCGAGTCGTGACTTGGGCGACACGCTCGTAGCTACCGCCAGCGAGTCGTTCGAGCAGGCTTTCCATCTTCGAAGTCGCACCGCGCCGAAGTTGCGCGACAGCAGATTCCAGCGCTTCGTGTTTCGGCGCAGCTTGATCAAGACTTGCCCGAGTTGCGACAATGACATGCGGACGTGTTCCGCGCGCGTTTTGTAAGAGGACTGCTAATCGTTCCGCGGCAATTTCCGGATCCGGCAAAACGTTTTTGGCTGCTGCAAACTCTGCTTCCGGAAGGAACAGCGCATCTGATTGCCAGTTGAGCAGGCTTTCGTAGAACAACTCCTGAGAATGAACACCGGGGCAAAGGATCCAAATCGTGGAACCGTCCGCCCGTCCCTTATCCGCCGATTGCTGGCGCCACGCATGCGCGATTATCGAGGCCAGAAATGGCTGAGCTGGCTGGATAACGTGTGAAAATTGTAGCGGCCATTGAGCGTCCTGTATCGCATGAAGTTTGCGCGCGATGGGTTCGCTCGCCGCGACACGTTCCAGAAGTTGTGCTCCGATCGATTTCTGCACCGCAAAGTTTACGCCAAATTCCGCGAGAGTTGTAGCCGCGTCTCTGCCTGCCTCGCCGTAGCCTCGGCGAAGGCGGGTGAGACGCGTGACGGCATGTGTTACAAACACGTCGGCGGCGCGCTTCGCACTGCGAAGCGGCTACAGGCTCCGGCCGATCGCTGCGGCGACGGCGCGGAGACGCGGAACCAGCTCGGCGAAAATCTCAGGCGTGAGCGCCTGGTTGCCATCGCTCTTGGCCATCTCGGGAGAATCGTGCACTTCGATCATCAGCGCGTCGGCGTCCGCCGCGACCGCAGCCAGACACATTTGCGGAACAAATTCTCTCAGACCGAGGGCGTGTGTTGGATCGACAATTACCGGGAGATGCGTTTTGGCCTTCAAGATTGGGACGGCGCTCAAATCGAGTGTGTAGCGGGCCGCCGTCTCGAACGTGCGAATTCCGCGCTCGCAGAGGATTACGTTTGGATTGCCCTCGTTGAGAATGTATTCGGCGCTCATCATGAAATCGTAAATAGTGGCGCTGAAACCGCGCTTGAGGAGCACCGGCAGTCTGCTGCGACCTACTTCTTTCAGGAGTGAAAAGTTGTGCATGTTGCGGGTGCCGACCTGAAGGCAGTCCGCGTATTTCTCGATCATCGGAAGGTCGCGCGGATCCATGACTTCAGTGACTACCGGCAAACCCGTTTTCGCGCGCGCTTCTGCGAGAAAACGAAGCCCCTCTTCGCGTAACCCCTGAAAACTATAAGGCGAAGTCCGCGGTTTAAACGCGCCACCCCGCAAGATTTTCGCGCCGGATTCTTTTACAATTGTGGAGATCGACAAAATCTGTTCCCGGCTCTCCACCGAACACGGGCCGCAAATGAGAACAACGTCTTCGTGTTCACCCAGGCGCACATCGCCCACTACGACCGATGAGGCACCGCGAGAATCGCGCGCGGCAAGTTTGTAAGGTTTCAAAACGGGGATGATCGCCTCCACGCCCGGCATCGCGGCGATCGGCTTTTCGCGGAGCAGCGCTTCCGGTCCGATTACGCCAATGATGACGCGCGACGCGCCCCGGCTGATTTGTGCTTCCAGACCGAATTCGCGGACACGCGTGATAATCCGCTGGATCTGCTCCTCCGTCGCGGTTGGTTGTGTAATGACGATCATATTCCCAGAAATTGTCAGAATGCCGTGGCGAAGAATTTTCTGCAAGCCTAGATGCGAGAGCTGCCTCACAAACGCTGTAGCCGCGCCCCCGTGGGGCGTTTGAGCCGGAACCCCGAAACGGGACACAGCGCCGTGGCTACAGCCCTCACGAATTCGCTGGGTGGGCTTTAGGTCCCTTCAGGAACTTAATTTGTAATCGTGACAGGTGTGCCGACTGAGACCGACCTAAAGAAATCTTCCGCCATGAATTCAGGCATGCGGATACACCCGTGCGACGCCGGATAGCCTGGCAAGTAACCTGCATGCATACCCGTACCCGATACGATGCGCATGAAATACGGCATCGGCGTTCCTTGGAAGTGAGTGCCCGGCGGTTTCGGATCTTTTTTGATGTCAACATTGGGGACGACCACCTTGCCGGACGCGTCCACATAGTCTCCGAACAAGCTGGAGACGTGATCCTTGTCTTTTTGAATAATTTTATAAGTACCGGTCGGAGTATTGAGTCCCTCACGCCCGGTGGACAATTGCGAAACGCCGACGAGCACGCCGCCCTTGTAAAAATAGGCGCGCTGTTCGCCGAGACTGATTTTCACCGACGGGCTTCCGCTAACATTGTCTCCGTCCCAGTAAGAAACTGTGTCACGGGGCCCACCGGCCGGCGCTTCGCCGTAAACGCCGCCCAGATATGGAGTGTTAGCGGAAGACGGGCCTCCTCCGCAACCTGCGAGTAGCAGGACCAAACCAAGTGAGAGAGTTGCAGGTAAAATAGAAAAAAGGGAACGATTCATAAATTCTTCGACGGCGTTCTTAATGCGCAAGCTGCGCAAAAAGTCAAGGGGCAGGGGCGCCAGGAGATATCGTCGCCGATGTTGTGAGGCGCTTGTGCCAAGCGCCCTTCTCCATTGGTTCGGCGTTTGACACAAGCGCCGCTACAACGCGTTCATTTCTTGCACCACTGATCCACCCAATCGTTCACCGTTTTGTACCAGAGCTGGCTATTCTGCGGCTTAAGCACCCAGTGGCCTTCATCTGGAAAATACAACATTTTGGACGGCACCTTCAGTATTTGCAGCGTAGTGAAAAGATCGAACGCTTGTGAAACATCGAGTCGGTAGTCGAGCTGGCCATGCACGACGAGTGTCGGCGTTTTGAAATTCGCTGCGTACTCGTGCGGCGACCATTTCCGGTAAACATCCTTTTTTTTCCAAGGCGGACCGCCGAATTCCCAGTTCGGGAACCAGATCTCTTCCGTTATGCCGTAAGCCGACTCCGCGTTAAACATGCCGTCGTGCGACACGATGCATTTGAAACGATCGGTATGTCCTAACAACCAATTTGCCATGTAACCGCCGTAGCTCGCGCCGAGCGCCGCCTCACGGTTCTTGTCGATGAACGGGTAGGTCTTCTCCACATAATCGAGCCCCTTCATCAGATCGACATACGGTTTTCCGCCCCAATCGCCGCTGATCGAATCGGTAAACTTCTGCCCGTAACCGGTCGAGCCATGGAAATTGATCATCACCACCACGTAATTTCCGGTCGCGGCGAACAGCTCCGCGTTCCAGCGATACGTCCACGAATTTCCCCAAGCGCCTTGCGGCCCGCCGTGGAGCAAAAATTTCAAGGGATATTTTTTGTTCGGATCGAATCCCGGCGGCTTGACCATGAACCCCTGAACTTCTTCGTTGTTCGCGCCTTTGAACGTGAACGACTCCAATGGCTGCATGTCGATCTGCGACAACAGGGCGTCGTTCATGTGGGTTAGCGGTTCAAATCCAGGATGCTTCTGCTCCGCAATCGGGCTTTCATCCGCGAGGAGATCGTTGTGTTTCCAGATTTCATTAGGTGCGACAGCGGACATCCGCGTGAAGAACAAGGTGTTCTTCGACCATACGAGATCGTCCGCGTGAATCTCCGTCGAGCCGGGCTCTTTCAACGGGATGATCTCAGGCCCCTCTGGCCGAGCCGGAAGCGCAACGAAAACCGGTGACGCTCCGTAATCTTCAGCGGCGAATAGCAGTGCAGAGTCACCAAACCACGTAAAGCTACCAACTGACCGGTCAAACTTCTCAGTCAGATCGCGCGTCTTTCCTGACTGTCGATCTTGCACTAGGAGCCGCCATTTATCGGCTTCAAAGCCAGCACGCGCCTGTGATCGCCACGCTATTCCGCTGCCATCGGGTGAATAAAGGGGCGTTGTGTCGCTGCCGGGACTAGTTGAAATTTTCTTTGCCGCGCCACCGCTCATCGGCACGACGAAAATTTCGTTGTTCGTGCTCGTCGCTTCGACTTCGTCGATGTTGCTGGTGTAAGCGACCTCCTGGCCGTCGGGCGAAATTGCATACATATCCTGTCCGCCTAACGAGAACGGCGGCACATCGTGATCGCCCGGAGTGAGATCGCGCGGTTGTAGCACAGGCATCTTGCCTGTGTGGCTGGCGGGCGTCTCGCCTGCCGAGTCCGCGTGCGCATTCGCATCAACCACAAACAAATGGCTGCGCTTGAATTCAGTGAACGCGTTCCAATGCCGATAGAACAAACGTGAGAAAATTTTCGCTTTTACTTTGCTCTTCTTCAGTTCTTCATCTCGCTGTTTGTTGCACGCATCATCTTTGCACTCCGGGTACACGGCCGACACGAAAACGATGTTCTTTCCGTCGGGCGACCAGATCGCGCCGTCTGCGCCGGTCGAGATCGATGTGACTTGATGCGGTTTCCCAACAAGCGCACCACCGTTTGGATCAAAATCGGACATCCAGATTTGAGTCGGATCGGTGGATTTCGATGTCCAGATGAGTTGTTTACCATCCGGTGAAAAACGCGGCCGTTCTTCGTGATTCGGCGTTGGGTTCAATCGCCGCGATTCACCGCCACTCGCGGGCACAATCCACAAATGCGAAATTTTCGTGTTCCCTGCGAGATCGACATCCTGGCAATCGAACACGACCCATTTGCCGTCCGGCGACGGCACGGGCGCGCCGACGCGCTTCAGTTTCATCATGTCCTCGAAGGTGAATGGATGTTTCTGGGATTGCGTTTGCGCGAGCACCGAAGTGGCGATCAAAAGGAGCGCGGCGAGAGAACCTTTCATAAGCGGCCAAGCTCTCGCCGAAGGACAGCGGGCGCAAGCTCTGTCTCTGGGGAGCACAGGCCGCTGGCGTGTAGCGTTCGGCAGCCTGCCGAACGCCATGGAGCACACGCGCACTCCGTGTCACCACGTTCGCGGCACGCTGCCGCTAACGACAGGCTGGCAGCTGTGCTCCCCAGAAATTCACAGCGTTACCGATCGGTATTGATGCTTCTCTAGTGCTTGGGGTTTGGGATTTGGTGCTTTAGAATTTGCGCCATGGCTCAAGTAACAATCGAAACAATCAAGAACGGACCTTACATCGTCACGGGCGAAGTGGAATTGATCGACGCCGACGGAAACAAATATCCTGTCGAAAAGCGCATGGCGCTCTGCCGCTGCGGCGCGTCGACTGAGAAACCGTTTTGCGACGGCACCCATTCGAAGATCGGCTTTCAAGCCGCGGAGAAAGCCGTTCCGGAATCGAAGGAATAGCCCCGATGAAGCACGCTCTGCTTGCAATTCCGGCACTACTCGCTGCTGCAAACTTGACTGCTTTAAGCGGTCAAGTTTCTCCCGAACCGACAACCAGTGGCGAGCACATCGCGCTCGTCGGCGGAACCGTCCTTAATCCCGCCGATGGGAAAATTACCCGTAACGCGACGGTTTTCATCGACAACGGGCATATCACGAACGTCGCCAGAAATATGGTTCTAAAATATGGCGGGCGAATGATCAATTGCACCGGCAAATTCATTTTGCCGGGTTACATCGACACGCACATTCACTTCTTTCAATCCGGCGATTTGTTTACCCGACCGGACGGGACCGATCTCAACAGCGTGCGTCCATACAAGGACGAAGTCGCGTGGGTAAAGAGTCATGTAAACGATGTGTTCAACCGTTACCTGCGAAGTGGAATCACAAGTGTGGTCGACGTTGGCGGACCATTTTGGAATTTCGAAGTCCGCAAAACCGCGAATGCGACTGCGAAGGCGCCGCGTGTCGCGGCGGCCGGCCCGTTGATTTCCAGCGTCTCGCGCGAAAAACTCGATTTAGGCGATCCGCCGATCGTCAAGATCGACACGCCCGAGCAGGCGCGTGAGTTCGTCCGTAAACTAGCCGAACAAAAACCGGATCTGGTCAAGATTTGGTATATCGTCGACAAGGACCATCCGGTCGAAAGCTTTCGGCCAATCGTGCGCGCGACGATTGAAGAAAGTCACGCGCACAAAATTCGCGTTGCGGTACACGCCACGGAACTGGAAACAGCCCGCGCGGCCGTCGAAGAAGGGGCGGATGTGCTCGTTCACAGCGTGACCGATAAGTCGGTCGATGACGCGTTTGTAAAGCTGCTGAAAGATCGAGGCACGATTTTGTGTCCGACGCTGGTTGTGTTTGAGCGTTACGGCCGCACGTTTTCGCACCAGTTGAACCTGACGCCAGAGGAACAGAAATGGGGCAACTCGGAAGTGATCGCGTCCCTCGATGTCACCAAGATTCCGCAGGACAAATTGCCGCAGAGGATCAAGGACGCTTTAGCGAAACCAGATGAGGCGTTGAGTCGCATCAAGAAAACCTACGATGTCGCGCTACCGAATTTGAAAAAACTGGAAGAGGCTGGAGTCACCATTGCCGCGGGAACAGACGCGGGAAACATCGGCACAATTCATGGCCCGGCGCTGTTCCGCGAATTTCAGCTGATGAAAGAAGCGGGACTGACGCCAATGCAGATTCTCCAATCCACCACGGCGAACGCCGCAAAACTCTTCGGCGGCGAGACTGGCACGCATATCGGCAAGGTCGAAAAAGGCTATTTAGCCGATCTCGTCATTCTCAATTCGAATCCGGTTGACGACATCGCGCACGCTTCCGACATCGACACGGTCATCAAGAATGGCGTGGTTTATCCAGCCGATTCCATTTTGCGGTGATCTATTGTTTCTAAACGCGCCATTGGTTGCAGCCGACACGGCTGCCTCTACAGTGAGTATGTCGTGCCTTCACTAGTGCTGGCATCTTCTTCGCCCAGGCGCGCTGCATTACTTTCCGAAGGTGGATTTGAATTTGAGATAGCCTCGCCGCGAGTTGCGGAAAAGTTCGATGTGGCTCTTACCTTGCGCGAGCTCACGTTATGGAACGCCTTTCGAAAAGGGATTTCCATCGCGCGGACGCATCCCAATGCAGTTGTGCTCGCCGCCGATACGCTAGTCGCACTTAACAACCTAATCATCGGTAAACCCGCGGATTTGGGTGAAGCCGCGCAAATGCTTCGACGCCTGAGCGGACGAACTCACGAGGTTTGTACTTCCGTTGCAATTTATCAGCAGACATCTGGGCGATCGGCGGTTTTTCACGATGTCTCGCGTGTTCGTTTTCGCCGGCTGAGCGCGCCTGAAATCGAGAGCTACCTTGCTAAAATCGGTCCGCTGGACAAAGCCGGCGCTTATGCTGCTCAGGGAAGCGGCGCAGAAATCATCGCGAAAATCGAAGGCTCATTCACAAATGTCGTTGGCTTGCCAATGGAAAAAACGATCCCAGCGCTGACGAAATTCGGCATCCGGCCAAAATCTTAGATCAAGTGCTCGCGATTATCAGATCGGAGCCGGATTGTTTTTGTCTGCAAATTGTGTCTCGCCCGAACGAACCGCACGGTCTTGCTCTTCGCGCGCATGAGGATCGAATGCGTAACGGCCGTGACGCCGCCATGGGCCCGCACACCGCGCAGGAGCGCGCTGTCGCTGATCCCGGTTGCGCAAAAGAGAATGTTCTGACCGTTTGCAAGATCATCGGCTGAAAAAACGCGGTCCAAATCTTTCTTGTACCCCGTATCAATCAAGCTCTTTCGTTCCTTTTCATCGCGCGGCCACATTTTGCATTGCATATCGCCGCCGAGACACTTGATTCCCGCTGCCGCGAGCACCGCTTCGGGCGAGCCACCGATGCCCATGTAAAGATCGACATCGGATTCCGGCAGCGATGGCGCGATGGCGGCGGCGATGTCGCCATCGCCGATCATGCGCAACGACGCGCCTGCCGCGCGAATTTGTTCGACGATTTCCTTGTGGCGCGGTCTGTCGAGCATCATCACAGCTACGTCCTGAACGCGTTTATCCACGGCGTGCGCAACGATCGCCAGCATTTCCGCAATCGGCATGTCGAGGTGGAGTGAGTCACCGCGCTTCTTCATGTAATCGATCACGCGCGGCCCGTAAGCCAGCTTCGACATGTAAAACGACGGCACGTCGCGCAGCGCGACTTTTACTCCTTCCTCCGGACTGGCCGCTGCGATGCAACTGATCGAGTTCGGTGCGCCTTTGGAAATGTTGGTGGTGCCGTCGATCGGATCGATGGCGATATGAAACTCCGGCGAACCGGGGACCCAGGTGCCGAGTTGTTCGCCTTTGAAAATTCCAGGCGCTTCGTCCTTGATGCCCTCGCCAATGACCACCTCGCCGCAGATGTTCATGAGATCGAACATGCCGCGCATGGCATCGCAGGCCGCGGCGTCGGCTGCTTCCTTGTCGCCGCGCCCTAGCCAGCGCAACGAATTCAGGGCAGCGGCTTCCGTCGCGCGTACGAAATCCAGCTCGATGATTCGCTCGATGTCCTGATAATCTCGTTTCGGGAGTCGCAGAGCCACGGGGCGTTAATTTTCACGCAGGTCGCGCGCGATGACAAGACATCAACGGCTGCTTAAGGTTTTTCCTTTTGGTGGAGCGTCCAGCTGAGGGAAACCGTCTTGGAGAGTAATTGCAATCAAGGAGGCCGACGAAGCTTCCGCATCTTTGCTCAAACCGACTTCAAGTAGTGCACCGCGATTCCAGGACTCGACCGTGGGCGCGCCGTCAAACACGAGATTGCCCAGCGAATACGCGATTGGGCAGCCATGATAAAAATCAAGCGACTGAACGCAGTGCGGATGTGAGCCAACTACGAGATCGACTCCATGGTCAATCAGCCAACGAGCGAGCTCTCGTTGTGTATCCGTGATGCGCTTACTGTTTTCGATTCCCCAATGAACCAGGCAAACTACAAAATTTGCGTGCGACCGCGCATTGGCGATTGCGGCGTTCAGTCTCACGCGATCTGATGCCGCGGCGACTTGGGCGCCTGTAGCAGGTTCAACATCGCTGATCGCCACAAGAGCGATTTTTTTTCCGAGCACGGAGAAGAAGCTTGGCGCATAAGCGTTGCCGTTTGGTTTTCCAACTCCGATTGGCTGGACTTCCTCCTGGAACAAACGCTCGGTGC
>JBKPRQ010000225.1:0-10278 GCA_046734635.1 Verrucomicrobiota bacterium
ATGTACGTTCGCCGATCGAATGGCGCGAAATCTTCCAGCTGTTCGCCGGTGCCAACGAAACGCGTTGGAATTCCAAGCTCGTCCTGGATTGCTACGACGATGCCGCCTTTGCCGCTGCCGTCGAGCTTGGTGACAATAAGACCACTCAGTCCAATTGCGGCCTGGAATTCGCGCGCCTGATTTAGCGCGTTACCGCCTGTTGTTGCATCGACCACGAGCAGCGTTTCATGCGGAGCATCCGGGTCGTGCTTGGCCAGAGTGCGTTTCACCTTTTCCAGCTCGGCCATCAGATTCTTTTTCGTGTGCAATCGGCCTGCTGTATCGCAAAGCAGAAATTGAGCGTGGCGTTTTGCAGCCGCCTGATACGCTTCATAACAAAGCGCGGCAGGATCGGAGTTGTATTGCCCCTTAATCATTTCGACGCCCAGTCTTGTCGCCCAAATGCCAAGTTGCTCGATCGCCGCTGCCCGAAAAGTGTCTGCTGCCGCCAGCAACACGCGGTGTCCGCCTTTCTGAATGTAGCGAGCCAGCTTCGCGGTCGATGTGGTCTTGCCAGTACCGTTGACGCCCAGGAGCAGAATCACATTTGGTTTACCGGACAGAGGCCGGATGGCAGCTGTATTTGCGGGTAGAACCCGCGAAATTTCCTGGCGCACAACTTTCACGACGTCATTAATTCCCATTAACGACCAGGCCTCGCGTTCCTGGAGTGTGTTAATGATGCGAGTCGTCATCGGTACGCCGAGATCTGCACGGATCAGCGATTCTTCGAGCTCATCCCAATCGATCGGTTTACCGGCGAAATGTTCGGCGAGAGTTTTGAGGAAATTCATGGAGTAGAGGAGTAATGGAGTAGCGGCGCGTTAATTCATTTCATTACGCCGTCACTCCATTACTCCATCGCTTTCCGTACCGGCTCCCGTGCGGGCCGGTCCAAATCTTTTCTTACACGATCGAGAATACCGTTGACGAAACGGCCTGATTCGCCGCCACCAAAAGTTTTTGCCAACTCGATCGCTTCGTTAATCGAGACCACCGGCGGTATATCGTCACGATAAAGCATTTCGTAGATTGCCAGCCGAAGCACATTGCGATCGACCGCCGAGATCCGGCGAAATTCGTAATTCTCGCAGTAACGGCGAATCCGTTCGTCGATTTCCGGAAGATGTTCGACCATTCCCTCGATAAGGGGCTGCGCAAACTCGCGCACTCGCGACGTTGCCGGACAGAATTCCCAAAAATCATCGACCTTTTCGGGTCCTTCTCCGCGCTGAAGGTCGCGCCAGAAATGGTACTGAATCGCCGCTTCGCGTGCTCGCCGTCTTTTCCCCATAAATCAATCCCCAAGCTTCGACATGACAGTTGCAATTTCCACCGCTGCCCGCGCGGCTTCGGTGCCGCGGTTGATCCTGCTTTCAAGACAGCGTTCGCGAGCCTGCTCTTCGTTGTCGAAACTGAGCACGACGTTGATCACAGGCACGCCGGAATCCACCGCGATTCGCTGAAGCGCATCAGTCACAGAGCGGCTGAGATTCCTGGCGTGATTTGTTTCTCCTTGCATGATCACACCGCACGCGATAATCGCGTCCGCTTTTTTCTTTCGGGCCAACTCGCGCACGACGACTGGAATCTCGAACGAGCCCGGCACGCGGTGAATGGAGATTACGGCGCTCGATGCAAGACTGCGCAATTCCTCTTCCGCATGATCGACCAGGCCTTGTACATATTCTGCGTTAAACTGACTCGCCACGATTGCGAACCTGCGTTTTGCCGCATCAACCTGCGGCCGAGCTGGGACCGACTTCGACATCTAGAAATTACAACAAATGCCCCAGCTTCGTCCTTTTGGTCTCGAGATATTTTGCGTTGTGCGGATTGGCTTCGCTACGTATTGGCACCTGTTCCACCATCTCAAGGCCGTAGCCTTCAAGGCCGACGACCTTCTTAGGGTTGTTAGTCAGAAAACGGAACTGACGCACTCCAAGATCGAAAAGGATTTGCGCGCCGAGCCCGTAATCTCGCAGGTCGCTTGGATACCCGAGCCTCGCGTTTGCCTCCACGGTGTCGAGTCCTTCCTCCTGTAATTTGTAAGCGTGAATTTTTGCCGCGAGTCCGATGCCGCGTCCCTCCTGGCGCATATAAATGAGGACACCGCTGCCTTCTTCCTGAATTTGGCGAAGCGCCGCGTGTAATTGATTTCCGCAATCGCACCGGCGCGAACTGAACACGTCGCCGGTAAGGCATTGGCTATGTACACGCACTAACGTCGGTTTGTTCTTGTCGATCTTGCCCTTGACCAGGGCGAGATGATGCTGGCCATCGAGTTTCGAGCGATACAAATGCAAATCGAAATCGCCATAGTCGGTCGGCATTTTCACAATCTGCTCGCGCTCCACTAGTTTCTCGCGAACGCGCCGGTGCGCGATCAAACTCTGGATCGTGCAAATGCGCAGGCCGTGTTTCTTGCGAAATTCCATCAACTCCGGCAACCGCGCCATGGTACCATCGTCGTGCAAAATTTCGCAGAGCACGCCCGCCGGCTGTAGATCGGCCATTCGTGCCAGATCGACGGCGGCCTCTGTGTGACCAGCGCGTCGCAGCACACCTCCGTCCTTCGCGCGTAATGGAAAAACGTGCCCGGGTTGATTGAGATCGTCGGGGGCTGATTTCGGATTCGCAATTGCCAGGATGGTGGTGGCCCGGTCGTAAGCGCTGATACCTGTGGTCACGCCCCGCGCGGCGTCTACGGAGACGGTAAAATCTGTCTTATGTTTCTCCCGGTTCTGGATGACCATGCGCTGCAAGCCGAGCTGCTCAGCGCGTTCATTCGAAATAGGCACGCAAATCAAACCGCGCCCGTGCATAGCCATGAAATTAATCGCTTCCGGGGTGACTTTTTCGGCCGCCATTACCAGATCGCCCTCGTTCTCGCGGTCGGCATCGTCCGTCACAATGACAATGCGACCCTTGGCGATGTCGCTTATCACATCGTCGATTGCATCAAACTGAAACGTCTCGTTGGTCTTTGCGATCATCGGATTAATACCATTACGTCCCTCGCCGCCCTGAGCAACTCTTACTCTTACTCATGTCTGATTAGGTAGGGGCGGTTCACCCGAACCGCCCGCCGCCCACGTGATCGCCCTCCAGACGAGGCGAGTGAGGTCAATCGCCCCTACCTGATGCCACAATCGCCTCCGGCCGGTACATCTCACGGTTGCTCGCCTGAAATTCAGCTTTCAGTTGCACTTTGAACTGGGCGAGATCGACCAGATCCCAGCGCGTGAATTTCCATGCGCCATCTTTCTGCCGTGGCTGATGTTCGAATCCAATAACCAAATGCACGGCGTCGTCGCGCACCTTATTCGTCGCGTTTTTGGGTTCGAAATAGAATGAGCGAAAACTGCTGTCTCGGCTCCCGGCAACATAAAGTTTTGGATCGAGATAGAATACTTTTTTGCTCGCTACATCGACAATACGCAGGTCGGGATAACCGGAACGTTGTACGTGTCCTTCCGCCGTACGCGGGAAATCGCAATTCAGTCCCGGAGCGACCTTTAATAACGCGCGCAGGCTGTCTTCGAAGTGACTGCTCACTTCGTTAATGCGGGCGACGTTTTGAATCGCGCTGTCCGGCATGTTGAATCGTTTGATCGTCTCATCGCATGCGGCGCTGATTTGCTTAATGACCCGGAGATCGATTTCGTCCTTTGTATTTACCGGCAAAACGCGCTTGCCCGTCGCGTCAAAGATCACTTCGGCGAAGGGAATTCCCCGCAGTTGTCGACCTTCGTCGAGCAACCACGGGATCAATTGGTGGACCGGAGCGTCTGTTTTCGACTCTTGTAAGGCAGGCGCGCCGCCTGCCAAACACACCGTAAAAAAAAGAATCAGGATGCGAAGCATTCTCCGATTGAAAATCCGTGTATGCGAATGAACAAGGGCAAAACCACGCGTTATCGATAGCTTGGGATTTTGACATAGGTGCCGCTGTGACTACGGTGACTACATGACGACCACTCTCCGAGAAGCCAAGGCCAAACTCTCCGAAATGGTCAAACGCGCCAGTCACGGCGAAGAAGTTGTGATCACTGTGCACGGAAAAGAAACGGCAAAGCTCGTGCCGGTGCCGAAGCGCCACGAGAAAATCGACAAGAAAAAATGGCTAAGACGCCTCGAGCGATTGCGCAAACAAAGCTGGACGGGACATTACGGGAAGACTGCGCAGGAGATCCAGGACGAAGATCGTGCCGACCGATTTTAGGTAATGGCTTTCTGGGACACTTCTGCACTCCTTAAGCTTTACGTGCGAGAACGCGATTCCGATCGCTTTCACAATTTAGTACAAAGTTTGCCTGAGAAAACGGCGATTTCACAGTTCACGCTGGCGGAAATGCATCGTGCACTTTGGGCAAAGGTATTTGCGCGGGCTGTTCCAGCAAACTTCGTGCCGAAAGCTTACGGCGAATTTCGCGCTGACATCGAAACAGCACTCCTCGACGTAGTGCCGTTTGGTCGGGCCGTGCAGGAAGAGTTTGATCGAATTATTCCCATTTGTTATCGAGCCAGTCCGCCGGTGCCAGTCAGAACTCTTGACGGATTGATTCTTGCGTCGGCGTTACTGGCCAGAACGGTCAGGTTGGTTACCACCGACTCGCGAATGCGTGCAGCCGGAACGCTTTTGGGTCTGCATGTTTTACCGGAATCGCTGTGATGAAACAGTCCGACAAGATTTTCGTCGCCGGTCATCGGGGCATGGTCGGCAGTGCACTGGTTCGCCGGCTCAAGTCAGAGGGTTTTACAAATCTGCTTGTTCGCGACAAATCAAAACTCGACCTCAGAGACAGAAGTGCGGTTGACGAATTTTTCGCGCAGGAAGAACCAGCTCTGGTGATTCTAGCGGCCGCCAAAGTCGGCGGCATCAAGGCGAACAACGATTTTCCAGTCGAATTCCTTCTCGAGAATCTGCAGATCCAAAACAACGTTATCGAGGCCGCGTACGAAAAGAGGGCGCGCAAGCTTCTCTTTCTCGGGAGTTCCTGTATTTATCCGAAGTTCGCGCCGCAACCGATTCCGGAATCGGCATTGCTGAGTGGACCACTCGAACCAACCAACGAAGCTTATGCCATTGCGAAGATAGCCGGGATCAAGCTTTGTCAGGCGTATGCTCGCGAGCACGGCGCAAACTTTATCTCGGCGATGCCGACCAATCTTTACGGCCCCAACGATAACTTCGATCTCGAGACGTCACACGTTCTGGCCGCGCTCTTGCGCAAAGCGCATGAGGCTAAAACCCGGAAGGACCGAAAACTCATTGTGTGGGGTTCCGGAAAGCCGCGCCGCGAATTTTTGCACGTGGACGATCTTGCGTCAGCATGCGTGTTGCTACTCAAGAATTACGACTCCCCAGAAATCATCAATGTCGGATGTGGTGAGGACATCTCGATCCGCGAACTGGCTGAGTTAATCTGCGAAGTGGTCGGTTTCCACGGCGAACTTACCTGGGAAACAACCAAACCAGATGGCACGCCGCGAAAACTTTTGGACGTTACCAAGGTCAAAGCTCTTGGCTGGAAACCGTCGATCTCGTTGCGGGAAGGGATAAGGCAAACTTATGAATGGTTCCTCGGGAACCATGACCGGTAACTTAACGAAATCCTTGGTACGCATACGACCCATAAATCCGATATCCGCTTTGACTGCGATTGCTTTCAGCGTTGACCCCGAACGCTTTCGGGGTTGACTGCGAGCCGTAATGAAAAACCTACGCATCGGAGTTGTTGGGGTTGGTCACATCGGGAGCAACCATGCGCGGCTGTATGCGGAGATGCCCTCGGCCGAATTCACCGCAGTGTATGACGTGGACCCCTTCAGGAGTCGCACCATTGGTGGAAAGTTCGGCGCAACGCCTGCCAAATCGCTCGATGAATTTATTGAGATGGTCGATGCCGCTTCCGTGGCGACGCCAACTAACACGCACTACGCGATAGCGCGCGCGCTCCTTACAAAGGGCAAACATGTGCTCGTCGAAAAGCCGATCACCGATAACACTGCGCATGCTACCGAACTGGCAGAGTTAGCCACGCGGAGCGGTTTGATTTTGCAAGTCGGCCATGTAGAACGGTTCAACCCAGTGTTGAGCGCGCTGGAAACGCATCTGACGCATCCCCGGTTCATCGAAGCGCATCGGCTCTCGCCTTACTCCGAACGCAGCACCGATATCGGTGTCGTCCTTGATTTAATGATCCACGATTTGGAAGTCATTTTGCATTTTGTGCGCTCGCCCCTTTGGAGCATCGACGCGGTAGGCGTGCCGGTGCTTAGCAAAAGCGAAGACATCGCCAATGCGCGATTGCACTTCGAGGATGGCTGCGTGGCGAATGTGACCTCCAGCCGCATCAGTCCCGAGCGGCTTCGCAAGATTCGCATCTTCCAAGAGGACGCCTATCTCTCGCTCGATTACCAAAATCAAAGCGGTGAAATCTACCGACGAGTTGGGGGACACATCACCCGCGACAGAGTCGATATTGAACGGGAGGAACCGCTCAAGCTTCAGCTCGCCGCGTTTGTCGAGTGCGCCAGGACAGGACGCGAGCCGCGCGTTTCGGGCTCTCAAGCGACGGCGGCATTGAAGCTAGCGGTCGAAATAACGAAACGAATCGCGCCCGGTGGGTAGTGGTCCGCAGATGTATTGTGACTCCGCGCGCTGTAGCCACCGCCCTGTGGGCGGTTGCTTTGCGGAGCTCAAGACAAGACGGGCCATAGGCCCGTGGCTACAGCGAGGATACAAGAATGACTATCTATTTCGTCGCCGGCGAAGTCAGCGCAGATAATCACGGCGCGGCATTAATGCGTTCGCTTCGTGAGTTGGACGGCGAAATCAAATTCGTCGGGCGCGGCGGTCCGCAAATGCAACAGATGGCTGGCGGACAATTCAAAAACTGGATAGGCGACGCGGCGGTCCTTGGCTTATGGGAAGTGCTAAGGAAATATGGTTATTTTCAGGAGCAGTTTCACCAGACGCTTGCCGAAATTCAGAAAAGCAAACCCGACGCGGTTCTTCTTATTGATTACCCGGGTTTCAATCTGCGCCTTGCACGCGCTTTGCGACATCAGGCACCACGGCAAAAGATAATTTACTACATCAGCCCTCAAATATGGGCCTGGAACCGCGGACGCATCAAGAGAATGGCGCAATCGATTAATCGGGTGCTCTGCATTTTCCCCTTTGAAGTAGACTTCTACAGTCAGGCTGGGTTGCGCGCGCTGTTTGTCGGTCATCCCATGATCGAAAGATTACGTGCTCGAAGGATCGAGACTCAGCGTGATCGGAATCTAATCGGGCTTTTTCCCGGTAGTCGGTCTCGCGAGGTGCGAAAGATTTTTCCAGTGATGCTGGAAACGGCGCGTGAGCTTCGGAAGCTTAACCAAAACCTTCGTTTCGAAGTGGCGGCAGCATCGGAGCAACTGGCTCAGGAAATGCAACCGTTCGTCGCCGGGCTGGAGCAACCACAAGATCGAGCCGCAATTCAAATTAAACTCGACGAGACAGTGGTAATCATGCAACGCGCGTGGGCCGGGATTGTTGCTTCGGGGAGCGCCACTCTGGAAGCTGCGTATTTTCGGTTGCCGTTTGTTCTGATTTATAAGGTTGCATGGCCGACTTATCTGGCCGCAAGACTCGTAGTGAGTGTGAAATATCTTGGTATGCCTAATCTGCTCGCAGATAAAGAAGTGGTTCCCGAGTTTATTCAACATCGCGCAAAACCAAATGCCATGGTCAAAGCCGTGCAGCCGTTGATTGAAAATGCAAATGCACGCGACGAGATGATTTCTCAGTTCGATTCGATTATTCCCAAGCTGGGCGATAGCGGAGCGAGCGAGAGAGCTGCGCGAGCGATCATTGAAGAGCTTCGAAGCGCGACTTAACTAATCACGTCATGAAAATCTGGGATATCTCACGAACGCTTTCGAACGACCTTGCAGAATGGCCCGGTGACGAGCCGTGTCGTTTTCGGCAAACGAGAGAGAAGGCGAAAGGCGCAAGCGTAAATCTGGGCGCGATTAGCATGAGCGTGCACAATGGCACCCACGCCGACGCCCGATTCCACTTTGACACGAACGGCGAATCAATTGAGAAGGCGCCGCTCGAAACTTATCTCGGCCGCGCGACGGTGGTCGATCTCGGACAAGCTTTCATTGACTCGAAGGAGAAACACCTCATCACCATCGACGATCTCCGATCGTCTGCCGAACAAATTGCGGCGACCTCACGACTCCTTGTCAAGACCGGTCGGTGGGACGATTCGACGGTTTTTCCAAACCAAATTCCTGTAATCGCTGCTGATGTCCCCGCATGGCTGCAGAAAAATGGTGTCAAACTGCTGGGACTCGACTTGCCGTCTGTGGATGAAATCGATTCGAAATCGTTACAGAACCATCACGCGCTGGCGAGCGCCGGTATCGCAATTGTTGAATCGCTCGATCTGAGCAATGTCGGTTCTGGGATTTATCAGTTAGCGGCGTTACCGCTAAAAATCGCCGGCGGCGATGGGGGACCGATGCGGGCGATTCTCTGGCGTGAGTAACCGAATCTGAACCGAACGAAACAAAGTTGGCGAAGATTATTTTCTAGACGCCGGCCAACACTCTTCGTTTCCTTCGTTACCTTCTGTTAGACCTGACTTAATCTTTTCTCATGGGTGAGGCGAGTCGCGCGGAGACGATTTTGGCCAGCAATGGCACACTTTGGATTGTCGCCAGTCTGACCGTTCTTCTTTTTGCGATCGCCAATTTGCCCTGGCAACTCGACGACTACGATCAGGCGAAGCAGGCATACACTTCCTTTGAGATGATCAAGGAAGGCCACTGGTTCTATCAACAAACGCCTCATGAACGCGTGGCAACCAAACCGCCTCTGGTAGGATGGATATCGGCTGGTCTCTTTGCAATGACCAGGTCTTGGGAGATATCGTGGCGGCTGCCATCGTTCCTGGCTGCCATTGCGCTGGCAATCCTGTTGTTTCGCACTGCCAACTCCGCGTATGGATCAGTCGCTGGTCTCACCGCGTTGAGTGCGTTTGGATTCAATCTACTGAGTCCCCGCCTGGCGACGCTCGTGCGCACAGACATGCCGCTGGCCCTTGTGATCTTTCTCATTGGATTGCTGATTTGGGAGAAAATTGAAAAGCAGGAAGAATGGAAATCGCGCGATCGAGTTTATCTCTTTGCCCTGCTCACCATCGCAATGCTGATCAAGGGTCCCATCGTCTATGCCTTCCTGCTTCCCGGGCTTGTGCTATTTCAGTTGCGTGGGAGGGCGCGACCGCCGGGCGCGCCGTTCTGCACCGCCTGGTCTGGCTGGTGGCCATGGATCGCGTCGCTAGCGGTCTTTTTGTTATGGGTCACCGGCGGCATCTTGTTTCAGCCTGGCTTCTTTGATGAAGTCGTTATGCGCGAATTCTTGGGACGTTTCGGCGAAACAATTCATCGGCCGCAGCCGCTCTATTTTTATTTCCCGCATCTCATCCACAAATTTGCGCCGTGGAGCATCCTGCTGATGGCGATCGCAGTTTTCGATCTTGCGCTGCGCCGATGGAAGATTGGTACTGCGTTTCGCGAGATGTCGCCGGATACCTTCTGGCTGCTCTGCTGGAGTCTTGGCGGGTTGCTCGTGATGTCACTGATTCCGTCCAAGCGGGTCGATAGAATCTTTCCGATTATCCCGCCGCTTTGCTTGCTGCTTGCCGCACAGATTGGGAACCGCGCGGCCTGTAGCCACGGCTCTGTGAGCCGTCGCTCGCTCTCCAAGGTAACCAATGAAGAATTCGGGATAATCGCACTAGCGTTGGCAATTGTGTTTAGCGGCGGGTACACTATGTGGAAGGTAGTTACCGGATACCGCGATCAACGTCACGCGCTGGCTATTTTCGGGAACGACGTTCGTCGAGAAGCAGAAGCGCGTCACTGGCGTTATGAAGTCGTCTCTGCGAAGGACGAAGGGTTGCTGCTTTATTTGCAGAAAACGCACTACATCGAGCCTGATCGCGCGGTCGCCGAGTGGAATGCTGGAAATCTCGATGCGCTCGTAGCCTCAACAGAGAAAGCTGCAGGTCTCATGCCTCAGCTTCGAGGAGGTACCATCTCTAAATTGAAAACGGATGAGCGAACGAAAGAGCAGGGGACAGGCTATGTCTTTATTACCCGTTGAGCCTTGGTAGGGCGCGACCGCCGGGCGCGCCGAAGATCACTAGTCACCTTGTTGAAGCCAGACGTAGC
>JBKPRQ010000226.1:0-5002 GCA_046734635.1 Verrucomicrobiota bacterium
CAGGAGAGAGGAGAGCGTGAACACCGCGATGCATAGAAAGGCCGGAGTGCGGTAAGAGATCTCCACGATCTTTAGCTTCGCGTGCGATTGCGCGCCGCGCTAATCTGAAATTGCGTTACCCGCTTTGCGGCTGACACAGCCGCCTCTACACCGCTTCGCGGTTGTTCAGTTGAACGCCGCCGCGGCGAGTGCACAGTAACGAGAATAGGTGAGATCATCCGCCGAAGCCCAGAATTCCAGCATGAGGACAATGGTCCTCGTCCTCATTGTGGCGATAACCGTCTGCATGGTCTCGGTGATCATTGCAGGCGTCACCAGCTTGATTTTGTTAGCTGACAGAATTCATCCCATCGCTGGCACAATCGTGTTCTGGAGTGTTTCCCTGGCTGCAGGATTTTTCGCACTCTACTATGCAATCGCGTACACAAGGCTTCCTCCTGCGCTTGGCCCACCCGAGGAGGACTCCGGTCCAAAATATGACGCCTATTTGCAGGTTCTCCGTGCGCGTCTCGCCGCAAATCCTCGGACACGCGATCTACCTGTGGTTACAAAGGACGAGATCGAAAAAGCGATTGGGCATCTTTCAACTCAAGCGGATTTGGTCGTCCGCAGAACAGCCAGCACGGTCTTTCTTAGCACAGCGCTGATGCAAAATGGCAGGCTCGACGGACTCATTGTCTTGATTACTCAAATTCAAATGGTTGGACGCATTGCGCGTATTTATGTGCAGCGTCCTTCACCGCGCGAATTGGCGCGACTGTATGCAAATGTTGCCGGCACAGCTTTCGTCGCGAGCGGGCTGGAATCGCTCGACCTTGGAGAAATGGTCGCGCCGCTTGCTGTTTCTGTGGTGCCGGCACTCAAAGGTGGGATTCCGGGCTTGAGCGGCATCTCGGCTCTTCTGGTCAAATGTGTTTCCAACGGCGCTGCCAATGCGTTCCTTACACTTCGCGTAGGCGAAGTTGCGCGTCGCTACTGCGAACTCACTTCAAAATGTCCGCCTGAACTTATCCGTAAATCCGCTACAGCCGCGGCCGTTCAGCATCTTGGTCGGATCGTGCGCGAAAACGGCGCACTGGTTGTGAAGAAGATTTGGGCAAGCACTGGACGCGCTCTTATCGACAGTGGTGTGTCGAAAGCCGAGGATATCGCAGGCGCCACACGCGATCTCTTCGGTAGAATCTCCCCCTGGCGGCTAAAAGAAGAAGATCCAGCTGTTAACCAGTGAATTGTCCAACCGATGAGCGGTTCCCAAATCGTTTATCGGTTTCAGGAAAACCGAAAGAGAGCGCGCCCTGGCCGAAAATGCGGTTTTTCTGGCGCTTGCCTAGAGAACGGCAGCGGCTAAACGAGAATTTAACAATGTCAGCTTCGACCGAAAAGTTCGCTTCCTTCTGCCTGGGTGCAGCGATTTGCTTTGGCTCGATACAAGTGCGCGCGGAGTCGACTTCCGGATCTTCGCGAAAGATCGAGATCGGCGACGGCATTTCTTTGCGAGTGATTGAAGCGGGCAAACCTGACGCCCAATCCGTGCTCGTTTTCATTTCTGGCTGGAGCACAGGCGCGGATATTTGGCGCCATCAAATCGAGGTATTCACAAAAGCGCATCGAGTCATTGCGTTCGATCCTCGTTCTGAGGGCGAGTCGGCAAGGACGACAACCGGAAACACGCCGGAAACACGCGCGGAGGATTTGCACACGTTGCTGGAACGACTGGGCGTGCGGCGCCCTGTTCTCATTGGATGGTCGCAAGGTGTTCAGGACGTCGCGGCTTATGTCGAGCGCTACGGCACCAAAGATCTCGCGGGAATTGTTCTGGTCGATGCCGCCGTCTCCGATGGCGCTGACGGCATGATCGTGCGCCCCCAGGAAACAGCCGAACAATTCAAGATGTTCGCCATTTACCAGGCGCATCAGCAGGAATATTTGGCCGGCATGATGCGAGCAATCATCAGCAAACCGCAAAGCGACGACGCGATCAAAGGACTGGTCAGCACGGGAATGAAAACGCCGCCTGACATCGGGGTCGGAATGCTCGTCGCCGACATGTTTGGTGTGAATCGAACGCCCGCCCTGAAGAAAATTGATTGTCCCACCTTGATTATCGCCTCAGCGAAATCGGATGAGCTGTCTCGCCAGCAGGCGGCTGCGAACCAGATTCCGCATGCTCGCTTCGAAAAAATCGACGACGCCGCGCACGCCGTGTTTATCGATCAGCCGGATCGCTTCGACGAATTGTTGGAGAGCTTTCTAGCCAACCTTTCGACGGATACTTCACACAAGTCGTGACCACGCATCTCGAGAGCGGCGCGCCCGGCGGTCGCGCCCTACCCTTCGACTGCGAGGGCCTGGCATTTTTTTAAATCGAGTTTGCCCGATGCGAGAACCGGGATTGCTTCAACGCGCTGGACCTGTTTTGGGATCCACAAATTCGGCACGCCTGCTTCGTGAAGCTTGCTGCGCAACTCTGCGAGATCGATGTCCACAGCGCTAAGCACGACCAGCGCTTCGCCTTTGGCTTCATCCTGCACTCCCATTACGGCCAGTGGCCGTTCGTCTCTCCCAGACAAACCAAGAAGATCGACAATTTTGTTCTCGATGGTTTCGTGCGGCACCATCTCGCCGCCGATCTTTGAAAAGCGCGAGAGTCGCCCCTCGATATAAAGGAATCCATCCTCGTCGAATCGGCCGATGTCGCCCGTCTTCAACCAGCCATCTTGAAGGACTTCTGCGGTTTGCTTGGGATCGTGCAGATAACCTTCGAAAATGTTTGGGCCGCGGAGCCAAAGCATACCTGTTTCGTACAACGGAAGTTTCTGGTCGGTTTCGGGTTCACGAATTTCGGCGGCCATTCCCGGGGCCAGTCTGCCAACCGATCCCAACCGGCTGGATGATTGCACATGTTCTCCAGGTTTTTTCGGTTCCGGGTCGGGCAGATTTGTGCTGACCACCGGCGCTGTCTCGGTGAGACCATAGCCCTCGTATACTTTTTTGTGGAAGCGTTCTTCGAAATGGCTGGCAAGATCGAGCGGCAATTTTTCGGCGCCGGTGATAATCAGGCGCAAGCTTCGAAGCTGCTGCGGCTCGGCTTTGCGCAGGTACATTCGCAGAAAAGTGGGCGTGACCAGAAGGAATGTGAGTTTGTATCGCTCGATTAACGCTGCGTTCTTCGCGGCTTCCAGTGGATTAGGATAAGTGATAATTCGCACGCCTTCGATAAGCGGATACCAGAGCGTCACCGTCGATCCGAAGGTGTGAAAAAATGGCAGCGACGCGAGGATCGCGTCGGTCTCTCGTGCGTCCAGCAGTTGCCGGAACTGCGAGACGTTTCCGACGACGTTGCGGTGGCTGACCACCACGCCTTTTGGTTCTCCAGTCGTTCCGCTTGTAAACAGCAAAATTGCTTCTCTGCGCCCGCCTTCCTTTGGAATTCTCAAAAGGCGCAAGAGCAAACGCGTCGGAACCAGCACCGACAAGATCCACCAGAAAACGATCTGGCGTTTCATTCGCGGCATCAGCTCTTCCAATTTCAAAACGCGTTCCGGCCACGGAAAATCCTTGAGGCGTTCCATGAATTGGGTGGCCGAAATCGCCACCCGCAGATTGGCGCGCCTGCAGCACGATTCATTCGCCGCGCGTCCCACCGTGAAATTAAGGTCCACAGGGACTTTGTCCGCCAGCGTAACAGCCAGGTTGGCCACCATCGATGCCTTGCTGGCAGGCAAGACAATGGCGATTCGTTGGTCGGAAAATTCTTTCCGAAGATAGCGACTCAACGCCGCTGCCGCGCCGAGCAGTTTTGCCCGGCTCAACTGGCTATGATCGGTTCCGTCGATCACCGCCGTTGCAAACCGTCTGCGTTTCAGTCCACGCACAGATTCTTCTGCAAGGTGTCGATCGAGCGATGGACGGCGATTAAAACAAAATTCACCGAGCTTGAGCAATTCCTCGCGGACCGCAGCGTTGTCGGCAGCTTCGGCTTTGAGCGGTTTCCCAAAGGCGATCGTTACAGGATATGGAATGCGCTTGGGCAATTTGGTGAAAAATCGTCCACCTTGGAATGAGAAGATCGAGCCCCAGAGTTGATCGAGCCAAACCGGAACCACCTGCGCATTTGCGTGCCGTGCGATCAATTCGTAACCGCGTTGCAAGCGCAGAAGGACCCCTGTCCGTTCCAACTGGCCCTCGGGAAAAAGACAAACAATCTCGCCAGCGGCGATTTTTTCTGTCGCAGCGCGAATGGCGGAACGCGAATTGCGGATGTCGATTGGAATACAACCCAACGTGCGCAGAATCGGGTGCAGAACCGGATTATGATAATGTTCCTGGTCGATGACGTATCGAATCGGCCGCGAGCAGGCGAGCTGGAGAACGATGGCGTCAACCCAGGTGATGTGGTTGGGCAAAAGTAAAAAACCTCCTGCAGGGATGTTTTCCAACCCCAGGGCAGTGACCCGATAAAAGCAACGAACCAGCAGCCGGCCGAAAAAATAAAGCGTGTGTTCAGCGGCGGACATGGAAGCCATCGTTATTGATTTACATTCTGCGGCGGGCAAACTGCAATCCCGCAATTGCAATGCAACCTGGCGAGAACAGAACGATCAGCGGCGCGCGTAGTGCGCTCTTCCTGCTGCTGGCGATCAATCTTTTCAATTATATCGACCGGCAAGTTCTGGCCGCGCTCGAGCCCGACATTCGCGCCAGTTTTTTCTCAGCGAATGACGTAAACGCGATGACGAAAACCGGTCTTCTGGGAGTCGCATTCTTCGTCACATACATGGTTAGCGCGCCGGTTCTCGGCCTGCTCGCCGATCGATTCTCGCGCTGGATGATCGTCGGTTCCGCTGTGATTCTATGGAGCCTTGCCAGTGGCGGCTCCGGACTCGCGGCGACATTCGGCATTCTCTTCGCTACTCGCGTATGCGTCGGAATTGGCGAAGGCGGTTACGGGCCAGCGGCACCGACGATATTGTCCGATCTTTTCCCGATCCAGACACGGGGT
>JBKPRQ010000227.1:0-6835 GCA_046734635.1 Verrucomicrobiota bacterium
GCCGATGAGCGCCGCGCAGTCGCAGCCCAGAGTTTTCTATGTCGGAAGAAGCGCGGAATTTTCATCATCATCTTTCAGGCAACGCACGGACGAGCGCGCGAAATTGATCGCCTCGATCGGCGTAGCTTTTGAACATGTCGAACGATGATGTGCCTGGAGAAAAAAGAACCATTTCCCCAGGTTTTGCGCTGGCATGTGCGCGCTCAACCGCGTCGGCGAGCGAGCTTGCTATCTCGGATTCGACGGCACCCGCCCAGGAGTGACTGATGCTCTCGGCCATTTCGCCGATCAAAATTGTGGATCTGACCTTTTCCTTTACGAGGGATCGAAGCGGATCAAAGCTAAAACCCTTGTCCTTACCGCCGGCAATCAAGATGACCGGCTTGGTTTGCGCGCGCAGCGCCTTGTCTACTGCGTCGAGATTGGTCGCTTTGGAATCGTTCACATAGGCGACGCCGCCGACTTCGCGAACAAATTCGCAGCGATGCGGCTGCGGTTCATAAACACAGAGCGGCGGCACCATTTTTTGAAACGACAAACCGCGCGCCATGCCAACCGCAAGGGTCGCCATCAAATTCTCGATGTTATGCAAACCACGCAGCTTGGTATCCGCCAATCGCAAGACTGATTCGTCTCGGTAAAGAATCGCTCCTTCCGCGAGTCGGAAGTCTCCGCCATTGGCATACGCGCTGAACGTGATCGTGCGCGGACGGATATTCGGTATTTTTTCGATCGCATTCACGACTGCCACGTCGGCATCGGTTTGATTTTCGAAAATGCGCAGCTTGGCCGTGCGATATTCCGCTACCGAGCGATAACGATCGAGATGGTCCGGAGCGAAATTAAGCCAGAGACTGATGGCTGGATGGAAGGTGCGGATCGTTTCGAGTTGGAACGAACTGACCTCCACTGTGAGCACGTCGTATGGCTGGTTCTCGCGCGCCACTTCCGATAGCGGTTTTCCGATATTTCCGCAGGCAATCGTTCGCTGGCCGCAGGCATTCAGCATTTGCGCCAGCAGTTCGGTCGTTGTCGTCTTGCCGTTCGTGCCCGTGACTGCGATTACTGGAATCTTTTCGCAATAACGCCAGCCGAGTTCGAGCTCGCCAATGATGTCGATTCCGCGCGCCGAGAAATTGCGCACCAATCGCGAAGCCGGATCGATGCCCGGACTTAGAACCGCCATTTCATAACTGGACAAGTCTTCGTCCGCCGCCGTTCCACAGACTACGCGCACATCCTGCGCTCGCAGATTGTCGATGGTCGATTTCAGCAACTTCTTCTCTTCGGCGCTATCGAGCACTGTGACCTGCGCACCCTGCGATTTGAGTAGCAGCGCCGCAGCGCTACCGCTCAATCCCGCACCAAGAACCGCAATATTCTGATTCTTGTAATGCATCTTTTATCTCAATTTCAGTGTCGCTAGACCAAGCAACGCAAAAATGATCGAGAGAATCCAAAACCGAACGATGACTGTGTTCTCCTTCCAGCCAGTCAATTCGAAGTGATGATGAAGCGGAGACATGACGAAAATTCGCTTGCCCGTGAGTTTGAAACTCATCACCTGCAAAATCACCGACACTGCTTCGATCACGAAAACGCCGCCTACGACAACCAGGAGCAGCTCCTGCTTGCAACAAATGGCCACGACCCCAATCGTGCCTCCAATGGAAAGCGACCCGGTATCGCCCATGAAAACCTTCGCTGGAAAACAATTGAACCAGAGGAAGCCCAGACCCGCGCCGATCAATGCGGAGCAGACGACAGTCAGTTCGCCGGCAAATGGATAAAATGGGACCTGTAGATATTCGGCAATTCGAAAATTTCCAGCCGCGTAAGAAAGTAAAGCATAAGCAAAGGCCACGGTGACGGTGCAACCAATGGCCAGACCATCGAGCCCGTCGGTAAGATTGACCGCATTGGAGGAACCAACAATCACGAGGAGAAAAAATACGAAGGTGAACCAGCTCATGTTTGCGATGACCGGTGCCTTAACGAACGGCACATAAAGTGCGCGCGCCTGCACTTCGAGTAACGGACTGCTGAGGAACACGCCTGTGATAATGGCCGCAAGAGCAATCTGAAAAACCAGTTTGATCCGGCCGCTGATGCCATCGGACTTCTTTTTTGTCACCTTGAGGTAATCATCAGCGAAGCCCAGGCCACCGAGATAAACCATGCTAAACAGAACCAGCCAAACGAATCGGTTATCGAGACGCGCCCAGAGAAGACTCGATATAAAAACCGAGCCAATGACCAGCACGCCGCCCATGGTGGGCGTTCCCTGTTTACCACCGTGCAATTCTGCCAGCCGATGGACTTCCGCTGCTCCGCGAATCGGTTGCCCGAGCTTAAGCGCAATCAGAATTCGAATAATGAAATTCCCAAACATCAAGGTAAGCAGGAACGCAGTTACCGCTGCCGCAATGGCTCGGAACGTGACATAAAGGAACACGTTGAACCCGATGAACCGGTCGCTCAGGTGATGGAGGAAGTACATCATGGCGAATTGGCGATTTCTGATTGCCTGCTCGCCGTAGCGTTGACGGAGCCGGACGGATTGCGGAACGTTTCTATCACTTCCTCTGTGCGTGCGAGGCGACTGCCCTTGATGAGAACCAGATCCCCGGGGACAGCGAGTTCGGCTAATAATTGAGCGGCTTCAGCGGACGATGCTACGGTCGAGCTGTTTTCTAGTCCGGCCTGTTTTGCTGCTTCAGCAATGGTCGCAGCCACATTGCCGATGGTGATCAGATGATCGATTTTTAACGCAGCCGCGGTTTCGCCCACCTCGCGGTGTCCGCGCTCCGATTTATCGCCCAATTCACGCATCTCGCCCAAAACAGCGATGCGTTGTCCCTCGGCATCCAATTCGACCAATGTTCGCAAAGCCGCCTTCATGGAATCGGGGTTTGCGTTGTAACTGTCATCCAGGAATTGCACGCCGCGGATTTCCTTAACTTGCAAACGCGCTTTCGTAAGTGGCGCGGCAATCAGACCTGCGGCGCATTCTTCCAGGGAAAGACCGAGGACGCGACCGACCGCGACCGCCAACAATGCATTCTCCACCATGTGCAAGCCGGGCACGGGTAATTGCGCCCGGCATCGATGCGCGTCCTCAAGAATCGTGAAATCTGTTCCGCCCCCGCTTTGATTGACCTCGCTGGCGCGAATCGAGCCGGAAGTTATGCCGGCTAAAATCACTTTGCCGCGTGCGCGAGCAGCGATCACCCCGGTAAACGGATCGTCAGCGTTCAAAATCACCGTTCCCTCGGCGCCAACGGCTTCTGCCAGCACGCCTTTCTCCTGCGCGATTTTTTCGCGCGACCCCATGAACTCGATATGCGCGACACCAATGTTTGTAATAATCCCAACGTCCGGTGCAGCTACTTTCGCCAACGCGGCAACTTCGCCGGGGTGATTCATTCCGATCTCCCAGACTGCCACTTCATCCTGCGAACTGGCTTCGAGAATTGTTCGAGGCAGACCGACATGATTATTGAAATTTCCCTGTGTTTTCGTAACTCGGAACCGCCGGGCGAGAACGGCTGCGGCGAAGTCTTTCGTACTGGTCTTTCCGTTGCTTCCGGTAATTGCGACCACACGTAGCGTCAGGGACTTCCGGTAATTTGCAGCGAGCTGCTGGTACGCCAGCAACGTGTCTTTTGCGCGAATGAGCGCAAAATTTTCCGGGACGCGCCCCTCCCAGGCGGAGTCGACGATGGCCCCCGCGGCGCCGGTAATTGCGACGGCGTCTACGAAATTGTGTCCATCGAAATTTTCACCGCGTAACGCGACGAATAGTTCGCCGGGCTTAATCGTACGCGAGTCAGTGTTGACCTTGTCGACCAAAACGGTCTCGTCGCCAGACGAAAGTGAGCCTCCGGCGAACTGCGCGATCTGAGAAAGGGAAAGCGGGTTCATAACAAAAGGAGGCAACGTAACAAAAGCATCATGAGGAAAACTCCACTGGATGGTCCTCAATGGCACGTCGCGCGACTTGAATGTCGTCGAACGGAACAGTGTGATCCGCGAACTCCTGGTAATTTTCGTGCCCTTTGCCTGCGATCAAAACAATGTCGCGCGGCCGTGCTAGTTCGATGGCGCGGCTAATGGCCCGAGTGCGATCGACAATTTTTTCGTAGTGCGTTGACCGGAATCCCTTTTCGATTTCGGCGACGATCGTGTCCGGATTTTCTTTGCGCGGATTGTCCGAGGTAATAATGGCGTAATCCGCATGGCGATCCACTATTTCAGCCATCAACGGGCGCTTCTGACGATCGCGATTGCCGCCGCAACCAAAAACCGCGATCAACCGATTTGGCTCCAGTGCGCGCAGAGTCTTGAGAACATTCCCTAACGCATCAGGGGTATGGGCGTAATCGACAAAAACTTGAAATTGTCGCTTTGCAGGCACCAGCTCCAGGCGTCCCGGCACTTGCGGCGACTTGCCAAGACTGAACACGGCATCGCGCAGGTTGATTCCGAGCGCATTGGCGGCGGCCAGTGCCGCCATCGAATTCGTAACATTGAATCGGCCAATCAAAGGGACGCGGACCAAGTAACTCTTGCCGCGAGCGTCCAGCTGATAGGAAGTGCCACTGGACTCAACGCGATAATTTGAAGCGCGAAAATCCGCGCGCAGCCCCATTCCGTACGTGATCACTGCGACGCGTTTGTCGATTTTGTCGAGCAGTTGTTCGCCATAGCGATCATCGATGTTGACAATAGCAACGGGTTTGCGCTTTTTTTTCTGCCCTTCTAGTCCGGCGAAGAGCTTGGCCTTGGATTCGAAGTAGTTTTTCATCGTCCCATGAAAGTCGAGATGGTCCTGTGTAAGATTTGTAAAGACAGCGACGTTCCATTCGAGTCCGCGCGTGCGGTCCTGCGCTAGCGCATGCGAAGAGACTTCCATCGCAGCCGCCTTACAACCTGCGTTGGCGATGTGAGCCAACAGCTCTTGTAAGTCGAGCGATTCTGGCGTGGTGCGAATCGCCGGGAGAACCCGCTCACCGATCTCGTAACGCACCGTTCCGATCAACCCGCAACGCAGACCGGCATTTTCGCAAATATGCTTGATGAGAAATGTGGTAGTGGTTTTGCCGTTCGTGCCGGTAACCGCCGCCATTTTTAATTTGCGTCCCGCGTTTCCGTAAAAGGTTGTTCCAAGATCAGCGAGCGCAGTCCGCGTATTCTCGACGACAAGACAAGTTGCGCGGGGATTTTGTTCCTCGCGTTCGGCAACGATTACCGATGCTCCTTTTTCGATTGCCTGACCGATGAATTCGTGGCCATCGGATTTCTCACCGCGCAATGCCACGAACATGCCATTCCTTTGCACACGCCGCGAGTCATACGCGATGTTTTCCACCGTGCGATCAAGTGTCCCGATGATCTGGCGAACTGCAGTCGCGGAGAGGAGTGTCTTGAGCTGCATGAGGTTTTAATCTGTCCGCAATGGGACGGATCCGCACCTGCGAACCATGGCGAGGTGTTCAATGGCGCGACGCATTGGTTAAGGCGATTCGTTCCGCCGACCGGTTCTTGCGAATTCGTTCAGCCGGCGTTGTTTTTTCGACTCGCGCTACAGGAATCGCTTTGCGAATCTCCTCATGCGGCTCAAGATCTAGATAGCGGGCCGCCTTTTCCGCCACTCGGGAAAAAATTGGTCCTGCGATGAGCCCGCCGTAATTTAACTCCGGTTTGCTGGTGTGCGCGTCATCAAGCACCACCAAACCAACAAACTCGGGATGGTCTGCCGGAAGATAGCCGGCAAATGAAACAACATACTTCCCCTGCTCGTACCCGCCGCGAGGATCAACCTTCTGTGCGGTTCCGGTTTTTCCCGCAATCGTAAAGCCGGGGACGGCGGCAGCAGCAGCGGTACCGCGATCACTTACAACCCCACGCAGCGCATCACCGATTTCTCTGGCTGTTTCCGGAGAAATCACCTGACGCAACACTACAGGCGAAAGTGAGCTGATGGTTTTGCCTTCGGGCGTGGTAATCGATTTTATGATGCGCGGCGTGACTAATTTGCCGCCATTAGCAATGACCGCCATCGCCACTGTCATTTGTAATGGCGTGACCCCGACTTCGTGGCCCATCGGGATACGCGTAATCGAGATTTTGCTCCACGCTTTGGGAGGCCGAATGACCCCACCGATTTCACCCGGCAGCTCAATCCCAGTCCGTTCACCAAAACCGAATCGACGTATGTATTCGTAGAACCGTTGGTCGCCCACGCTCAGGGCAAGTTTGGCCGCGCCGATGTTGCTCGATTTCACGAGGATGTCGCGCACGCTCAGATACGAAAACGCGCGATGATCGTGCAGGGCAGCGCCGCCGAAATTCCAGAGACCGTTCTCGCAAAAGATTGTCGAATCGGGCCGGAGCTTTCGTTCGTTGAGAGCGGACGCCGCGGCTACGATCTTGAAGGTCGAGCCCGGTTCCATCATGTCGATGATGGCCCGGTTCTTCATTTCTTCAGGTTTCGCCTCGGAGCGAAGGTTTAAGTCGAAATCCGGCCGATTAGCCATTGCGAGGATTTCGCCTGTCTGCGGTCGCATCAAAATAATCGTGGCTTTTTGAGGAGAATATTCCTCCATCGCGGCGTCGATCTCGTTCTCAACAATGTTTTGTAAACTAAGATCGACAGTCAGATGCACCTGATAGCCGTCGCGCGGCGGCCGCTCCTGTCCACGATAAGGGACAATCTCCTGGCCCGCGCGGTTGTGTTCGATAAAACGGAAGCCGTCCTGCCCGTGAAGATATTCCTCCATCGACGCTTCGACTCCCTGGATGCCGTGATGGTCGAAGTCTGTAAATCCAATGA
>JBKPRQ010000228.1:0-24133 GCA_046734635.1 Verrucomicrobiota bacterium
ATCTTGCCGTTCGATCTGCCGCTCTTTCGTGACGCGAGCTCGTAACCGATCGTGCCGTCGTCGGCGACAAACAGCGTCAGATGATTCGGTGTTCCTTCGCCGGGCGCCGGCATTGATGGTGGGCCGCCGGTCGTCGTAAGATCTTTATTGCTTCCATGTGGATTTGTTTGCGGTTCGCCGGTGGGGACACCTTTACCTCGGATTGTCACAAGCACTGCAGGATTGTTTGGTTGCTCGCTTAGGGAGCTGGGTTTGCCATTCTCGATTCGAAAGTCGGCCCAGTATTCATCGATTTTGAGGGCGAAAGGCGTACCGGCGATTGCGACGTCGCGACCGAGATTTTCTGCGACATCGAAACTGGCGTCTTTTTCGCCTACCGAAACAAGAACCCGTCCTTTGTTGCCGTTTTGAGGTTGTTCCAAGCGTATCTTCGCGCCGGTGCTGCCGCCTTTGCTAGCACGGCCAATCTGTTCCTCAGGCGCTTTGCTAAAGGCGAATATTGATTCCTCGAGATCGACTTCGTGATTCTTCGGACTCGCTTCGCTCTCCGAAGACGGACGGCTTCCCGCAACCGCGGGATCCCTGCCACTTGGCGATGTTGGCGTCGGCGCAGTGCCCCGTTTCAATTCGATATTCGCCAGACCCATCGAAAAATTTCCATTCTGCGGATCGTCCGCGAGCAGCCAGCCATCGAGATGTTGGTTCATCATTGCAGTGGCAATGGTGAAATGCAGCGCAGGCGCCCCGCCGTCATTCAGTGGCTTTGGGTTGAGCTTCGCTTCGATCGCCGGAGCGTAATCAATAATCATCAAATGCGCGCCACTCGCGAGCGGGCCAAGGTCGCGTGGATGCTGTGGCGTCGGCGGATGATGCAAAAACTCGGCGGGATATCCTTTAATGATTCCATCCAGGTCGTGGATGCGCAGCTGGCGTTCGTCGACCAGGAGCCGGTTTGTTGGCGATTCGCCCTTGAAAAGCGTGATGGTTCCTTCGATTCCCCAAATTCGGCCGATGAGCGATCCGATCAGCAGGGTGATGATACCGAGATGCGTTATGAGAAAAGCGAGATGATGTTTGCGCCAGGGCCAACGAGACAACGCGGAGCAGGCAAGGTTTGCCCCGAGCAAAACAAGCCAGAGATTGAACCACGGAGCCCCGTAAACGTAAGTGCGCGCAACTTTCGCGTCGAAACTCGACTCATACAGTGTACCCGCGATCGCAGCGACGATGATTACCGCAAGCAAGACGACCGCGAGTTTAAGCGATGCGAAAAACTCGAACACCGGATTACGCTGCCACGCGGGCCACTGAGATGAATTCGAGGTTGCCATGGGAAGATTGACACATTCCGCGAGAAGGCGCGTTCCTTCAAACGCTGAGCGCTGCACGCAGCTACCTTGACCGTTGTGATACGACTTTCTAACGTCGCCGATGCCCAAGGAGACTTTCGAGAGACTTCAAGTCGACGGAGCGCAAATCGCCTATCATCGAATTGGAATTGGCCGACCGCTCGTCGTCCTGAACGGCTTCGCGGCGACAAGTGCGGATTGGGATCCTTTGTTTATCGACAGACTCGCTTCTTCCAACGAACTCATTCTCATCGACAATCGCGGGATTGGCCGCTCCACGGATAACGGGCGGCCATTTGATATCGCCGAACTCGCTGATGACGTGCTGCGAGTAATGGAAACGCTCGGCATCGAGCGGCCAAGCTTGCTGGGATGGTCGATGGGCGGGTTCATCGCCCAAGCTCTCACCTTGCAGGCCCCGGGGCGTATTAACAAACTCATCTTATTATCGACGGCTCCAGCAGGAACCGACGCAGATCGCGCCTCGGCTGAAGTGTGGTCACAACTTATCGATATGTCAGGAACGCCTCACGAGCAGGCGCATCGCTTGCTGTCATTACTTTTTCCCAGTGACATCGCCGAATCCGTTTATCGCGAATTCGGCGATATCGTAGCAGCAGCGCGCGCGCAGTTGTCTCCCGATCTCATTAATCGTCAGGCCGCGGCGATTGAGGCCTGGCACAAAACTGGTATAGGAAACCAATTGCGAGAAATAAATGCGCCCGTGCTGGTCGCCGCTGGCACGGTCGACATTGTGGTTCCGCCGTCCAACGCGTTAAAGTTTGTTAACGCTATTCCTGGCGCGTGGCTGGCTCAATTCAACGGAGGTGGCCATGCTTTCATGGCCCAGTATCCGCGTCCGCTCGCCGATCTCATCAATAGCTTTCTAGAGCTCGCGTGAAGCGTTCGCCCCGGTCTGCCGCGACGCTCAGCGTGTCCAAGCTTTCCAGCGTTTGCGGATCGGCTTTGCGTAGCGATCAACGTCGATCTTTTTCAGTCGTTTCACGCCATCTTTGACCGCATCTGCAGAACTCTCATATCTTTCTCTAGCCGATTTGAACAATGGCCATAGAAAAGGAAGCGACAAAATACTCCAGTTGAGATCGCCCAGCGGCGACTTCACCTCGATTTCTGCCTTTCGCTCGCTGGTCGATGCAAAGCGGATTGCCAACCCGATCGCGATTCCGAGCCCTAGCGCACCCAGGATGGTGGGCACAGGATTTTCGCGTACCAAGTATTCAGTACGCTCCCTGGCGCGACTGGCTTTCTCTTTTGTTTCATCCCACGTGTGGCTCATGGCCGTGGAAAATTTGTTTGTTGCTTGACGAAACTGCTCACGCCCACCCGAGCTAATTTTTTCTTCGCTCGGCTGAACCGGCATCGGCAGCGGTTCGTCCCCCATAAGATTGTTTTCGTTCGGATTAATCATACAAAGTACTATCGTAATTGATGTTTCGGTTGCGTCTCTCGGATTCTGTAGCCGTTTGGTTGTGCGAAACGCAGTCCTGGTGTTTCACGGAACGCACGTTTTGCGCCTCCCACAGGCAAGCGGCTACAGCAATTGACGATACGCGTCGTAAATATCCTCACCCGATAAAACGAAAATCACTTTGTCGATCTTGTCCATTGCGGCGAGGAAATTTCGAGTGGTCTCTATGGCGATCCGCGCTGCGTCTGAAATCGGATAGCCATAGGCGCCGCAACTGATTGCCGGGAAAGCAATCGTCTTGATTCCATTTTCAACCGCGAGCTGCAACGAACTCCGATAACAGTTCGCCAGCGTCTCAGGCTCACCGCGGTTTCCACCGCGCCAAACCGGGCCAACGGTGTGAATGATAAAGCGCGCAGGCAGTCGATATCCGCGGGTAATCTTCGCTTCGCCGGGTCGACAACCCCCAAGAGTCCTGCATTCCGCAAGCAACTCAGGTCCAGCGCCGCGATGGATCGCGCCATCAACTCCGCCGCCGCCAAGAAGTGTGGTGTTCGCCGCATTCACAATCGCATCGACATCGAGCTTCGTGATGTCGCCACGGAGTATTTCGATCTCACCCATAATACTCATCCCAACCTTATTCCCACTACGCGACGTGGGGTTGGAGTGTTGATCAAAAAAACGATCACTCCAATACTCCCTCACTCCGGCTCTACGCCGCTCACGGCGCTAAGCGCTCGATCAACCAATTCCCGTCTGCTTGTCGCGTGTAACGAAAGCGATCGTGCATTCGATTCGGCCGACCTTGCCAAAATTCGATCGTATCCGGCTTCAGCCGATATCCGCCCCAGTGCGGCGGCAGCGGAATGTGCTTGTCACCGAAGCGTTCGGTCATCTCCGCCAGCCGCGCATCCAGCACACGTCGCCCATCAAGAACCTGGCTCTGCCGCGAAGCCCAGGCGCTCAACTGACTGCCGACCGGGCGTGAATGAAAGTACGTTTGCGATTCTTCGCGGGAAGTTTTTTCTGTTTTACCGCTAATTCGGATCTGCCGGTCAAGTTCGATCCAGTAAAATACCAGAGCGGCATAAGGGTTGGCATCGAGCTGCTTTCCTTTTTCGCTCTCGTAATTAGTAAAAAAGACGAATCCATCGTGGTCGAACCCTTTCAGTAGAACAATGCGCGCAGATGGTCTGCCGTCAGTTCCTGCTGTGGCCAGGGTCATCGCATTGACATCCCGAATACCGGCCTCGATGGCGGCAGTGAACCAGTTTCCGAATTGCTTGATCGGGTCCCTGGCAAGATCGCTCCGGCGCAGGCCTTTTGCCGCGTGTTCGTAACGCGAAGCGGTAGGATCACGTGGTGTTTCCATCACGATAAAGACAGGGACGCACAATATTGCGCCGCAAGGAAGTTGTCGAACCTGCTCACTGAGCCGTGGCTACAGGCCTCGTTACGACGCTTTCTCTTAGCTTCTCGATAACTTTTGGAACGACCTCGGTGGCGCGGTCGATTTGGGCGCCAGTGTTGAACCGGCCAAAGGAGAAGCGCAGACTCCGCCTAGCATCATCGGCGCTTGGATTCATTGCCCGTAGCACGTGCGAAGCTTCCTGTGAACCGGTCCGGCAGGCCGAGCCCGCCGAGCAACAAATGCCTTGTCGATCCAATAGAAGGAGCGCTGCTGGGGATTCAATGCCTTCGAATGAAAGACTCGACGTGTTTGAGAGCCGCGCTGCGTCCGCACCATTCACTGATGTGCCACTGATTGTTGCGAGCACCGATTTCTCGAATCGGTCCCGCATGTGGCGAATGTTACATTTGTCTTCTGTAAGATATTTCAGAGCCAGTTCAGCCGCTTTTCCGAGACCCACAATCGACGCGACATTTTCGGTTCCACCACGGCGCCCATTTTCCTGGCCGCCACCGGCAATCAGCGGACTGAAGCGGGTTCCTCGGCTGACATAAAGCGCCCCCACACCTTTTGGGCCATGAAATTTGTGCGCGGAAAGAGAGAGAAAATTGATCGGTGTCTCGCGCAGACGCATGGGTATTTTCCCGGTCGCTTGCACAGCGTCCGTGTGAAACAGCACGCCTCGCTCGCGACAGATTTCGGCAACCTTCTCGATGGGAAATAACACGCCGGTCTCATTGTTCGCCCACATGATGGAGACGAGGGCTGTTCCCGGCCGGATTGCAGCCTGTAATTCGGTCAGGTCGAGATTCCCATCCCTGTCTACGCCGAGAAATGTGACCTGGCATCCTCGTTTTGCGAGATCCTGGCAGGGGCGTAGCACTGCGCTGTGTTCGACCGCGCTCGTGATCATATGGTCGCCGCGAGTCTCAAGTTGTCGTGCCGAATTTATTGCCGCGTTATTAGCTTCTGTCCCGCCGCTGGTGAAAACGATCTCGGCCGGTTCGCAGCCCAGCAACGCTGCGAGTCGTTCACGCGCGAGATTGATCGCTTTTCTAGCCATGGCCGCGAAACCGTAGCCACTCGAAGGGTTGCCGTAATGGGTAGTCAAAAACGGCAGCATTTCCTCGATCACAGCAGGATCAAGCTGTGTGGTAGCGTTGTTATCGAGATAAATGATTTTGTTATCTGTCATGCTGTTTTCATACTCCTGCTCTTGCTCGCGTTCTTACTCTTTAGAACTGATCTCAGGAAAAGAGCATGAGCGGGAGCACGAGTAAGAGCAAGAATACGAAAAGGTCAACCTGGCCATTGGAAACTTATTCTACTCCCATTTAACCTCCCTGCGCATGATTTCGATCTGGGAGCTGGCAAACCCACAACTTCGCGAGGTCAAAGTTTACGAACCGGGAAAGCCGATCGAGGAAACGGCTCGCGAACTGGGCCTCGACCCAAATGAAATCATCAAATTGGCCTCCAACGAGAATCCGCTAGGCCCGTCCCCCAGGGCGATGGAGGCGATGCGTGATGCCTTGGGAAAAGGTCATCTTTATCCGGATGGCGGCGGATTTTGCTTATGCAAAGCGGTCGCGGCGAAACTTGGCCTCGCTTCGGAGAACGTCATTCTCGGCAATGGTTCGAACGAAGTACTCGAATTTCTCGGTCACGCTTTTCTCAATCCTGGTGACGACGTCGTCACGTCTCAGTACGCGTTTATCGTCTACAAATTGATCGCGACCTCGTTTGGCGCACGCACAATCGAAGTGCCCGGCTCGGATTATCAGCAAGATCTGGACGGAATACTGGCTGCGATCACACCAAAGACCCGGCTCATTTTCGTCCCCAACCCCAATAATCCAACCGGCACGCTGCTTTCACAGCGGGCGATAGACGATTTCATGTCGCGTATCACTGAAAACGTAATTGTTGTTTTCGATGAAGCCTATTTCGAATTCCTCGATCGTCCGCCTGATACGCTGCGATTCGTTCGCGAAGGCCGAAACATTGTTGTCCTTCGCACATTTTCGAAGATTCACGGACTAGCCGGCTTGCGGATCGGGTATGCCGTTGCGCCGGCTGATCTGGTTCAGGTGCTTCACAAAACAAGGCAGCCATTTAACGTGAATAGCATTGCTCAAATCGGCGCGCTCGCGGCGCTCGAAGATGACGAGCATCTGCAGGAAACAAAGCGGGTAATCGACCAAGGCCGCGCTTATCTGCACGAACAATTCTCCCAAATGAAAATTCCTTTTGTGCCCGGGACCGCGAACTTTGTGATGGTAAATGTTGGCGATGGACACGCGACCTTCGACAAACTACTGGAACAAGGCATCATCGTGCGCCCTCTCAGGGGATACGGCTTACCCGAATGGGTCCGTATTTCGGTTGGCACGATGGAAGAGAACAAGAAACTAGTCGCGGGATTGAAGAAGGCGATGCGCGGCCGGTAAGCAAACACGGAAATCACGGTCGAAGAGCGGCGGAGCGCGAACAAGCGACCTCGTTCGCGCAATTTGGCAACCGAAGCGGTTGCCCTACAATTTGGTTCTACACCTCATGACTGTTCCTGAGACCATCGCCGCAATTTCGACTCCCCCTGGCGAAGGCGCGATTGCGCTTGTCCGGGTCTCGGGCGCGAATGCGATCGACGTCGCCGACAAAATCTTCCGTGGCAAACAGATGCCGTCGCAATTCGAGCCGCACGTGCAGCATTTTGGCGAGATTTTCGGGGCAGAAGGCCGGTTGGTCGATCAAGTAGTTCTTTCCGTTCATGGCGCGCCGGCCAGTTACACCGGAGAGGATTTGATTGAAATCAGCTGCCACGGCGGAACGCTGGTTTCTGCAAAAGTCCTTGAAGCATGTTTGCGCGCCGGAGCGCGCGCGGCGCGTCCGGGCGAATTCACCGAGCGCGCTTTTCTCAACGGCAAAATGGACCTCACTCAAGCAGAGGCAGTGATCGATCTGATCCGCGCGAAGACGGATCTCGCTCTGCGCTCGGCCACCGAACAGCTCGAAGGCAGGCTTGGAGAACAAATCAGGAAAATTCGTGATGAGCTGATCGAACTGCTCGCTCACATCAACGCGTCAATCGATTTTCCTGAGGAAGGTATTACGCCGGATGAAGATGAAACATTGTGTACCCGGCTCGATTCCATCCGCGAAGAGATCGCAGCGTTACTCGCCACGGCTGACCAAGGACGCATTCTGCGTGAAGGGGTGCGCGTCGTAATTTACGGAGCAACGAATGCCGGCAAATCGAGCCTCCTGAATCGCCTGCTCGGTTACGATCGCGTGATTGTTAGCGATACGCATGGCACAACGCGCGACACCATCGAGGAGACCGTCAATCTCCACGGTATCCCGATCCGTTTGCTTGATACGGCTGGTTTAAGAACGTCCGCCACCGAACTCGAGCGGGAAGGCATCGCCCGCACGGAGAAATCGCTGCAATTGGCCGATCTGCGTCTTCATATCGCAGACCGCAACACGCCAAAACCTGCGCATTTCGAGGAACGCAACCGGGATTCCAATGAAATTATCGTTCTAAATAAGAGCGACCTGCCTGAAAACAGTGATTGGAAAGATTTCCAGGCGTTACGGGTTTCGTGTCGGACAGGGGAAGGTCTGGCGGAGCTACAAAAAGAAATTCTGACCCGAATCACGAAACAAAATCTAAAGCCGGAGAGCACACTGGCGATTAACGCTCGCCATCACGATTGTCTTCGTCGCGCTCTTGAATCATGCGATCGGGCCGCCGCAGCACAGTCCAATGGTCTGTCGCAGGAATACGCTGCGATTCATCTTGATGGAGCACTGCGGGCAGTCGGGGAGGTCATCGGCGTTGTTGATGTAGAACAGATTCTTGACTCTGTGTTCAGCCAGTTTTGCATCGGGAAATGAATGTGGTAGGGCGCGACCGCCGGGCGCGCCGGTAAATTCGAGCAGGAGCATGATTACGAGCACGAGCAAGAATAGAACGAGCCTGCGATGAAAAATCTCTACGAACGACTCATTAGGCCACTTTTGTTTTCGCTTGAGCCCGAGGCCGCGCATCATTTCGCGATCGCGTCGCTGCGCAGGGTTTCACAGTTTGATCCCGCGCTGCGCGCTCTGAAACAGTTCACGCCGCCGTCGAGACCAAAAGCTCTCTTTGGTTTGAACTTTCCTAATCCAATTGGCCTCGCGGCTGGGCTGGACAAAAACGGCGTCGCCCTGCCGGCGTGGGCGGCACTTGGGTTTGGTTTCATCGAAATCGGGACCGTAACCGCCATGCCACAACCAGGAAATCCCAAGCCGCGCATCTTTCGACTGCCTGAGCAGCAAGCACTGATTAATCGTCTGGGATTTAACAATGACGGCGCCGAGGCCATCGCAAAGCGCTTGAGTCGACTGCATGGGAGCGGGCGATGGCCTGGAGTTCCAGTCGGAATCAATATTGGCAAATCGAGGGCGACGCCTCTTGAACGCGCAACGGACGATTATCTCTGCTCGTTTCGGTTGCTCCGCGATTTCGCCGACTACATCACGTTAAATGTGAGCTCGCCCAACACGCCTGGCCTAAGGGAACTGCAGGAACCAGCAGCGTTATCAAGATTGCTGGATGCGATCGGCAGTGAGCCGGGGCCAGTTGCGAAGCCGCTCGTTGTGAAGATTTCACCTGATCTGACAGCGATTGAATTGGAGGCGATCCTGGCAGCTTGTGAAGAAAACGGAGTCGCGGGGATCATCGCAACAAATACGACGCTGGATCATTCCTCGATTCCACCGGAGCTCGACAAGGAAGGCGGTTTGAGCGGCGGGCCGCTGCGGGACAAATCCAGTGCCCTGGTGCGCAGCATTACTGTGAACTCGAAAATTCCAGTGATCGCCTCTGGTGGAATCTGCGACGCAGAATCGGCTCGTGAAAAATTCGATGCGGGCGCGCAGCTTGTTCAGCTGTATACCGGATTCGTTTATCGCGGTCCGCAACTCCTTCGCGAAATCGTGAAGGAATTGTAGGGCGGAGGCGGGCCTGGCGCTGCAATGGTTGGCAACCGGAGCGGTTGCCCTACAGTTGATCGATTTTCGAAATGAAATTTTCCCAAAAACTCCTCAAATTCACCGAACCGCTCACTTACCGGCGCGGTTGGCGTAGGGCGCAACGCTCGATTTTTCGCATTCCGCTTCGGCCAATGCTGGCGACAATCGATCACGAACGCGCCGGAGAAATTCAGCGACGTTACGCGAATTCCACGGCGGGATACGCCAAGTACGCGAACATCGAGCCGTGGTTGCGATTGAATCGCGAACGCGTGCAGGATTTGAAACTCCATCGTTCAGAGCCGAAACGCGTCCTCGATCTCGGCTGTGGTGGCGGATTTTTCTTGTTCATCGCCAAAAACCTCGGCCACTCGGTAATGGGCGTCGATATCGAGCACGTCGCTCTTTTTACCGAATTGCTCGAGCTTTTCGGTGTTCCGCGCGTTGTTTGGAGGATCAGCGCGTTCGAGCCATTGCCCGGTCTCGGCCAAAAATTCGATTGGATCACTGCGTTCTCAGCCAACTTCTACCTTCATCACCCCTCCAAGGAACGCTGGGGCGCAGCGGAATGGGATTTTTTCCTGCGCGATTTGCGGCAACATCTCGCCCCGGACGGCAAGATTTTCTTTGGACTCAATCCGCTGTACGACGGCGATTATTACACGCCGGAACTGCTCGATCTCTTCATTGGCCGCGGCGCGAGCGTCGAGCGCGAACGTATCTTCTTCGAGAACGGAGTTCGGTTCTAGCCCGCGTTCTGCCGTGCTTTATGGCGTCGGCGGCGGGGACTCGGGAGCAAATTCGGGCGCGCCGTGACGATGGTGCCACCGCCGATGGCGCTCTTGGAGTTGTTGAAATTTTTGGCGTTGTTCGTCGGTAAGATTGACCGCGATCTCCTTGTGCGCTTCCGCCATGACTTCATGGACGTGGCGGCCGGTGTCGCGCCGTATCTCCTGCATCTGCGCAGCGGTCTTATCGACGATTGGCGAAACTTTTGCGACCTGTTCAGGCGTCAAGCGAAGCTCGATTCGAAGTCGCTCTTTCATTCTGTCGGCGACGCGTCCCGGACGATGAAATTCAAAGAATAGATGCCGAGCGTAGAAGCCCCCCAACGCGGCGCCAGTGATTCCACCAGCGACGAATACAAGGACAAATCCAGCAATAAGCTTCCACTTTAGCGCGCTGTTCATTGAGAAAACTCATCCTGAATGGCCGTGTCCGCGATGGCGAACTCGTTCGTGAGGTCGTTGTACTGTTCCCGACTTTGCTTGATTTCGCGAACAGCAGCCAGCGTGGAAACAGCAATCACGGCTGCCGACAACAGCGCGACACGCCGGAGCAGCGACGCAACCCCATTGGGCTTCGAACCACCAGCGCGCCAGAAGGCGACTACACGGGTATCGAATCCAAACGGCATTTCAGCCGGGGCGTCGCCGCTCGCCTGCGCAGCAGACCGCAATAACCGATCGATTTTGTGACCTTTCATACTCCCTCCTTTGCCGAAATCCTGGCGAGGTACTCTTTCATTTTTTGTCGCGCCCGAAACGCTCGTACTTTAACCAGCGCCGCGCTCCAACCGGTGATTTTGCGAATCTCTTCAACCGAACGTCCTTGCAAGTATAGCAGATCGATCGCCAACCGCTCGACCGGTTTGAGCGCGGTGAAGAGGTGCTCAACCAGCTGGCGCGAGGCAAGACGGTGATCCGGGGCCAACTCATCGGCGGAGGTCGTCAGGTTCTCAATCACGGCTTGTTCTTCCACGCTTAAATCGGCGTGACGAAGCTCGGGCCGTATTTTCTCCCACTGGATTTGGTTCAGGCAAGTATTGACTGCAATCCGTGAGACCCAGTGCTCCAGCGGCACCTTGCCGGAAAACTGCGATAATTTTTGGAATAGTTTGATGAAAATCATTTGGCAAAGGTCGTCTTCATCCGTTCGACGCGGGCGATGACTGCGGACGATTTTGGCCACCAGCGGATAAAGCTGTCGCACCAACGCGCGAGCCGCCTCATCATCATGCTGGAGCGCAGCATCAACAAGCGCACTTGCGTTAGCAGCATCCATGTAATCGAGAGCGCATCCACACTAGTAGCAGTGACAGCTTCGGACGCGCTTTGGTTACAATCTTGGGCGTAGGCGCGCTTGTGCCAAGCGCTTGTCGTGGACAAGGGACACCGCAACGCCCGACCACGAGAAAAATTGTAACCGGTTGAAATGTCTGCCGGTCATCACCTGAGGAAGCGAAAGAATATTTCGCGAATAGGAAATGAAACAAACTATGAAAAGAAACATATTAACGCTGGTAGCCGCGGGCGCGATTGCGCTTTGCGGCTTTGTTGTGGTGCAAGCGCAACCGGGCCCTGGTGGCGCCGGAGGCTGGCACGGGCACGCGTTCGGCCTTCAGCATCTTACTGAGAAATTGGACCTGACTTCTGATCAACAGACAAAGGTTCAGCCGATTCTCGATGCGGCCAAACCGCAGCTCGTTGCCATTCATCAGGAGGCGATGCAGAAAGCCAAAGGGGTCATGGACAACTCTCTGTCGCAGATCCGGCCGTTGCTGACGGCTGATCAGCAAAAGAAGCTGGATGCCATCCAGAAAGCGCATCAAGACATGATGAACGCTCACAAGGAACTTCACGACGCAATGCAGCAATAACTTCGTTGTTCAGAGCGGTGGGGGGAATGCGGCGATCCCGGGGTGGATCGCCGCCACTTTTTTAGCGGGGCAACCCACCGGAGTCTGCCGATCACTTCAGCTCTGTTTTTTCGTAAACGAAAACAGAAGCCCAAGGATACCCAGTCCCGCGAAGATAGCGGCAGCCACGAAGCCTGTCGTCGTAATCTCGGCGCGCGAATGAAAACTTTCTTTCAAGTGCGCCGCCACCCCGATTAGAAAAAATAGAAATCCCAGGCAGATGAGAATCAGACTGATCGCTTTTTGGTCATCGGACGAAATCTTCATGTGATGGTGAGCAATCAAATATAATCTGGAGGCCAAAATTCAAGTGCACTCTTTAAATAGGAGGCATTAATGTGGCCGGTGCGATGGATTAAATTCGGTTTTGGACTGTCGGCTTTGTTGATTGTGGGCCTTCGGCTTAACGCCCAGATCGATCGCATCACTGGAAAGAATTTCGCCACGCGATCGGAAGTGCTGGCACGACATGGAATGGTCTGCACAAGCGTGCCCGCCGCCACGGAGGTCGGCATCGATATCTTAAAACACGGTGGCAGCGCCGTGGACGCGGCGATCGCCGCAAACGCTACGCTCGGTTTGATGGAGCCGGTCTCTAATGGCATCGGCGGCGATCTGTTCGCAATCGTTTACAGCGCGAAAGAAAACAAACTGTACGGGATTAATGGCAGCGGACGTTCACCGCTCGGTTTGAGCTACGATCAGATGAAGGCCGAGCTGGCAAAACTGCATCGCGAAACAATTCCCCCGACAGGCATGTTGCCGATTAGCATACCCGGAACCGTGGATGCCTGGGCGGAGCTGCACAAAAAATTCGGCAAACTGAAATTGGGTGATGACCTTGCGCCTGCCATTCGGTATGCCGAAGAAGGTTTTCCGGTTACCGATTTAATCGCCTATTACTGGACGTTTGGTCCACGGCTATACAAAGGATTGCCAGGTGGTTTTCTCGAAACCTACACGCTCGACGGAAAAGGAAGAACCCCGGCTAAAGGCGATGTTTTCAAGAATCCCGCGCTCGCGAAAACGTTAGGACTGATTGCTGAAAAAGGTCGTGACGCTTTTTACAAAGGCGAGATCGCAGACAAAATCGACGAGTTCATGCGGGCGAATGGAGGCTTTTTGCGGAAAGCCGATTTCGAGAAACACACATCGACCTGGGTCGAGCCGGTTTCGACAAGTTATCGCGGTTACGACGTCTTCGAGCTTCCGCCAAACGGCCAGGGCATCGCGGCGCTACAGATATTGAACATCCTCGAAGGATTCGATTTGCGCGCGATGGGGCGCAGTTCGCCAGAAACGCTTCATACGATGATCGAAGCCAAGAAAATCGTGTGGGCCGATCGAGCGAAGTTTTATGCCGATCCAGCATTCTCAAAAATTCCGCTGGCTGGTCTGCTTTCGAAAAGTTACGCAGCCGAACGTCGCAAGTTGATCGACCCAAATCACGCGGCAAAGAGGGTCGAGGCAGGCAATCCGTCTCTCAATCAGGGTGATACAATCTATCTTTGTACCGCCGATGATGAAGGAAATATGGTCTCGCTCATTCAAAGCAATTACCGCGGGATGGGCAGCGGCATTGTGGTGCCCGGACTCGGATTCATGTTTCAGGATCGGGGTGAACTTTTCTCGATGGATGCGGGTCATGCGAACGTTTATGCACCCGGCAAACGTCCGTTTCACACCATCATTCCCGGGTTTGTCATGAAAGATGGTAAACCATGGGAAGCTTTTGGCGTGATGGGCGGCGGCATGCAACCGCAGGGGCATGTACAGGTTCTGACGAATCAGATTGATTTCGGTTTAAACGTGCAGGAAGCCGGCGACGCATCGCGCTGGCAGCACGAAGGCGATAACGAACCGACTGGAGAAAAAATGACTGAATCGGGCGGTTACGTTGAAGTCGAGAGCGGTATCCCCTATGAGACTGTCCGGGAACTGCGCAAGAAAGGACACGATGTGCGTTTCGATGTCGGCGGCTACGGCGGTTACCAGGCGATCAGAGTCGAAATGCACGATGGCCAGCGCGTTTACGTCGGGGCAAGCGAATCGCGCAAAGACGGGATGGCGGCTGGGTATTAAGCACGAAACGGCGAATCTTTTTCGGTCGCCGCGGCGACCTTTGGAGTGCGGTGGCTGGACGCCCGCTTTTTTACTTGGGGCTTTCGGACGCCAGCCGTTTCCTCACTGCTTCCAATCGCTGCTTGTTCTCGTCCGTCGGGAACAATTCGTAAGCACGGTTGAAATAACCCTCGGCGTCTTTTAGCTGGTTCCTCTCCAATGCGATATAGCCTTGATATGAGTAGCCGTAATAATAGTTCGGCGTCTTTTCCGTAAGCCGCTGGGCAATTTCAGCCGCCTTGTCGTATTGGAAATTGTCCACGGCAGTCCGGACTGCGTCCCACGACTCGGCTTGGTGTTGCCGTGAGCGAGTTGGCGCCGGCGAGGATAATTGGACTAGAAAATAAAAAACGAGACCCGCAAACAAAAGAACAACAAAAACAGTATTGCTGTCGATCCGGCTGCGAAGTTTTGTTAACTCCTGAAGAATGTCGACTAATTCGTTTTTCGAATAGTTTTCCTGCTCCGGCTTGCTCAACTGTTCGACTTGATCAGAGTCTGGTTGGGCCATTGTCTCTAGAATACGCGAAGCTTCGTCGGCTTGCTCTTCGGTAACCAGCAGTCGCACCGGCATTGCGAATGGTGCGCCTCCATAAGCATTGGCATTTTCGTCTGCCAAACTGCAAAAAATGTTGTGCTCATCCAGTATCGATTTGGCTACTGCAGCGTCAATCGGTGTTGCGTATGTGCGCAGCGTGACCATTTAGTCATCGGCGTTTCGCAAGACGCCGGGGATGAATTGTAGGGTCTCTGTATGAGACGCCAAGCCTTATTCGGGCTCGCCGTTTCGATTAACGGCTATTTCTGCGCTTTGAGCTCGGCGAGCTTTTCTTGAGCACGATCGACATCGGATTTTCCTGCGATGCCGAGCTTAAGAAGTTTTTGCTGACGCTGTAAGTTTGCTTCTGCGGCCTCAAGCTCGGCTCGCTCACGTTTCGCCGTTGCGACTTGCGCGGCTTCAGTTAATTGCGCCAGCGCGGTTTTCATTGATTCCAGTTCCTCCCTGGTAATTTCGCCGGTTGCGAGCTGGGACTCCTTCTCAGCAAGTTCTTCTTTTGCGCGAGCGACGCGCGCATTGGCCAGGTCCGATTCACAACGTATCACTTTCAACAAGCGCTGCTCCACTTCCATTTTCGCAAGCACACCAATTTTATAGAGACGTTCCGCGCCTGCGGCATTTTGCTTTGCGCGTTGCAATTGTTTTTCCAAGCGCGCCATATCGCCGTTGGGCAGTGGCTCATCCGAGAGGTTTTGTTTCAGGATCGGTGGTTCGACATCGAATGATTCGGGTTCCTCCGATTGGTTTTCCGCGGATTGATCCGCCGCCCACACCGCCATCGCCAGAGCGAGAAGCGTGACCGGCAGGGCCAAAATGCGGGCCATTTCGCGAGCTTACCACGAATTCGGTGCGCCGGCACAGACGCATGTTCTCGCGTGTGCTGATAAGCCGCTCACGCGGCCTTGTTTTTCGTCTCTTCGAGCAATTCGGCCAGCCAAACGGGCGCTTCCATCTCGAAATGGCGTTTTAGGATGTCACGAATGAAACACCGAAAATCTCCACCGCAATCCGTACAAAGCTTCTCCATCGTGTACGCGCCAAGCATCCGATAACTCTCGAATTGCGACTCGGAAAAGAACTGATCACTTGTGCTCTCGTGCGGGAACGTCGGATTGGTCTTGAAGTATTCGTAGATATCGCGCGGTTCATCGCCGTAACAAGCCGCCTTGATGTAAACGATGATACCATCCGGAGCATCAGCACCGTCGACGACTGAATAACGAATGCGACCTACTGCGCAATTATGGCCAGGCGTAGTAAGGCTGTCGATTGCGCTGCGAGGATAGATTGTCATCTTGTCGAACTCGATCGGAATTCCAAAATCGATGCGGATTTTGCGAACTGCTTCCCCCAGGTCGGCATAGGCACATTCCGGGTCCTCACCGCCGTCGCTCACCACAATGAAATGACAGCGTCGAAGCACCATCTCGTAAAGGCCAAGGTTCTCGAAATGGCCGCCGTCAGAGAGATTCACATATTTGTAGCGATCGGTCGTATTTCCGATTGCTTCAGAGAACAGTGGCCCTACGGAATACTGCGGTCCTTTTCGGCGCCATGTTTTAGCTCCAGGCGATCCGGGGTTTCCAAGCCACCAGCCGAGACGCACATTAAAAAGCGTCATCAAAAGACCGAGGATGGGTGATGAATGGTAGCCCATATTTGGATTCGCCGCCGCGCCTGAAATAGCCAGCGCTGTTCCCAGGGTAATCGCTTCGCCGTATTTGGCCGATGGCCGATAACCAACCTTGGAAGAACCGCAGTGCAATCGGCTCATTGTAAAAGATTCAGCTCTCCGCTCCTGCCACGCCAGTTGTTGACCCCTAACGATATTTAGCGCGCCATTGAGCACGTGAAGAGGTTTTTCGGGAGACAAATCACCCAGCTTGATATTGTCTTCGGGATCGAACCCCGTAAACAAATTTGGTCTCCGCTTGATTCGCGATGCCGCGAGATAGGCGCGAATCAGCCGGTTCCGATAAGTTGCGTGGAGGGAGAACTTGTTCGCGTTGATGAAAAAGCCGATCACAATTCCGAAAAGCAGCATGGCGCCGGTGAGGAAGACGACAACGAAGAGTTGAACTTGCCAGGAATTAGGATCTGCGATTTGGTCTTGTCGTCCGCCGAGCAGCCAGGCCGTCGCGTGTAGTGTCCATGGCTGAGATCCAATCAGCACCAGAGCCCATGAAAGGATAATTGATAACAGGACAAAAAAGACGACGGCCACCACAAGCAAGACCCACTGGAAACCTGCCTTCTCGCCAAATTTGCTACTGAGCTTGGATCGAACAGCGAGCAACGCGGTGACAACTCCCGTCACTCCCCCGAAAGCACCAAGAAGCCCCTTCGCCTCTGGGGTCGCCTTTACGTCTCCGAGAAAAACACCGAGCCGATTCGGTGTTGCGGAAATCACCTGAGCGCCCCAAAGAACGATCACGTTAGCTACGATCCAGCCGAAAATTGTGATCAAAATCCAAGCTGCCGATCGGCCCCACCATTCACGATCTTCATCTTCTGTCACCCAGCTTGTCAGACCGGTAAAGAGGAAGTTAACCAGCAGCAGCACGGCGAGGATCAGCGCCGGTGCGAAGCAGACGTATTTGACAGCGTTTTTCGCAGGTGCCGGCAGCGGGAATCGATTGGGAAGCGGTTCATTAGTTTTGAACTGCAAAGCATTGAGATCTTTGTCGGTTAAGCGGGCACGCACTTTAGGAGTTTCGATGAGGTACCTCTTGTCTACTTGCGTGATGACCACCTGGGTGCCACGTGCGAGCTTCATTTTCGTACGGCTCCAGGGAATCGGTATGGCCTCGCACTCGTGCTTCAAGGTGTATGTAATCGGAGGCTTTTCGTTTGGTTTCAGGTCCAAAGGACCAACATCGACTTCACTGATGCGTCCGTTCCGCCCCTCGGTTTCGATCGTGTAACTTCTCCAGATTTGTGTAATAGCGCCGTGAGTGTCTTGTGGGATCGTTACTTTTTGATTACTCCAGGGGATCGGTGTGGCCTCGAAATCGCGGCTCACTGTGAATTGAATGGGAGGTTCCAAAAACATTCGGGTCGCGATTACCCAAAGACAAGAACCCGCTACTGCCGCTGCCAGCGCAATGATGCCAAGTCGCCAAAGCGAATTGAACACGCGCCGCTTTCTCTTTTGCTTACGAAAGGCCAGAACAAGCGTTGCAAAGACACCACCCGTCAAGTAGCTCGCAACAACGAAGGCTATAAACTTGAATAGCCATGCATTGGCTTCGAACGGTTCACCACCGTGGACATTGCGGAACAAAGCCCACCATTCAGCCAAAACGAGCGACGCGAGCATTAACGGAAGCTGACGGAATTCCAAAAAGTGGCGTTGCGGCAATCGCGCGTTGCCGGTCGAAGGAACATCGATAATCGCGTAAGCCATCGCCACAGCGATCAGAGCCAATCCCACTACGAGCAAGGTGTTGAGCGCGATATTCCACCATTGGATTAGCTGTAATGTCGTGGCCGCGTCCGTTGCCGCGCTCCAGTTTGGCGAGACCATGATGGCCGCAAGATACAACCTCGGGATCATCATTGCAGCGGCCAGCCATGAGATCAGTACCAACCAGTTCAGGAACATGTTGCGAATGAACGTGGCGATCAGCGTCCAAAAATCGACGGAAGTCAGACCAGTTCGGGGCGCCAGATAATTGCTGAATTCCCTAAGATGACGGATCGGCTGCGGTTCAGGCTCCAGTGTCGAATCAGGTCGCCGCTTCAATTCGTCGACTACACCGCGAATGCCATCTGGATCATTCTTGATCCACGCGCTTAGCCAGCTGCCAATGTATCCGCCGCCTGAGACCGTGGAGAGATAATGAAACTTCTCCAGCAGTCCACACCGTGCCAGTCCCTGCAGAATTCCCAATCCAAAAGTAGCGCTTCGGATACCGCCGCCGGAGATGCAGAACGCCGCGCGCTTTTCCTTTAGTCCATGAATGGCGGCCCACAATCCTTTCAGACGCGTTGTCGCTTCATTGGAGCTCGGATGATCTGGCGGAAGCTCTCCATGCAGAGCGACAAACTCCGCTTCCAATACTTCGTGCAATGCCAACGAAGAATCAGTCGATGAAGTCTCTTTCGCCATGGCGTGCAAATCCCGAGTGCATTCGGGAGGCATCAGCGTTTATCAAGCGGCGAATCGCTGGTCAATCTTGTTCTACAACCACTAATAGACTTTGGGTGTGGGCCGTGCGCGGATATTTGCGGAGTATTTTCAATCGCTGTTTGTTAGCGCTCGGAGCACTCAGGAGACGCGAAAGACGAATCAGTCGGTCTTACCAAGCCCAAGCGATGAAGAGCACATGCTTGGTCATGGGTTTTACAACAAGCATTCACACGCACAGGGACAAGCAACCACGTACAGCTTGCCGCTGATCGTTGAAGGCATCGATCAGATCGACCTTCGCAGGCGGACTACGGCAGGCGCCGGAGGATCTCAATCCCTTGGGTGGCAGGCTGAGCTCCGACCTGGTTCATGCCGATGAAGATGGCCGCGTCCTTAGTCGGATTAATCGCGATCACAGTGCCGAATCCTGACGTTCCCCCATTCTTTACGATCACGGGATGCAAGTTTGGATTACCTCCGCCCATATTGTTCACCCACGCCATTGCCTGCTTGTTGGATCCGTTCGGCATCGTGTAGATCGGCTTCTGCGCCGTTTGCATCGCCGCGATCAATTCAGCGGAAACCGGTTTCCTATTCACTTCGTTATGGCCAAGATTGGCTTCGCCAAAGCTGATCATGTCGTGTGCAGTCGAGCGTAATCCGCCAGCAGCGTACCAGGCGAAAACAGGCCAGCGCGGCGCATTCTGGCCGGCGCGGGTATGTCCTTGTGCCAGGCGGCTCTGCTGTTCAGGCGTGGGTCGCAACGTCGTGTCAGCCATGCCCAACGGCTGGAGAATTTCGGAATTCACCTGATCTTCCCAGTTCTTGCCGGTGGCGGTCGCGAGCAGGTAGCTCAGCAGCCCGATTCCGGCGTTGGAGTACTTATAGGGGGCCGGCAACTGGGTCCTCGGTTCGTAGTTCGAAGCCCAAGTGAGGAAGTCTTTCACGGTGTAGTACTCGATGCTTTGCTGTTGGAGCCCGCGCGGCAGGTTGGTCGGATCGTCCGGCATTCCCGAGGTAAAGTCCGCCAACTCCATTGGAGTCAGCTGTTGCGCCCGGAGCGTGTAGCCGTTGGGCATGTATTGCTGAGCGGAAGCGTCGGGGACAATTTGGTTTCGGTTGATGGCCAGCGCGAAGAGCGTGGTGGTGAACGTCTTGGTGCAGGAGCCGATCTCCACCAGGGTCTTGGGCGTAAACGGAGCGCCTGCGTCGGTGGCTTTTCCATACGGGAAGAAGTAACGATGGCCGTGCAATGAAACCGCGACGATCGCTCCAAGATTAGGAGAACGGCGCCATACGCCGCCACGAGGAATCGTACGTTGTTCCTGCGCCAGATACGGCTCCATTGTGCTGTCGACGACTCGCTTGACGGTTGCTGCCTCGCCGCCTGAATTGGGCTGTGAATTCGGACCGGCGGCGGAGGGCGCTTGCTGCGCGGCAACCTTCGTTGCTGTCAAAACTGCGACCGTAACGATCAGGCCAAAACGAGTAGCGATGCGATGCATAATTTCCTCTCCAGGCAGGTATCAGATTGCGAAAACGACGAGTTGTAATTTCGCCTGAACATCTTGGCAAGGTTTTCCGAACCTGTGAGGAAAGCGCGCGGGACGTTCCGGTGAGCGACGCGTCGTGTGAGCCGCTACAAATCGAGATCGCCATATCCTCTCTCGACCGTTTATTTTCGTCCCTTTTGCAGGTTGATGACTACAGAGACGACACAAAGTAGCCCGCACTTGGTACGCGCGCTCAAACTGCGCGATTTGATCCTGTTCAATCTAGTGGCCGTTCTAGGTCTCAGGCATCTCGGGACAACAGCAAGATTTGGTCCCGGATCTTTGGTGATGTGGTTGATTGCCGCCGTCTTTTTCTTCATCCCGCAGGGATTGGCTGTGATCGAGTTGTCATCGCGGTTTCCGAAAGAAGGCGGCATCTATTTCTGGACGAAACGCGCATTGGGTGAAGGTCATGGGTTTTTGTGCGGCTGGTGTTACTGGATCAATAACGTTCTCTATTACCCAAACCTGTTAATCTCGGCGGCGGTCATCGCGACATTTATCTTTGGGAAAACTGGAAGCGGGCTGAGCGACAGTTGGGCCTATGTATTGCCGATGACGCTCGGCACGTTGTGGATTGCCGTGCTGATAAACATCATCGGCTTGGGCACGGGCAAATGGTTGCAAAACGCCGGCGGCGTCGGCACCTACATTCCCGGACTCATTCTGATTTTGCTGGGCGTTTATGGCGCGACGACCGCTCCTCCGGCGAACGAACTCAGCCTGGCGACGTTGAAGCCCGATCTGAACAACATTCCGGCGTTGAATCTTCTCGCTTCAATCGCATTCGCCTTCGCCGGGCTGGAGTTGGCCTCGACGATGGCTGATGAAGTTGAAGATCCAGGACGCAATCTACCTCGCTCGATTTTCATCTCCGCACCATTGATCGCAATCGCCTACATTGTCGGAACAGCCGCGGTGCTGTGGTGGCTGCCGAACAAAGACGTCAACGTAGTCTCAGGATTTCTGCAGGCGATCAAGGTTGGCGCCGAAAACATTTCCCCGTCGCTGGCATGGGTGGTTCCGCTGTGCGCGGCGCTTTACTCCATCGGTAATCTCGGGAGCGTGGGTGCCTGGCTGATCGGGCCTGCGCGCGTCGCGTTCGTTATTGGGTTGGACCGGTATTTCCCGAAAGCTTTCGGAGCGGTACACCCGCGCTGGCATACGCCGTATGTCGCGATCCTTGTTCAGGCAACGCTCGCCACGGTATTTCTGTTGCTCTCGGTGCTAGGGAAAGGCACGAAGGTCGAGGATGTTTATCTAATACTGCTCGACACCCAGATTCTAATTTATTTCATCCCGTACCTTTATTTATTCATCATCTTTTTGATTCATCGCCAACGCGGCGAGAACCCAAGTGGGGTTGTCTTGGCGCCTGGCGGATCGATTGGCGGATGGCTCACGGGGTTAAGCGGTCTGACCGTCACTTTATTTGCGATGATTATCGCGACGATTCCCCCGCCGGATATGGGAGACTCTCTGCTCTTTCGGTTAAAGGTCATTGGTGGGGCGCTCGGATTTATTCTAATCGGCGGATCGATTTACTTGCGGGCTCGTTTGAAAGAGAAAAATCATCAGTCTGCTCCGATTGAAAGTTGGTAGTCGCCCGGGTCCTGAAACTTCGACCGGACGCCGTTCGCCGGAAGAACAACGTTCAGTAGCACCAAAGTCCAATAGTCGCCGCCGTTCCTTTTTTGAAATCCTAAGCGGCCGACTTCAACGAGACCCATTCACACGGTCGTTCGAAGCGCTGTATGGGATTCAAAACAAAGAAACCAAATATGAAAACGAAAATTACATTCTGCTGGCTTACGTTTGCTCTCTTGATTCCAGCGTGCTCGCGACCTGGTTCTAAGGAGGGAACGTCGGCGCTCAAGCCAATCGACCAAGCTGCGCTACAAACCATGGTCGAAACGACCGCCAAGGAACTCCTGATCCCCGGCGCGGTGGTTCTCTTGCGCACACCCCAAGGCGACTTCACCGCCGCCAGCGGCACCACCCAACTGAACACCACTAACCCGCCCCGCGCCGATACGTATTTTAGGATCGCGTCGAATACCAAGACGATGACGTCTGCGGTAATCATGCAACTGGCCCAGGAGAACAAGCTCAGTCTCGACGATCCAATCTCAAAGTACGTCCCGGGCGTGCCTGATGCTGACAACATCACCATCGCCCAACTGCTGGAAATGCGTAGCGGTCTCTACGATTACACCAGCGACCCCATAGTCTCTGCGACGATTGACACCGACCCAGCCAAGGTTTGGACCCCCGCCGAGGTACTGGCGATTGCATTCGCGCACCCACCCAATTTCCCGCCGGGAGCCAAGTACGAGTACGTCAACACCAACTATGCGCTTCTCGGTCTCGTTGCTGAAAAAGTGGACGGCAAGCCGCTGGCGCAGGCGATGCAGGATCGGTTGTTCGGACCGCTGAGATTAGAACACACTCTTCTCCCCGCGAGCACCGTGAACACTCTCCCAGAACCGTACTCGCACGGCTATCTGTACGGCAGCTCCTCAGTCGCGTTGGTGGGCGAGCCGCCTTACTCGCCCGAGGTTCAGGCTGCGGCACGAGCTGGTACGCTCCTGCCGAAGGACTATACGGAAGTGAATCATTCCTTTGCTACGGCGGCAGGGGGGGTCGTTTCCACCGCAACCGATATGGCCACCTGGATCAAGGCATTAGTCGAAGGCCGCGTGCTTAACGCCACCTACCAACGCCGCTGGTTCGACAGCCTTAAGCCGGAGGATCCGAATAAGCCCGAGGGCCAAAAGTACGGGTACGGCATTGCCCAACTTGGCTGGGGACCGAACACAATTTATTTTCACGGCGGCGAAACGCCTGGCTACAACTCGAAAATCAGCTACGACCCGGCCAACGACATGACACTTATCGTGTGGACCAATCTGCCTGTAGCACTGGACGGCCAACAGACCGCCAACACGCTATGGGCGAAGGTGCTTGATCAAATTTACAAGGTGTCGCCGCTGGCGCCCTCCCCAGCGGCGAGCAACTGAGCAAAGTCGATTGGAGATGTGAAGAATTGACAGCCTGTCGATCACGCCAACTTTGTTACACTGATTTTCTGGTAAATGCGCCCGTAGCTCAGCCGGATAGAGCAACGGATTTGCTAATTCAAGCCTAACGAATTGCGCAGCGTTTCACAGCGTTTCACAGCGTTACACAGCGTTACACAGCGTTACACAGCGTGCTTTTCAGAGAGGCGCCTAACAAGTCCAGTTTGCAACGCGTTTTCCCAGAATTACACAGTTTCGCAGCAAAATTTTGCCCGACCGTAGAACGGACCGTAGAAATTCGCCCGCTGTTTGGCCATGTTAGACACGCGACTCCAGTTACAAGCGTCTTTTCAGCCGTGGGGTCTCGTAACCACGGATTGCTACTCCGTGATAAAGTTGCACGATTTGCCGAGGCGCTGCGGAAAATCATGTATTTAGCGCCGCCGCAATTCAGCTCGTCGGTTCTGGCAGTTCATGTCTCGCACACTACACGACATCCGGGCGACAGCGAGGGCGGCACGCCGGTATTAGAACCGTCCGAGGCTCAGAACCCATGAAGGACCGGAGGCCAATCGTGTGGCCTTTTTCCGGTATATAACGCGCCTGAAACGTCGTTCGCGTATTGGATTGCCTGGCGTTTGCTCCGTAGGCGATCCTCGATCCGGCGAAGTCAGTGGTGTCGGAAGTTATTTATGATCGCCGGGTTTCTGTAGATAGTCATGGGGCTGGCGGTGGTCACAATTGGGCTGACCCTGTTACACGGCACAGGAATGCCAGAGGTTGTAGCTGTCTCTTATACACATCTCCGAGCCCACGAGACACTAATCTCCATCTCGTAT
>JBKPRQ010000229.1:0-4510 GCA_046734635.1 Verrucomicrobiota bacterium
GATCGATTTCGATCTCAGCAATCCAGCAACGCACCCCGACATGACGATCCGGCGGCCGGATGGCTCGTGGATTTTTCATTTCGTGAATGTGATCGACGACCTGGAGATGAAAATCTCGCACGTGATCCGCGGCGAAGATCATCTCTCAAACACGCCCAAGCACATTGAGATTTTTCGCGCGCTCGGCGCAACGCCGCCGCATTACGCGCACATTCCGCTCATCCTAAACCGTGACGGCTCGAAGATGAGCAAACGCGACGAAGGCGCACGCGTGGAGTATTATATCCGGCGCGGTTATCTCCCGGCTGCGGTTCGAAATTATCTCTGTCTGCTTGGCTGGTCCCCAAAGGATAATCGCGAGAAAATCAAGATCGACGAGATCATCCGGATCTTTGACCTGAGAAACATCGGACGCAGCTCGGCCACGTTTGATCCCGACAAACTCCATTGGTTGAATGGCGAGTACGCGCGCGAATTGAGCGACTCCGAATTTTACGATTTGGCTATCGCGAAGCTAAAGGCAAGCAGTGTGAAGCTTGAGAATTTCCCGGAAAAATACGTGCGTGCTGCACTGGAAACGTGCAAAGGCAAGATCAATACCTTTGATGAATTACCTGCCTACTGCGGATTCTATTTCACGGACAACGTCGGTTACAATCCTGAGGGAGTTGCAAAGCATTTCACCGCTGAGAACAAGCCAAAGCTACAAGCCGTTCGCGACGCGCTGAGTGCAATGGAGAAATTTGATGCCGCTGCGATCGAAGCGACATTGAAGAGCACAGCCGCAAACCTGGGCGTAAAAGTCGGCTCCATCGTCCATCCAACTCGACTCGCAGTTACTGGGAGCAACGTCGGACCAAGTCTCTATCATCTCCTTGAAGTTCTCGGACAAGAAAAGGTCGTCGCACGCATCGATCGCGCGCTTTCCACGTTCTAACGCCCGGGCAAGCGATGCGCTCGCCGTACGGCTGTTTCCGTTGGGCGCCTACTCCCGTTGCAGTGCAGGCGCTCCGCCGGCCACGTTCGTCAGGATCGCTTCGCTGTCTTCGCCCACGTGTCCCTTAACGTAATCGTGCGATTCCACAGCTGTTTTTCACGGGTAGAATCGGGATCGAGAGCAAAATAGCCGAGCCGCTCAAATTGATACCGCTCTGCCGACCGCGCGTTTGCAAGCGCTGGCTCGCATTTTGCGGTCACTACTTCCAGTGAATCTGGATTAATAAAGGATTTGAAATCGCCGCTCGAGTCGGGCTCGGGAACGCTGAATAGCCGGTCGTACAATCGAACGTCCGCATCAACCGCCTGCGCAGCACTGACCCAATGGATCGTTCCTTTTACTTTGCGACCTGCAGTTGGGCCGCCCGATTTGCTGTCCAGATCAACCGTGCACCGCAGCTCGATTATGTTGCCGGCTTTATCTTTCACGACTTCGTCGCACTTGATGATGTAAGCGTATTTCAGGCGCACTTCGCCACCGGGCCTGAGTCGAAAATATTTTGGCGAGGGCGTTTCCATGAAATCGTCGCTCTCGATGTAAAGCTCGCGACTGAACGGAATTTTGCGCGTACCGGTGCCTGGATCTTCGGGATTGTTGATCGCGTCGAGCTCTTCAAATTTTCCCTCGGGATAATTCGTCAGCACAACCTTGATCGGTCGCAGCACAGCGAGCCGGCGGGCCGCTGTGCGATTAAACTCGTCGCGCATGGTGTGCTCCAGCACCGCCATGTCCGTCATGCTCGGATATTTCGTGATGCCAACGTTGGAGGCGAACGCGCGCAAGGCGCTCGCACTGACACCCCGCCGACGCAATCCGGAAATAGTAAGCATCCGGGGGTCATCCCAGCCGCTAACAAGCTTTTCGTTCACAAGCTCGATCAGTTTCCGTTTGCTCATGACCGAGTAAGTGAGATTAAGCCGCGCAAATTCATGTTGATGCGGACGCGGCTCCGGCAATTCAAGCGCGTCGAGAATCCAATCGTATAACGGCCGATGCACTTCGAACTCCAGTGTGCAAACCGAGTGCGTAATGCCCTCGATGTAATCGCTGAGCGTGTGCGCCCAGTCGTACATCGGATAAATGCACCATTTATCGCCAGTGCGATGATGTGAGGCGTGTCGGATACGATAAAGCACCGGGTCGCGCAGCCAGACGTTTGCGGCGTTTACATCAATCTTTGCGCGCAAGGTACGCGCCCCATCGGGAAACTCTCCGCCTTTCATTCGCGCGAACAAATCGAGGTTTTCCTCGACCGAGCGATCGCGAAAAGTGCTGGCCTTACCGAGGCGGCGATATGCGTCCGTTTCCTCAGGGGTCATATCGCAAACGTACGCCTTGCCTTTGCGTATGAGATCGACCGCGTATTCATAAAAACGGTCGAAATAATCCGATGCGTAAAAAGGCTTCCCGCCGAGACGCTTGTCCGCCCAGCCATCGATCAGCCAATGCACATCGGCCATGATTGACTCGACGTATTCGGCTTCCTCCTTGATCGGGTTGGTGTCGTCCATCCGGATGTTGCAAATACCGCCAAACTCGTGCGCGATGCCGAAGTTGAGGCAAATCGATTTCGCGTGCCCGATATGCAGGTAACCATTGGGCTCGGGCGGAAAACGCGTGCAGATTTGTTTGTATTTGCCCGTGCGAAGGTCCTCCGCGACGATGCCGCGAATAAAGTCAGACGGTCTTTCAGTTTCAGTCGTCATTATAACGAGCCAAGCTATCGGTGAACGCTCGCATCCACAACTTTCCCGTCGAACATCGCCACGCTAAACTTATGACCATGCGTGGCATGCTGAGCGAAGCAAAGCACCGCACCTACGAAGGTTGGATCACGCAACGGTTGAGAATGTTTAACGGGTTTGTGCGGGGTCCCTCGCTTCGCTCGGGATGACATAATAAAATGCAAAGTACGCAAACAACCCAACGCTACACGCTCGCCGATCTTGAGAAGTGGGGTGAGACAGCGCGCGATATCGATCCCTCCATTCGTCTGGGCGTTTTTGGCGATCCTGTTGCCCATTCGCTTTCGCCAGAAATGCAAAACGCCGCCCTGCGCGCTTGTGAGGTCGACGCTCAATATGGCCGCTTTCACATCCGCGCCAACGAATTGAGATCGGCGCTGCGCGTTTTGCGAAGCCTGGATTTCGTCGGAGTGAACCTGACCGTACCGCACAAAATTGCGGGATTCGCGCAAATCGACGAAGCGGACGAATCGGCGACTCGCGCTGGGGCCGTGAACACAATTCGCGTTCGCGACAGGAAACTCATTGGATCAAATACCGATGGCGAAGGATTCTTGCGCGCCATCCGCAGCGAGTTCTCCGTCGATGTGCGCGATCTGCGAGTGATGATAATTGGCGCCGGCGGTGGAACAGGACGCGCCATTGCGTGGCAATGCGCGCTTGAAAACTGCGAACGCCTTGTCCTGGTCAATCGCACATTCGAAAAGGCGGATGCTCTGGCGGAGCGGCTGCGTCCGTTTTTTATGGAACCCCGCGTGCTTGGCCCCGCGACGCGCCTCGAAGCCATCACGTTGGAGGAATCGGCAATACGCATGCAACTTGCGGACACGGATCTTATCGTTAACGCGACTCCTCTTGGAATGAACTCGAGTGATCCAGCTCCAATCCCGGCACGATTGCTTGCGCCTCATCACATGGTTTTCGATTGCGTCTATAGACCATCGAAGACTGCGTTGCTACACGCGGCCGAACAAGCGGGTGCACGCAGCGCAAACGGCATTTTGATGCTGCTACATCAGGGTGCGCTCTCTTTTTCCATCTGGTTTGATCGCGAAGCGCCAATCGACGCGATGCGTAAGGCGTTGGCCCTGTAGCCGCCGCGCTGCCTGTCCCGCCGAAGCTGTGCGAAGGCGGATGCGAAGCCCGCGCGTCGCCCGCAGGGCGACGGCTACAGGAGTTGTAAAAACACCGAAAACCGCCATATTAACCGATGGTAAGCGCCGGTATAAACTTTGGCAGTGCACGGCTGACTGATGTTGACCTTGCAGACGCGCTGCAACAGCTCAAGCACGAGCGGAATGCCGTTATTCTCGCGCATAACTATCAGGTGCCTGAGTTACAGGATGTCGCAGACTTCGTTGGTGACTCGTTAGGTCTGAGTTATCAGGCAGCGAAAACGAACGCCGACGTGATCTTGTTTTGCGGCGTCCATTTCATGGCCGAGACGGCCAAGATCATTAATCCGACCAAGCGGGTGATTTTGCCAGATCTTGATGCTGGATGCTCGCTCTCCGAGTCGTGTCCTCCCGAGAAGCTGGCGCAGTTTCTGAAAAAGAACGCGGCCAAGAATTACTACGTCATCGCCTACATCAATTGCAGCGCCGGCGTGAAGGCGTTGTCCGACGTGATTTGCACGAGCGGGAACGCCGACAAGATCGTGCGGGCCGCTCCGGCTGATCGGAATATTCTTTTCGTTCCCGACCAAAATCTCGGAGCGTGGGTAATGGAACGAACGGGACGCAAAATGGATTTATGGCAAGGCAACTGT
>JBKPRQ010000230.1:0-19802 GCA_046734635.1 Verrucomicrobiota bacterium
CGCAGAATTGCGAAAAGGCGATGTGATAGAGGAAATCAATCAACAACCGGTCACTTCAGTTGCGGATTATAACAAGATCGCGGCCTCGCTGGACCCTAGCCAGCCCCAGGTCTTATCAGTGTGTCGCGGCCGGATGCGCTCGTTCCTCGTCCTGCGACCAGGTAGTTGATGGGGACCACGCGGTGCGCCGTCCGGGCATCGCAGCGCGATGCCCCTACCAAACCTATGCATCAGCACGCAATCGCGTGACGCCGGCAAACCCCGGAGAGCATCTCCCAGAGCGCGTCGAGAACGCGGTTCGCCGAGACTTTTGCTGATCCGAAATTTTGGTCGCTCAGTTGGTGGCTCAGCATCTCACGCTCGGCAGCGGAATGCTCACGATCCGCTTCGATGTGAACAGTGAAATATTCATAATGCTCGGGCTTGGTAAATCCGTAATGCTTCTTCAGTCCATCGATTTTCGATTCACAGATTGCTGGGATCTGACTTTCATAGGCATAAAGCGCGCCCAGACCGTCCGCAGTCGATCCCTGTGCACAGACTGAACGGAATGTGTCGATCAAGTTCTTCGTCTCAGGTTGCTTCTCGATTCGCGGCAACTCGGCGGGTTCGACGCCGAGACCACTTGCAAATGTCTTCCAAAGATCGGGATGATTTGGAGAGCCGGCTTCTTCATCGACTAAATTATTGAGCAACTGTTTGCGGGTCGCTTGGTCCTCGCAGTTCGAATGCACTGCCGACAGATACGTCGGAAAGGCCGCAACATGATGATAGTACTGTTGCGCATAATCTGTGAGCGCGTCCCTGCTTAATTCCCCGCGCGCCCACGCGAGATAAAACGGGTGTTTTAAGAGATGTTTTTGTGCGATGTCGTTATCGATTTCGTCGAGATATTGATTCATAAAAGTGTAATTAGGCTTCAGTGTGCTTATAAATGCAGCTTAGATTGCTGCAAGTCTTTAGTGTGATTTTATCACACCGATTTTAAGATGTGTTTGATACCGCGGACGGGAATGACCACCCAGGCCGGCCGATTGTTTAACTCGTAGCCAATCTCGTAAACCGCTTTATCCAGCAAATAGGCTTCGAGCATGATTTGAAGGTCTTCGCTGTTATCCGGGATGAAGATTGCTTTCCCTGTGGTCTGCAAATAACTCTGCAGAAAGACGCTGCCCATGTGCCGATACCAGAGGTCGGCCCAGCGTTCCAAAAATGGCACATCCTCTTTGCGCATGGCCGGTTGCCAGAGCGCACTGTAGGCGGCGTATTGAAAGGAGCGCATCATGCCGGCGACATCACGTAACGCGGAGCGTTTCAGTTTTCGTTCACTAAGTGGTCGCGCGGGCTCGCCTTCAAAGTCCAGTATGACGAAGTCTTTTCCCGTGTAGAGCAACTGACCAAGATGATAATCGCCGTGAATACGAATTTTCGAAGCGTTGGTGCGGCGATCCAGCAACCGTTTTTCGCGCGCGAGGATTTCTTGTTCCGCACCCAGCACTTCCTTCGCTTCGTCCCGGAAGTCTGCCGGAAGGTCGGATAATTTCCTTTCCAAAAGAGTAAACGCGCGTCGCAGCGACGCACGCATGTTTTGGTAAACAGAGCGTTGTGCCATCGCGTTGAATGGCTCGGGTCGAAACGCCGGCTCGTCCGGACAGGAAGCGAGTGCGAGGTGCAGTTCGCCGGTGCGTTGCCCAAGAAGCTTCATTTTTTCAGGATAAACGCCACCGAATAGCTCATCGAGCAGCGCTCCCGGGGGCGCGATTTCATTCTGAAGATCGGCTTTGCGACCGAGTACCCGTTCATAATAACGGCCGACTGCGTCCAGCGTGAGCGACCAGACATCGCCTTCGTTAGTGACGGCGCTCTCGAGCAAACACACGACAGTCGGTTCCGCCTTGGGACGACGATATTCGATTGCCCCGATAAATTCCGGCACATTTGGAAACTTGGTGCGCTCGGTCAGAAACCGAGTTATCTCAACATCGGGATTCACGCCGTCTTCGATCTTGCGATAGAGTTTTAGAAAGAATTTGTTATCAAAGAGCATCGATGAATTGCTCTGCTCTGCACCTAGTACCTGCGAATTCCCAGGCATAATGGTCTGATCGGCGTCGAGCGCCTTGGCGACGACGCCAACGAGATCGCCAGCGCGCCCCTTGGTGGTCTCGCGCTTGAGGATTGTGTCGAACAATCGAGAGCGGCATTCCGCATCCCAGGTCGCATCAAACAGAATACCTTCTCCGTTACCTTCGAAACGCGCCACAATGGCGTGCGGTGCGGATTGAGAAATGGCGCGAGCAGCGTCGCCGGACGCAATCTTGACCGGGAGAACATACGTCTCGGTGGGCGCATCCAGGTAGTTGACTTCGATGAACCAAAGTCGGGCAGGATCGGCGTCTTGTGACATCGCAGGATGTTCAGTGACCTTCAAATTACGAAAAGTACGCGCCTTCGAACCGAACCACCGGCAGGTTTGAAGGTAGCGGGGTAAGATATCGCCTTCGATGGCAGCGCGCTGAGCATTAGCCAGCAGCGTCTCTAGTTCCATCGGCGCACTGATCATGGGCACTGCCTTCTTTCTTGGCGCACGCCGTCCGTCAGTCGGCGCGTGCAGCGCGAACCAATAGTGCGCATGTGGACCCAGCGTGATGACGTAACGTGATTTTCTAATTGGTCGAAAGAGATTGCGGCTAAAAACTTCCATCGGGACGTAACCGGAGAAGCGCGAAAGATCCAGTTCCACCGATTGCGCAAAGCGCGAGAGATTCACTACGACTAAAATGATTTCGTCCTCGTATCGTCGTAAAAAGGCGAGGACCTTGGGATTGTCCGGATAGAGAAATTCAAGCGAGCCGCGCGAAAACGCCTTGAAATTTTTTCGCATAGCGATGACTCGGCGTGTCCACCAGAGCAACGAGGAAAGATTTTTCTGCTGGTTTTCCACGTTAATGGCTTCGTAGTGATATTCTGGATCGATCGTGATCGGCAGATAAAGCTGCTGCGGATTCGCCTTGGAAAATCCGGCGTTGCGGTCCGGGCTCCACTGCATGGGCGTCCGGCATCCATTGCGATCGCCGAGATAAAAATTGTCGCCCATGCCGATCTCATCTCCGTAATAAATGATCGGAGTCCCAGGCATTGAGAACAGCAGGATATTGAGCAGCTCGATTTTGCGGCGGCTGTTTACGAGCAATGGCGCAAGACGTCGGCGAATCCCGAGGTTTATCCGAGCATGCGGATCGGTGGCGTAAACTCGATACATGTAGTCGCGCTCTTCATCGGTGACCATTTCGAGGGTCAGCTCGTCATGGTTGCGCAGAAACATCGCCCACTGACACTGCTCGGGAATCGATGGAGTCTGTTCCAGGATGTCGATGATGGGGAAACGGTCCTCCATCTGCAGGGCCATGAACATGCGCGGCATGAGTGGAAAGTGAAAATTCATGTGCGATTCGTCGCCGTTACCGAAATAAGCGGCCGCATCTTCCGGCCATTGGTTCGCCTCCGAGAGCAGCATACGATTCGGAAATTTCGCATCGATGTGGGCGCGGAGCTTGCGAAGGTATTGATGCGTCTCCGGCAAATTCTCGCAGCTAGTGTTTTCTCGTTCGTAAAGGTACGGGATAGCGTCAAGACGAAGTCCATCTACGCCCAGGTCCAGCCAGAAATCGCAGACTTTCTCCACGGCGTCGTGCACCGCCGGGTTATCAAAGTTCAAGTCTGGCTGATGCGAATAAAACCGATGCCAGTAATAAGCTTTTGCAACAGGGTCCCATGCCCAGTTCGATGTTTCGAAGTCTTTAAAAATGATTCGCGAATCCTTGTATTTTTCCGGGGTCTCACTCCAGACGTAGAAATCCTTGTAGACGAGATCGTCGCTAGAGATCCCGGCGCTGGCTGCTGGTGAGGTCGATTGATCTTTCTCGGGGTCACCGACCCCGGCTACGGCGACGGCGCGCCGCGATTTTTGAAACCACGGATTTTGATCGGAGGTGTGATTGATGACCAGCTCTGTGATCACGCGCAGATTTCGCGCATGCGCCGCGTCAAGAAAGGCGCGGAAATCGTCGAGCGTGCCAAAATTTGGATTAACATCGAAGTAATCGGCGATGTCGTATCCGTCATCCCGCAGCGGAGACGGATAAAAGGGCAGAAGCCAGATGGCAGTGATACCGAGTTCCTGAAGATAATCGAGTTTCTCAATAAGGCCGCGGAAGTCGCCCATGCCGTCGCCGTCGCTGTCGCAAAACGTTTTGACATGCATCTCGTAGATGACTGCATCTTTGTACCACAACGGATCCACGCTCGTTTGAGTCTCCTCTTGCGCCATGCGTTTAATTTTTGACAGACAAAACGCGCGACGCAATCATCGGTTGAATAATTAATCTACGAACGCTGCATCTTTTTGCCGCAACCGATTGGAAACCGGTGGACGAAATGGTCTGTGCAGCTTAAGGGACTGAATGCCGAGTTCGCCCGCGCTCTGCTGATTGATTACTTCTCGAACTCTCATGGGACGATCCAAATTGATTTCTTCCACGCGCCGCAAACCAAGGAAACGCCCACGTCTCACAAAATCGCGTCCGCGGCCGGTCTCCGTCGCCCCTCAGCTCGAGCCCGGTGCCCCGAGCGACTTGGAACTAATGACTGCGATCCAGGCGGAGGACGCTGATGCGCTCTCTCAGCTATATGATCGATACAATGGCATTTTGAAGGCGCTCATTTTGCGAGTGATTCACAACGAAGCCGAGGCCGACGATCTCTTGCAGGAGATATTTATGGAGATTTGGAACCAGGCGAAAAACTTCTCTTCGCAAAAGGGCAAGCCGCTGGGCTGGATGGTAACCCTGGCCCGACGGCGTGCGATTGACGGACTGCGGAAAAAGCAGGCTTATGCGCGCGCAGAAGAACGCCTGCAAAATGAAACCGAACAACAGCCTGATGCATGGGCACATAACGCCACGGAGGAGGAGATCGTCCTCAGCGACACGCGAGACCTCATTCGCAAGGTCATCGCTGGCCTTCCACCAGCCCAGCAGCAGGCTATCGACCTGGCATTTTTCAAGGGAATGAGCCAGCGCGAAATCGCCGCAAAAACGAATACACCCTTAGGCACGGTAAAGACTAGGCTTGAACTTGGACTAAAAAAAATCTATGACGGCCTCAAGGAGTTGAGAGGTGAACTTTAAGGAATTCCAGAACCAATCCCGGCTCTACGTCATTGGGGCGTTGGAGTCGGAAGAGTTGGAGGAATTCGAAAAAGCACGGAAAAAACTTGGGAAAAAGGCCGAAGACTATATCGGCGAGTGTTACGGGTTACACGAAGCGTTTGCACTGAGCCTGCGTCCAGCGAAGTCCTCAACCGCAATCAAAGAGCGACTGATGGCCATGGTGCGTTCGCGAAAGGACACGTAAAAGCACCGACGGCTCTCGTTAGGCGCCTGGCTCGCGCAGGATAAATTCCTGGAGAAACCCGTAGAAATTTATCTGGAAAAGGCTCAGGTCCCGGCGCGATCCGATGGGGGAGCGAAAGTGATCGCCTAACTCGGTTTCGGTGAAGTCATTTTTTGCCGCGATGACCAGCCTCGCCTGATTGAGTGCGCTCAGCCACGCATCGGCATGTTTGGCGGGAATGCGCAGGGTGCGATTCGCCAGACTTTTTTCGTCACCGTTTAGTTGCTCCAAATCGGAGGCCACGGTTTCGGTGGCGCTCTGAAAAAGACGCCTTAATTCAGGTTCGACGTACTGCTTCCACTCTGCGCAAAGATCTTTTTCTTTCCCTTTTGTTGGGGAACTGAAGAGACGTTGCTCGGCAGCTGGTACTCCATCTGGGCTTGCGCTTGCGGGAATCTGTCGAAGAAGCTCGGCGAGAAACGGGTCTAACTCAGAGATCTCGATATGGTCGTTGTGCCGGCAAATCTCCATGTCAACTGATCTTTTCCAGCGTGGCGAGCAGGAGATAGCCGTGCAACTGCTGGACATAAAGTTCGGCACGCTCTCGCATGCCGGCCCACAAGATCGAACGGCCGTTGTGATGTACCTCCAGCATATGTCGTTCCGCTTTCTCGCGGGGATAGCCGAAAACCCGTTGAAAAACCATGGTGACATAGCTCATCAAATTCACCGGATCATTGTGGACGACCACTTGCCAGGGAAAATCGAGATCTTCTTCCGAACGCGTTTCTTGGGTCGGTTCCGCCGTCGTTACGGAGCCCGTCTCATCCAAAACATGAGTCATTCTTCCAGTTTGTTTGCCCTGCGCCCGGCATCCGGCGCCCCGCCGTCGCTCGCGACTCATGGGGGAAACGCTAACATACGATGCTCCCAGTTCAAACTTCTGTAGCGGCGGTCTCCGACCGCCGACGGCTGGAGGCGGAAGCTCGCAGACGAAAAAAGGCATTGGGTTTTCGGCGGTCACAGACCGCCGCTACAAGCGCGCAGAATCCTTTGCTGCATCTTCTCCATTTTCCGCGCGTCAGCCTGCGTTTCATCGTTGAACCCGTGAAGATGAAGAAGCCCGTGGACGATGTAGAGACAAAGCTCGCTCTCGAGCGAGTTTCGAAACGAGCGAGCATGGCGCTTTGCTGTGTCAACGCTGATGAAGATTTCGCCGTGTTGAAACGTCAGCACGTCGGTCGGACCCGTTTGACGCATGAATTTACGGTGTAGCGACGTCATCCGCGAATCAGAGATGAGCCAGACGAAAACTTCATGCAATTTTCTCAAGTCCGTCTTTTTCTCCTTGTTTAACTCAAGAGCTTTTCGCAGCGCTTTTGCCGCGAAATCTTGCAACCCAGCAACATTGACACGGATTTTTCGCTGAAGTTTTCGCACGCTGACTCGTGGGCGACTCATGCGGGCGGCCTTTGCTCCGACCGAAAGTTGCGAGTGATTAATCGCGCGCCTTTATCAAAGGTAAAATACGCCCATGCCCACTGGAACAGGACGAGCAAGCGGTTTCGAAAACCGACCAGCCAAACGATGTGCACGAACAGCCATGCCAACCAGGCCGGAAGACCGCTCAAATGGATGAATTTTAGATCGGCGACTGCTTTGTTCCGCCCGATGGTGGCTATGCTTCCCTTGTCCCAATAATGGAAGCGCTGCGGTTTGCGCCCCTTGATCATCGCAAGAATGTTGCGCGCCGCGTGACGTCCCTGTTGAATTGCTACAGGGGATACTCCAGGCAAAGGCTCTCCCGTCTGATGGGAAAAGTTTGCCAGATCTCCGATGACCTGAACTTCTGGGTGACCCGGAATGGTGAGGTCGTCGTTCACGACGATGCGACCGGCGCGGTCAACTGGCGCGGTGAGTGTTTTGCCAACGAAGGAAGCCGTGTTGCCGGCCGCCCAGATTTTGACGCGGCAAGGAATGAATTCGTCGCCAACTTGCACCCCGGCCTCGTTGATGTTCGTCACGCGCATACCTGTGCGTACGTCTACACCCAGGCCTTTGAGTTGTTTTTGAGCGCTCTGCGATAAATCCTCGGGAAAGGCAGAAAGCAGACGCGACTCCCCCTCAATAAGAATGACGTGTGCCCGCGATGGATCGATATGGCGAAAATCTTTTGATAACGTGTAACGGGAGATTTCTGCGATCGCTCCTGCCATTTCCACACCGGTCGGTCCGCCACCGATGATGACAAAAGTCATCGCCGCTTTGCGCGCCGCTTCATCGTTGGTTTTCTCCGCGTATTCGAATGCCATGAGAATTCGGCGCCGGAGTTCAATAGCGTCTTCGAGGCTCTTCAATCCCGGAGCCAGTTTCTCCCAGTCGTTATGCCCGAAGTAGGAGTGCCGGGCGCCAGTTGCGAGAATTAAATAATCATAGTCGAATTCTAAATCGGCCGTTTTTACTTTTTTGGCGTCTACGTCTACTAACTGCACTTCTGCGAGGATGACCTCTACGTTCTTGAATTTGCTCAATACAGCGCGGACCGGAGCCGCAATGTCTGCCGGCGAGAGCGCGGCAGTAGCGACCTGATAGAGTAAAGGCTGAAAAAGATGATAATTTGTGCGGTCGATCACCGTGACCTGCACATTTTTGCGAGCAAGCTTCTTCGCTGCCTGAAGGCCGCCAAATCCAGCCCCGATGATGACAACGCGCGGTTTTTCCATGCGGAAATTGTAGGGCGTGTGATTCGCTCGCGCCAGCTCGCTTACCCTTCGAGCTTCCCGTCTATGTCGCACGGCTCCCGCCGGCTCCATTCTGTGAAACGCCAATTCCGAGGTTGGCGTCTGACACACACGCTCTACAACAAACAATTTGTCATCGCGCGTCCGCGAATTATGTTTTGCGCCTTATGCCAAAGCCCATCGCCCGCAGTAAAACCCGCAAATCCGTGGCAAAGCGCTTCAAGATCACGGCACGCGGCAAAGTATTGCGAGCGCATTCCTCGCGACGCCATTTGCTGTCGGCCAAAAGCGCAAAGCGGAAGCGCCATTTGAGCAAAGCAGCGCGAGTGCACGACACGGATGTTGCCCGCATCAAGGCAAACCTTCCGTTCGGTTAAGAGTCGTCCGGCTGTCTGACAAATCGGCTAACTAATATCGGCGTACACCCGTCTCCGGAACGGTTTCTTCACTTCGAGTCGTGGTTGCCGTCGTGTGTGTGGTTGTGACGCCGTACCACTGGCGTGCCGCTTCCAGCGAATCGGGGCCGGGTTCAGGACTATAAAGATCGCGCCGGTTAACGAGTGTTGTGCAGGAATTCATCGTGGCGAAGAGGAAAGCCAGAAAAAGCCACGCGAACCATTTCATGGCGTCGATGCAAACAGAAGCGTCACCGGTTGTCAATCTCTCCGCCTTACCGAAAGCGGGGCATCGGGTTCCAGCCAACGTCCGTATCGACAAGACGCCGATGCCAACGGCTCGGGGTTGCGTGATCCCATCTTCTGGAGAAATTCGCTTTCCGTCAGGGGCTATGGATTGAGGACTTACGAATCCCGCCAGGGCAGGAATGCAGCAACGGTAGTCTGATCCTCCTTGCCGTAGTTCTCTGGCGGACTTCTTTATAACGTGACGCAAACGCCCGGCGGGCAGGACGCACCTCTACTGTGAAACTTTTAAAAACAAAAACGATACGCTTTTCGCAGATAGTCGAGACGTGCGGCGAACCGAACGTTCATGTTCTTTGGCAAAAACCCGCCACAGACAGGCATTTTCAAACCCAGCTAAAGAACAATCGTGTGATGACAGTCCAAAAAAGCGAGAGCGGGACAGACTTTGGGATTATCGGCTTCAAAGAGAGAAAAGGAGCGAGGTATCTCGTTTTTTCCAAATCGTTGAAACAGTTTACGGACAAGCGGGTCATCGGAATCGATTGGACGAGTGTTCGCGAATAGCGGCCTTTAGCCCGGCGGCCAGGCCAGGGCGCGTTTGCCAAGAAGATGCACATGCAAATGCGGAACGCTTTCGCCGGCATCTGGCCCGCAATTGATGACGACACGGTATCCATTTGATAACTCAAGTTTCTTCGCCAGATCACGTGCAACCAGAAGCAACTTTCCAAGCAGCGCGCGATCTTCATCCTTCGCGTCTGTCAGGCGAGGAACGACTCTCTTGGGCACAATCAGCACGTGTACGGGCGCTTGTGGATTAACGTCGTGAAATGCGACTGCGTCGTCATCGTCCCAGATAATTTTCGCCGGAATTTGTCGCGCAATGATTTTTTCGAAAATGGTCATAGAGTGAAGTGATCAGTCACCAAGAAGGATTCGAGTAAAGCTGCGCATTCTGGCCGTAATTCAAACGCGAAACGCTATCGTTTCGAAGCTTTTCGGAGTCCTAACTCCGTTAACGTAGCGAACAATCGAGTCTCGCAACTTCGGGATCCAAGGTTAATCTTTCGCGCACGAAGCAGACAATTTCCTCGCGCAGCGCGTCACAGGCGCGCGTCCAGGACTTGACGCCGCGAAGATGCTTTACGCAGGGCTGCAGCGAACAAAGCTGAAGGTTATCGGCACCCGTTTCAATCAAGCTGTTAATGCGCTTTTCCAAAAGATCAAAAAATGCGAGCTCGTAGCCTGCACCGGCATGGTATGCGATATCGAGCAACGAAATCGAAATTGGTGGCGGTGCCGGCGAAAAATGCGGCACAATCTCCTTGTAACCGATCGCTTTTAAAACGTAGCGCACAGTCTGCGACAGCTGACTAAACGCGACGACGCTTTCGTTGTTTCGCAGGTGCAGGTAAAAGGCAATGCTTTCGGTCACGTGATCGGTCAACCACCAGCTGGGATAACCAGCTTCGTCGGCCGCGCGGGTGATCGCTGCGTGCAGCCAATCGCGATTGAATTCGAACAGTTGGCCCGAATCTGTGCGGAGATATGGAAATTCTTCTTTAAACGCGACCATGATTCTTGCTGATCGGAATCTTGTGTGATCCGGGCGCAGGATTTTTCCCGGGCTCAGGAGGAAATAATTCCCGCTGTTGCGCATTCGGTTTTACGCGACGCCCAAGAGTGTGAATGGCATCCACAAATTGGTCTACATCCTGGAATTGCTGGTACACCGAGGCGTAACGCAAATAGGCCACTTCATCGATCGTGCGCAGTTTCTCGAGCACTTTGGCGCCGATTACGGACGAAGGAACTTCGCGTCCGCTCGTTTCAAGCTCGTGGACAATCTCGTCCACTGTATCTTCCAGAGTAAGAAGGCTGGTGGAACGTTTTTCGAAAGCTTTCGCGATGCTGCCAGCCAGTTTGCGACGATCAAATGGTTCATGGGTTCTGTCACGTTTCACCACGCGCAGATCGGAGCGCTCGATTTCTTCGTACGTCGTAAAGCGATACTTGCACTTTAAACATTCGCGACGACGCCGGATACTGGAACTATCCCGCGACTGACGGGAATCGATGACTTTGTCATCACGAGACCCGCACTTGGGGCAACGCATAGTATGGGAATTCCAATTACCATACCATTGGTTGTGGTGTCAACGCTTCTTTGATTGTTTGTGCAAGTGCGCGGACACACTCGGAAAACGCAACGCGAACACATGGACGGACTTCGAAAGTCTCCCGGTCGGACGGGCTCGTCCTGTGGCCGAGTTTGCGCGAACACAGGAGCTTTTTGTGTTTCGGTTTCGCACCGGGTGCTTTGGAGTGCGCGGTATCTTTCGCGTCAGCTTTCAAAGATGGGCAACCATCCGTATTGACGCGGCCCAGTGCCAACGATACACGCATTCGAAATGCAAAAACGCGCAGCACGCACCGCTTATTATGGTCCATGGCTAGTTGGCCTCGGCGCCGCGCTCTGGGGGACAGAAAGTGCGTGGCGCATCCCGCTTAATGAGCTGTTCGACGCAAGGGTGATCGTTTTTTGGGAACATGTGTTCATTCTCATCATGTTCCTGCCGATTCTAATCCCGCGTTTATCCGAGATTCCAAAAGTCCACGTGCGCACGTGGATGTATCTTCTTTTTTCAGGGTTCGCCGGTTCGGCGGTCGGCACGATCTTCTTCACGCTAGCATTGAAGTACGGCAACCCGACAGTGGTAAACGTTGTCTTGAATATTCAGCCCGTTATATCAACTGTTGGGGCGTTCCTGCTTTTTGGCGACCGGCTTGCCCAGCGATTTTTCTTTTACGCTGCCATTGCGATCGTTGCCGGTGTCTTCGTTTCCGTAGCGCATCCAACAATGATTGGCGTCTCATTTGAGCGCGCCGGCCTGAATGTTGGGTCGGGATATGCGCTGATCTGTGCGCTTTTCTGGGGACTATCGACTGTCGCCGGTCGCGGAGTGATGATGGGAATGTCGCTTAGACTTGCCTCGAGCATGCGCATCGTCATCGGTCTTGCATGTATGACGTTGATTCTTTTGGTTTACGGCAAACTGCACGGGGCAGCGCTCTGGCCGGCGGCAGCGCAAGCCCAGCCCGTTAAGGCAATTGTCCTGCTCTTCTTTTTGGCGTCGATCTCAGGCGGAATTCCGCTCCTGATTTATTTTCAAGGGCTTCACCTTACCCGTGCATCAACGGCCGGCTATTTTGAAATGATGCAAACACTCGCGGCGGTGTGCATCACGTGGGGAATCTTCCATGCAACGCTTCACGCGCACCAAGTGATCGCGGCGATCATACTGATCGCCGCGGTAGCGATGGTGCACCATGTGCAACAGCAAGTTGAATCTGCAGGTGAGCAGGCTGCAAAAAATCACTAATTACGGCGGGATCACCCAGTAATCGGCCTTGCTTCCGTTGTACTTTAGAAGGTGTCGTTTTTCTGCCGGATAATCGTCGCGGATCAGCCAATACAGATCTTCCAGAACAGGTCTTTCAAGAAAGAGACGATGCTTCTTAAGAAAGTCTTTTTTCGGTGAGAAAGAAACATCGACCAGGTCAATCTTCCCTGGGAGCTGTTTTTCGTAATAAAGAAAGGTCTGAATCTCGTCCAGATTTGTGTCTGGTGAGAATTGCTCCGGCAGACCGATCGAATCGACGTTGTATAAGAGTTTGCCCAGCAACAAGGCGTTATCGTCGGAAGCAACGTAGATCGTTAACCGGTTGACCAAAGTTCGCAGTGCAGGCTTAAAGTTTTGATCAAATTCTCCTCTATCCACATTGGGAGCGATAAATATTACGTGATCCAATTTCAAGCTCTTGGTATTTGGATCGCTGTACAACTTTTCCAAAGCCAGACACGCCAGTCTGCAGCCAAGGCTATGCGCGATGATGATGATTTTTGACGGCTTCACCTCGTTGTTTATTGCTTCCAGCAGATCCACCAGATGTTCTGTGGAACGAGAAATCTGCTCCAGGTCGCGCGTGTAGCCCAGGACTGACTCGCTGTTTGCCCAATCGAACGTAAGAACGTTTGCGTCGATGTTTAGGTCGCGCGCGACCTGTGCGCAATGTTCCGTGCTGAGAAGAAATGTGGCTTGGTAGCCATGGATCCAAATGACTAAAGGTTTTCCGGAATGAGCCTGAAGGAACTCGAGAAACGCTGGGTAGGGGAGCGATTCTACTTTCTTGATCGCACCGGCGTCGAGCGGCGAACCGGCCCGGTCATGCAGCGGCACCTGAATCTTTACCAAGCCGTACGAAACTTGTCCCGCGTATTCAGCAAGGTAGGTGGCGTTTCCATCCGCGAGAGGTCCTGCTTTCCTGTCAGTGACATAACCGATTGTCTCGTTGAAATTTCGGCTGACGCTAAACGGCCGGACATTTCCTTGCAGAAGCCTCGTCACAACTGCACCGACATGCGCAGGAATTGGAAAATAAGAAGCTGTAACCAAACCAAGGGCGTAGCAGACCGTCACAAGGAAAAGAACAAGCGCAGGCTTTTTCCACACAAGCTGGTCTTTTAGTTTTAAGCGGCGCAGGTGTGAAGCACGAAGTCGAACACGAACCGTAGATCCGTTCCGCGTGCGCCGTGCTCGCTAATTAGCGTTTGCTTCCTTGGATTCTCTCTCTGGAGCGGGTTTCTCCGGGAATTCGAAACCGACTTTCCCATCCTCCAATTTCAAATAGGCGGAGAACGGGCGTCCTCGTTTCGAGATGAACCCCTCCATGAGATCGGTTTTCCCAGTTGTCAGTAGCTTCTGCGCCTGCTCTTTTGGAATGTCTTTGCCAAGAATCGTTTTGCTTAGCTTAAATTTGCACGGCTTTCGGTCAGCCTGCGAACGCTCACAGATATAGCTCTTCTCAGTTTCGAAAACCTTTCCATCGCACGTTGGACATTTCCCAAGCGGCTCTTGTCCTGTGAAATCGATTTTAGCGACCGGTTCTCTGGGCTTTCGTTCTTTTTTTGCCTTTGGGTCGCGCTTTTCGAACTCGAAGCCTACGTCTTTCTTGTCGGTCACCACCAGGAATGCTTTGAACGGTCTGCCTTTGCGAGAAATGAAGCGTGGGAGTAAATCGGTCTTGCCGGCACCGAGCAGTTTTTTCATCTGCTCGTGGTCCAGCGGTTGTTGGAGAATGACTTTGCCAGCTCGAAAGTCACAGGTCTTGTTCGGGCCAACGGAATTTTCGCAAAGGTAGCTCATTCCCAACTCGAATACGCGCCCACCGCACTTTGGACATTGACCGAGCGGCTCCTTTCCAGAGAAATCTACCGGCTGGGTAGCACCGTTCTCCTGACCGTTGGGTCCGAAGTCGAATTCAGCCTTGAAGTCGTCGCTTAGCTTCAGCACCGCGGGAAACCGCGTGCCTTTCCTGCTCCGAAAGCCGGTCAAAGGCCCAACCTGTTTGTCGCGGACGAGAGTTTCAAATTCGTCGCGGCTCAGTAATCGGCCCGCGATGGTCTTCCAAATCGTGAAGTCGCACTCTTCGTTCGTGCAGGTGAAACTCTTGAATCGCTCGATGATGGGCGAGCCACACTTTGGACACGTGCCGAATGGCTCGCTATCGGGCATATGTTCGTCGGGATGAAAATGCTTCGCCTTACCGACGATTTCTTCCGTGAGATGGCGAATGTCGCGCATGAACGCGTCGCGCGTTAGCTTGCGATGCTCGATTTCGCGCAACCGAAATTCCCATTCGCCGGTGAGCTCGGGGCTGGTCAATTCCGGCACCGCACTTTTCAAAAGGGTGATCGTCTGGATCGCCTTGGCCGTCGGCTGCAGTTCTTTTCCATGTCGCGTCAGGTAATGCGCCGAGATCAATGTTTCGATGATAGACGCGCGAGTGGCCGGCGTGCCGAGTCCTTTCTCCTTCATCGCGTCGCGTAATTCTTCGTCGTCGACGAGTTTTCCGGCGCTTTCCATCGCACTAAGGATGGTCGCCTCGCTGTAGCGTGCCGGCGGCTTTGTTTGATCGGTCTTGATATCGACGGAGATTGTCGCGACGCGCTCGCCCTGGTTCACGGGCGGCAGATTTTCTTCCGGTTTTTCACTCGTGGCTTCGCGGCCGTAAACTTCGAGCCATCCAGGAGCGACCAGAATTTTTCCCTCGGTTTTGAACGGCTCGCCTTCAACGCGCGTTACGCGGGACGTGTTCTCGTATTGCGCAGGCGGAAAGAATACGGCCACGAAGCGTTTGGCTATGAGATCGAAAACCTTGTGTTCGTAATCGTCGAGCGAACCCGAGGCGGCGCCGGTTGGAATAATGGCGAAATGATCGCCCACTTTTGCGTTGTTGAAGATACGCTTGTTGGGTTTGACCCAATTGTTATCGAGAACCTTGCGCGCGAGTGGATCGTCGATCTTACCCAGCGTTGATCGTACCGTAGGAAGGTAATCCTCCGGCAGCGCGCGAGAGTCTGTGCGCGGGTAAGTGATGGCTTTGTGCTTCTCGTAAAGGGCCTGCGCGATTTGCAACGTGCGTTTCGCAGAGAGACCGAAGCGATTGTTCGCTTCACGCTGCAAGGTCGTGAGGTCATAGAGTTGCGGTGACACCTGCGTCGTCGGCTTTTTCTCTTCCAGTTCGATGATTCCATCCTTGCCATTGCATTTGCGTTGAATGGCGTCTGCGATTTCGCGATGCCACAGTCGCGGTGCAGAGCGGTGCTCGTCCCAAAGCGAGCCGTGTGCAGCGTCGAGTTGCTGTTCGGCGTCACGCAAATTCACCTGAAGGCGATCGACCAACCTCTGTGTTCGCTCAATTTCAGGCTCGTCTTTCGTGAACCCTTCATCAAACCAGCGCCCCGCGTATTCACCCGCTGCGGCGCGAAATTTACCGATGATTTCATGTAGCTCGCGCGGTTTGAACTCCTGAATCTTTCTCTCGCGGTCCACGATGATTGTCAGCGTCGGAGTCTGCACGCGGCCAAGCGAAGTGACCGTGCTTCCACGGCCGCCGCTGAGTCGCAACGTAAACGCGCGTGTCGCGTTGATGCCAACGAGCCAGTCCGCTTCGTTCCGGCTTCGAGCTGCACTGGCCAGCGGTTGCATCTCGGCGTCGCTGCGTAATCGAGCGAACCCTTCGCGAATTGCCTCTGATGTCATCGATTGCAACCAGAGGCGCTCAATTGGCTTCTTTGTGCCGGCGTATTGAATGATATAGCGAAAAATTAATTCACCTTCGCGGCCCGCATCGCACGCATTGATGATGTCCGAGACATTCTTGTCTTTGATGAGCTTGCGAAGAACGTTGACTCGGCTACCCATTTTTTCCGCAGGCGCGAGTTCGAATTCCGGCGGCATGATGGGCAGCTTCTTCATGTCCCACTTGTCCTGCGCTTTCATAGACGCAGGAACCGCCAGCTCAAACAGATGGCCGACCGCCCACGAGATGAAATATTTCTCATTCTCGTAGTAGTCCTTGCTTTTCTTGAAGCCACCCAGCGCCTTGGCGATGTCGCCAGCGACCGATGGCTTCTCTGTAATTATGAGAGACTTGGACATGGGGGCTGGCAATCGAACCCAGTTACGCGACTTTTGCAAGTGCGAGACGTTTTAGGCATTCATGCCCGGTTCGGTCGACATAACAGCATACCTATCCCAGCTTTACAAAATATTTTCCCGGCAATTGTTTGACCAAACGCTTCAATTCCAGCTGCAACAAAGTTGATGAAACCGTCGCGCTTGCCAGGCGCGTTTTGTCCGTAATCTCATCAATCGAAGTCTCCGTCGCCTCGATGGCGTCATAGATAAGGCGCTCTTCCTCGGAAAGCGGCGGCAAGGGGCGCGCCGCGGCTTCGACGGACGGTTTTGCTTCAGGCAGGAGAATTTCCAAGTCCTCCAAAATGTCGCTGGCATCCATAACTAGCTTGGCACCTTGTTGGATGAGACGATTGGATCCCATCGCACTCGGCGCATTGATGTGGCCAGGTACGGCGTAAACCGATCTTCCTTGTTCAAGTGCCTGCGATGCCGTGATCAGCGCCCCGCTATTCAAGCCTGCCTCCACGACGAGAATCCCGTGGCTCCAACCCGAAATGATCCGGTTGCGCATCGGGAAGGTTTGACGGTCTGGTTCGATTTCCATGGAGAATTCGGACACAATAGCCCCATTTCCTGCTCGAATTTTTTCGGCAAGCGCGGCGTTTTCCGGCGGATAAAGCTTCGCCAATCCTGACCCGATCACCGCAATCGTCCGGCCTTTGGCCGCGAGCGCTCCCTGATGCGCGGCGGTGTCGATCCCGCGCGCTAGTCCGCTGATTATGGTTAATCCGGAATAGGCGAGCTGATATGCCAGCTTTTTTGCCGATTCGACTCCGTAATGCGTTGTGCGCCGCGCACCGATGATGCCGATTGCGTGATGATCGCGCTCTTTCAGTTCGCCCCAAACGTAAAGTACAATTGGCGGCGCATGAATCTCGCGCAGCGACTTGGGATATGACGCTGACTCTTGAATTATGACCGTGGCTCCAAATTCACGGATCCGGTCAAGCTCCGCGTCGAGATCGACAATCGATTCCCAGTTGCTGATTTGATCGGCTACTTCGTGGCCGATTCCTTCGACTTTACGAAGCTCGCTGCGCTTCGCTGCGAGAATCCGTTGCGGCTCCTTGAATACCTCGAGTAATTTTCGCAGCCGTACGGGCCCGATTGTCGGGAGCATGTTGAGCGCGATACATGCTTCCGTCGCGTTCATTTTTGAGCCGCGAGCTGGACGCTCGCGCTAATTCTAGAAAGGAATTTCGTCGTCGTCCGGCGGGGCTGACGCTGCGGACTTCGGTGGCGCAGTCGCTTTGCTACCGGTGCTTCGATCTTCCCCGCCGGTCTCACCCGCCGCACCGCCCGGACGACCGCCCAGTAACTGCATGCTCTCGCCCACGACCCGAAGTTTGGTCCGCTTTTGCCCGGTTTGCTTATCGTCCCAACTATCCATTTGCAGACGGCCCTCGATGAAAATTGGCCTGCCCTTTCTTAAATATTCCCCGGCGATTTCGGCCAGACGCGCCCACAACACAACATCGACAAAAGTAACTTCTTCGCGTTTTTCTCCGCCCTCAGTTGTGTATACGCGGTTGACGGCGATGCCAAGATCACACACGGCACTGCCCTTGGGAGTATAACGGACTTCCGGGTCGCGCGTGAGATTTCCGAGGAGAATGACTTTATTGAAACTGGCCATTCCCGGCTTATACCCAACTCACTTCCCTTTTGCCATCTTTTTCGCTGGCTTTTCCTTCTTTTCCTCGAGGCGCTGATAATTCTGGCGATAAATCTCGGGGTCGAGCTTGAATTTTGACTGCAGTTTCGCAATTGACTGCGGCTCGGCGTTAAAGACAAAGTTGACGTAAAATCCGGCGTTGAGCGGGCCTGCCATGTAAGCAAATGGGCGCTTATCCATTTTCTGCACCTGTTCAATCTGGGCGCCCTCTTGTTGGAACTCGGATTCCAACCGATCGATGATTTCCTTGACTGTGTCTTCCCGACCTTGTGTGTTCAGCACGAATAGTGCTTCGTAACGGTGTTTCATGGTTCTTCAGTTTTGTTGAAAATGTTCATCGCGGAAATGAGACCATTGTCAATCGCGCATTTCACAGCTGCTACGGCGCGATCAATTGCAGATCTGACGACTGGTTTCTCCTCTTCAAAGAAACGGCTCAATACGTAATCAACCGATCCTGCCGGTGGGGCCTCTCCGATTCCGATGCGAAGCCGGGGGATCTCTTCGGTGGCAAATTGCATGATGACCGATTCAAGACCGTTGTGCCCCCCCGATCCGCCGCTGACCCGTAATCTCAGGCGGCCGAGCGGCAACGCCGTATCATCAAGCACCATAAGAATTTGGGACGGCTCGATTTTGTAAAACTGCGATATTGCTACAAGCGGATAGCCGCTCCGATTCATGTAGCTCGTTGGCTTCGCCAAAAACACATCCCCGCATTTGGCCAGCAGGGCGTCCCACTTTCTCGATTTTTCCCAGGTCGCTCCAAACTGCGCGGCGAGTTGATCGGCTACCATGAAACCAATGTTGTGCCGGGTAGCGGCATGTTCGGGACCCGGATTTCCAAGTCCCGCGACCAACCGAATTGGTTTTTCTTCCACCGTCGCGCAATCGAAAATCCAAAATCGAAAATCGAAAATGGATTACTTCTTTTGCTCTTTTTCCTTTGGAGCCTTTTCCTTCGCAGCTGGTGCGGCGCCGGCAGCTTCGCCCTCTTCCTTCTTCTCGGTGATAACTTCTGGTCCGGCAGCAGCTTCGGCCTCAACGGCAACTGGTTCTTCTTCGACAACAGGAGCCAGAACCGAAAATGCGGTCAGATCCGCCGGCACCTTTGCAGTTACGCCGGAAGGCAACTGGATGTCGCGCACGTGTATGGAATCGCCGATATTCAGTTGCGACACATCTACGCTAATTCGATCTGGCAAATCGCGCGGCAAACATTCGATGGCGAGTGCGCGCAAACTTTGCTCAAGCAACCCGCCGAAAGTCTTAACGCCGACAGGCGTGCCGGTGGGCTCGAGAGGTACCTCAGCCTGGATCGTTTGATCCATGGATATGGCATGAAAATCGACATGAACGATTTCGCCGCCTACAGGCGAATGTTGCACTTCCTGCACTAGCGCTGCGCGATTCGATTTTTCACCCGAGATTTCGAGTTCAACGAGCACATTTTCGCCTGAGGCGTGGCTCATCATTGCATTGATATCCCGGGCAGTGACCTGCAAGGACTGTGGTTTAACTTTCCCTCCGTAAATGACGGCCGGAATAAGTCCGCGGGCTCGTAGCTTGCGCACGCCCGACCGGCCCACGTCAGCTCGCGGCTCTGCTTTTAATTTAACCTGTTTTGCCATTTGTTCCGTTCTCTATATTAAACAGCGACGAAACGGATTCGTCATTGTGAATCCGCTTGATGCCTTCCCCGAGAAGCTCGGAAACGCATAACACCGTGGTTTTAAACCCTTTTACGGTGCGCACAGGCGTGCTGTTCGTCGTTACTAATTCCGCAATTTGAGACTTTTGCAAA
>JBKPRQ010000231.1:0-5273 GCA_046734635.1 Verrucomicrobiota bacterium
ACTTTTCGCCGCTCGTCAGCAAATTGCGCGAGAACGACAAGACGGTCATCGGCGTCGGCGTTAAAAAGTCCACGTCCGATCTATTCATCAGCAACTGCGACGAATTTATCTATTACGACGATCTCGTGCGCGTGGAGCCAGCAAAGAAACGTCCGAGCGTTGCCGCGTCCGCGCCAGCAGCGAAAACTGGCAGAGATCATCGACCCTCAATCGACGGAGCGCTCGATCTTCTGAGGAAAACCTTGGAAGCGCTGCGCGGCGAGCGAGGCGAGGATTATCCGATCCGGGGTTCACTAATGAAACAGGCGATGAAACGTCAGAACCCCGGTTTCAACGAGCGAGCGCATGGGTTCCGTGCATCCAACGAACTCCTCCTGGAAGCGCAAAAGCGTGGGCTGCTAAAGCTGGAGCGCGACAAACAAGTCGGTAGCTACATCGTCCACGCGAGCGAGTAACCAGGCCCCCTGGCGCCGGGATTGCTTCGGAAATGTTTAGGCGCGACCCCATTTTCCTCCGGTATTCTTCGCTATTAGGTCAATGTCTGCGATTGGTATCAGATGTCCCTGGAGTCTTGCCCCACCTGCGGCTATGCGCTTTCCATCGTCGATCATCATTGCCGTCATTGTGCTAGCGCATCGGGGGCACTTCCGTCGCAGCCCACGAAACACCTGCAGCAAATGATTATCGTCGTGGTGGCGTTAAGCGTTCTCGTTTACTTAATGTTCTTTCGCTAACGAAAGGAGCTAAGAGGACGATCGACTACATCAGCGCGGCTCTAGCGCCGTTACTGGATGATCCCGTGTTTCTCGGCCCCCACAGTCCCAAAGCGCGGCGAACTAACGCCGGAAGGCGGGCGCGCGCTGTAGTGGCGGATGTGTGTCAGCCGCAGATTTTTTCGGTCGCGGACAAGGACATCGGCCTAACGAGAACTAAATGTCAAATGCCGTGTTCGCGAAAAATTTCGGAGTTGAGACGCGACCCCAATTTCTTCCCTTCCTGTGCAATTGCCTGAATATTTATCGTCCCTACCAGCAATTTTTCGCGCGTTACTACAAAAACTTTGCCGAGTTTTGCGTTGAGCATCATCTGCTCCGCCTCCGCAATCGTCTGGTCTTCGAAGCAATAGGCATTGTTTTTTTCGATGTGTGCTTCTACCGGTTCTGTCTTGGGGTCGTGTCCGAAACCACCCACGCTCCGGTTCATTTTGTTCTTCGACAGGATACCCAATAATTCGCCGCGTTGATCGACTACAGGTGACGAATCGGTTGCCTGCGCCTGCATTTGGTCTAAAGCCGCCCTTACAGAAATCTTATTAGAAATACTCTTCGCAGGCTCGACGATTTCCTTGACTGTGCGGGCTTCCACATTCACGCCTCCGACGTAGTTAGGTTTTATCTGCTCCATTGGTGAGAAAAATTTCTTGCTCAAAAGTCTAGGGTCGCTGTCCGCAAAGCTGGATTGAAAGCGCGAATCCTGCCCTAAAGCACGAGATTCGGTTCCCCGAAACTTTCGGGATCGGGTTGTTGACGGGCGCGAATTCGACCGAAGCCTGACCCAGCGATGCGCGCCTTTTCATTTGGACGAGTAATTCCTGGCAAGCCCGGAACACCACCGTGCAAGTCTGGACAATTGAAGAACGATTTGGGATTGGAAGCGAGCGGACATGCTGCGCCGCTAATAATTTTCGAGATCATGATCTGTTGTGGCCACTCAATTCGCGGCCCTTACCCGACCCGACCCACGCTTTGTGGATCGGGTCCGATATTTTCCCGATTTAACTTAGGCTTTAGCGACGAACGGTACCGGGTTCGCAATAAGGAATGAATCCAACTGCCCCGCGAGTGGAGCCGGCAACTTGGTTTTCAAGAAACCAAGCGTTACTTGCACAGACTTCTGCGCGTTTTCCTGACTGATTCCAGTTTTCTGGACGATTGTGTTAATTAGTTCTTTCATAGTGCTGCGAAGATCGCGCTCTTAACGTGCTCGTGCGCGCAACATCTTGCCAAGATTGGACCGTTTCTTGCACCCGTCTCGTCCAATGGAGCTAATGTGATGAGCGATCCGGCAGCCGCCGGGACCGCGAGGGTAGCACGGAGTGAACCGAGCCGTGGGAACGAGCGAGATGGACGGTCAAGGTCGCCGCGGCGACTAAGTCTCGCGGGAGCGAGCGCATCAACGGAGCAGCGGGGGCGCTTGCGACGTAGATGGGCAAACCGAGAGGTCGAAACTGTGCGGAGCACATAAGTCAAAGCGTGGGCAGCGAACGAGTTTCAATGGAGCTGATGAGATGTAAAGGTCGGCGCGGCGACCGAGCGAGTGCGGGGAACGAGCGAGTTTCAAAAATTTCGGAGCTGTCGCTGACTGCGGTTTCCGAAATTTGATCACGCTCTGCACTACGGGCGCGGAAGTCATGTCAGCCTGATACAGGGAACCAATCAGGCGAGCTATGCGATATCCTTGCGTGAAGAATCCTTTTCGTCGGCCCTGCCCGCCACAATGGCCGAAGGTGCTAGGCGCGGCTGCTGTTGGCGGAGCGGCCACGCTCTTTCTCGCTCGCAATTTTTTTCCTACAGAAAAGAAAATCCATCACGAAATCTTCGCAGACTACGCAGCCGGAGATGAGGTCTTCGTGCGGATGATGGGAAATCTGCTCGGCCCACCCTTGTTGAAAGGCAACAAAGTAACCGCGCTCGAAAATGGCGATGAGATCTTTCCCGCCTTGCTCCGGGCGATCCGTTCTGCGCAGCGGACCATTACGTTCGAGAACTTCCTTTTCAGAGAAGGCGAAGTGTCGGACGCATTTGCCGAAGCGCTAGCGGAACGCGCTCGGGCCGGCGTGAAAGTACATTTTCTTCAGGATGCCCTGGGTTGCGATTGCCTTCACGGCCGCGCCATGAACGCGGTGCGCGAGTCGGGTGTACGGCTCGAAATCTTCCGGTTCCTCAATGTAGCAGTCAATTTCCGCACGCATCGCAAGCTTCTCGTTATTGATGGACGGACTGGTTACCTCGGCGGTACGGGGATCGCGGACGACTGGAAGGGCGATGGGCGCACCCGCGGCCTCTGGCGTGATTCGCATTATCGTCTGGAGGGTCCTGCCGTCGCGCAGATGCAGCAGGCGTTCATGGATAACTGGCTCGAGACGCGCGCGGAGTTGCTTCACGGTAACGAGTATTTTCCAGAATTGGAACCTGCGGGTGACGACATCTGTCAGGTCTTCAAAAGCTCCGCCGGCGAAGGCTCGGATAGCGCGCGTCTGATGTTACTCATCTCGATCGCTGCCGCGCGTCGCCACATTCGGATCGCAAACGCTTACTTCATTCCGGACAGACTCTGCATGCAAACCTTGCTCGATGCGCTTCGGCGTGGAGTGAAAGTCGAAATCATCACGCCCGGCCCTGACATTGACGCGCATGTGGTTCGTGCGGTGGGCAAGACGCGCTGGCGACGATTGCTGGAAGAGGGTGCCCGTTTCTATGAATACCTGCCCGCGCGTTTTCACTGCAAATATCTCCTCGTAGACGATTGCTGGGCGTCTGTCGGTTCGGCGAATCTTGACAACCGCTCGTTATCTCTGAACGAGGAAGCGAATTTGAACGTGCTCGATGAGAAATTTGTCGCCGCGCACACGCGGGTCTTTGAAGAGGACAAGAGTCATTGCCGCGAGATTACGCTGGACGATTGGCGGCGTAGACCCTGGAGCGAGAAAATCAAAGGTCGGATCGGATCGCTGTTCGCCTCGCAGATGTGAGGCCATAAGGAGATGACAACCGAACCCACCGCACGACGACTACGGATTGCCACCTATAACGTCCACGGTTGTGTTGGAATGGACGGACAACGCTCGGAAGGTCGCATCGCGGAAGTGATCGCGAGCATGTCGGCCGACATCGTGGGCCTGCAAGAACTGGATCTTGGCCGGGCACGTTCCGCACACGCCGACCAGGCGGCGCTGATCGCGCAGCAGCTCGGTTGGAAATATTATTTTCATCCGGCAATGCGCAGCGGCGACGAGCAGTATGGCAACGCCATCGTGAGCCGTTTCCCGATCGCGCTGAAACGCGCTGCCGAGATGCCGGGCGCGCCGCCCTGGTACTGCCGTGAGCAGCGGAGCGCAATCTGGATACAGGCGGAAACCGATCTCGGTCCGGTGCACATTATCAACAGTCATTTTGGTCTCGGCTACAGCGAGCGCAGCTTGCAGGCGAAACTGTTAATTGGACCGGCCTGGCTCGGCTCTGTGCCACCGGAGGAACCGGCAATTTTACTCGGAGATTTCAACAGCGTGCGAACCTCGCGCGCTTACAGGCTCATCGGGGCACATCTGCGCGACGTGCGCACGCTCGTTAGGCCGCCGAGGGCGTTTCGCACCTTTCCCACCCGTTTGCCTTCGCTCGCGGTCGATCACATTTTCGTGAACGCCGCCCTATCTCCGACACATCTGAATGTCCATCGCACGCCGCTCGCGCGTGTGGCGTCAGATCACTTCCCGCTCGTTTGCGAGTTGACACTCAAACTAACAACGCGCTCTCCGGGATCCGATGATCCGACTTCTTAATTTTTCCTTCTTACTTCATCCTTTCCCGCCGGGAGCACATGAGTCAACGCGGGCAACGAGCGAGTTTCAACATTTCGGAGCTGTCGCCTTATCTGTTTGCGCCGACTTGAAAAGTGCGCGCTAAATTGGCTGGTCGGCTAGTGCTCGAATTGCTAATCGCGAAATTTCTTGAGTCACATTCCGGATTTTACTGAACCGCTCCACGGTAATTAGTGCTTCCCGGTCGGATCGTGCAGCAGCGGGCACGGGCAATCGTCGAGCAAGGCGATAACTTCTTGCATCGGCAACGCATGAATTTCTCGCCTGGAGCTGATGCTTTGTCGTACAATGCTCGGCAAGTTGCCGCTCGTCTTGACGTCGTTCGCGAATCTTACGACCGACGAGAGCTTTGAAGCTGTCCCTATCGCGACCGATTACGAGGAGCTTATCCCAATTCATTATTTTTACTTCCCAGCAAGCTGGACCTCGGGCGTTAAAATTCGCACCGTCATGAAGTGCGGATGCGTTTGTGCCCACTCAAGCGCTTTCTGATTGCTCCCGAAAAACCGATCAATGACAATGGCATTACGCTCGACCGCCTTCCGTCCACACGAGCGCGCGGCTTTGCGATTGATTACATCTGGTCCGCTGTCTACGGCGACACACTCCTCCGCATCGGGAAAGACAACCTTACTGCCATAGGGAATTCTCTTTGGATCAACGGCGCAATGTTCTT
>JBKPRQ010000232.1:0-7789 GCA_046734635.1 Verrucomicrobiota bacterium
CTCGCTAATCCATCATCCCGTCATTTTCAGTCACGACACGATTGGCGAAGTGCCGGAGAAAATCGTCGAACACATGCAGGATGGCGACGTTGCGTTGCTGGAAAACGTCAGGTTCCAAGCCGGTGAAGAAGCGAACGATCCGAATTTTGCCAAGGCGCTGGCCAGTCTCGGCGATATTTACGTCAACGACGCGTTCGGTGCCGCCCATCGCGCGCATGCGTCCACAGTCGGAATCGCAAAATTCGTCGATAAATCAGCGATGGGTTTCCTCATGGAGAAAGAATTAAAGCACCTGCGTGACGGCCTTGAGAATCCCGCGAAGCCTTTCGTTGTTATTTTAGGCGGCTCGAAGGTCTCCGATAAAATTGGGGTCTTGAAGGCGCTAATGGAGAAAGCCGATGTTATCCTGATTGGTGGGGCGATGGCGAACACGTTTCTGAAGGCCGAAGGAATTCCGGTCGGCGCAAGTAAAGTCGAATCGGACAAAATCGATCTTGCGCGCGAGCTTCTCGAAATAGCGAAGAAACGCGGCGTGAAATTCTTGCTTCCCATTGATACCGTAGAAGCAGACGAAATTCGTCCCGGGGCAAACATGCGGAACACGAGCCGCCTCTCGCCCGAACACGGGATCACTGACGGATGGCAGGCAGTCGATATCGGCGCGGCGACGATCGCGCTTTACCAGGAGGAAATTGCCAGGGCCGAAACCATTCTGTGGAACGGGCCGCTCGGTGTTTTTGAGATTCCCGAATTCGGGGAGGGGACGATTGCGATTGCGGAAGCGCTTGCGCAATCCGGCGCAACGACAATCATCGGCGGCGGCGACTCAGTGACCGCGGTGAAACAAGCCGGGCTCGCCGGCAAAATGACATTCATCTCTACCGGTGGCGGCGCGTCGCTTGAATTGCTGGAGGGCAAGGAATTGCCGGGTGTGGCTGCGTTAAGCGACAAGAAATAAACTGTGCCAGCTCGCGAGGTCGTTTCGAAGGTTCCCGTTGAGCCTCCACTGCCGGATCAAGATACCGGCCGCAACACGCTCATTCGCGGAGTGACCAATTCGGTCATCGGTGTAGCCGCATTCCTTATAACTTGCATCGGTCTGCGCGCCGTTCTGCCGTTTCCAGAAATCGACGGCGGGGTCTCGCAGAAATTCCGATTCTTCGCTGCGCACAAGGACGAGTTTGACACGCTCTTTATCGGATCGAGCCGTGTCTACTTTCAGATCTCACCCGCCATTTTTGATAGCGTTACGCGCGAGAGCGGCCTGCCGACGCGCAGCTTCAACTTCGGAATCGGCGGCATGTATTTGCCGGAGACTTCTTACTTGCTTGAGCAGATCTTGAATCTGAAGCCGCGCAATTTGAGATGGGTCTTCATCGAATATGATGAGCTTCAAACGAAGTGGTCTCCCGAGAACCAGACCAGCCGTCGCGCACTTTATTGGGCTGACTGGAAGCGGGCATCGCTGCTTTTGCGAAAGCTTACCGACGCCGGCACAGGTCGGCTTTGGGCGCTAAGTCCCACGAAACTTCGCGATATTGTTCTGCGTCAAAGAGACGAGAAAAGCACGCGTAGCCTGCTGACATTTTATGCGGGGCAGGTTGAAAGAAACTATACGAACGTGGCAAGGGCAGCTGATGTTCTCGACCATTTCTTGAGTCGCGACACAAAGGAACGTCGCGCAAGCTACCTTGGTGCAGCCAGCGATGGTTACGTGACCAGACCGAATCGAATGTCTCCCAACCAAACGGCTGCCTACGAGCGCGCGCTTGCGGCTGCGATGGCACAGACCGGTACAAGTGCGCTTTCCCCTTATGCCGTGGAAGCCTACCGACAGTGCGCGCAGGAAGTCAGGAGTATCGGAGCCGCGCCAATCTTTTTGATTACGCCAAGCGCGACGGAAATTAACGTTGCTACCGAAAGCACCGGACTGACAGGCGTTGTGATGGCTTTTAATAATCCTCGAACGTATCCGAACCTCTATTGCAGCAGCGCACGTCGCGACGCGCAACATCTGACCAAATCGGGAGCGGAAGAATTCACGCGTCTTGTGGCAACGAATTTCGTCGAGCTTGCGCGAACGGGCGACATCAAGTGATCAACAGTCTCGCAACGGTCTAACCTCGCATTCATTCCAGTTCGAATGTCCTTCGTTGAATTTCGCTTCCTTTGGTTTTTTCTGCTTGTGTTCATCGTCTACTGGGCGATGCGCAACAACGCCGGGCGCAAGGTGTGGCTTCTCGCCTGTAGTTATGCCTTTTACGCAGCCTGGAATTGGAAATTTGCATTCTTACTCCTTGGGTCTACGACGGTGGATTACGTTGTCGGCCAACTGCTCGGGCGTACTGAAAGTCCGGCGTGGCGACGTCTCTGGATTGCCGCAAGTGTGTGCGTCAATCTGGGCGCCCTGGGTTTCTTCAAATACTTTAACTTTTTCGTCTCTTCGGCGTCCGGGTTTCTGGCGTGGCTCGGTTTACCGGCGAGCGTAAACACGCTCAACATCATTCTGCCGGTTGGCATTAGCTTCTACACGTTTCACTCGATGAGTTACACGATCGACGTATATCGTCGAAAGCTGCCGCCCATCTCGAGTTTTACGGATCTTGCGTTGTTCGTGAGTTTTTTCCCGCCGCTGGTCGCGGGACCGATTGTCCGTGCAGTGTACTTTCTGCCGCAGCTCGTCTCGGTCCGCAGATTCTCCAACGTCGATGTGCGTGGCGCGGTGATGCTATTCCTGGTCGGATTTATCAAGAAGGCCTGTATCGCCGACGGGGTTGCGCCAACCGTCGATCGTTACTTCGCTCATCCGGCGGATTTCACACCTTCCAGCGCGTGGATTGCCGTGTTGTTCTATGCAATCCAAATTTATTGCGATTTTTCCGGGTACACAGACATGGCCATCGCAGCTGCCCGGATGCTCGGGTATCAATTACCAAACAACTTCCAGTTTCCATACTTTGCGCGGAATGTCTCTGATTTCTGGCGGCGCTGGCACATCAGTCTATCCAGTTGGCTGCGTGATTATCTCTACATTCCACTCGGCGGAAATCGTGGCTCGCGTGGATTTGCCTATCGAAACGTCATGATCACGATGCTGCTCGGCGGCCTGTGGCACGGAGCTGCGTGGACCTTCGTCATCTGGGGCGCGTTACATGGAACGGCGCTCCTGATTCATCGTGAGTGGATCCGGCTGACCGAGGGTCTCAAGTGGGCCGCGCGGGCGATGGGCTGGCTTGCGTGGCCGATTACGATCTATGTGGTGTGCATCGCCTGGATCTTTTTCCGGGCGCATGACTTGAGCAGCGCGGGAATAATACTAAAGCAGTTCGCTCTGTTTCAGGGCGGTGGTAGCCAACATTTCCATCGATGGCTGTTTTTGCTGGTCGGCTCACTTGTCTTAATCCATTGGCTCAACTCGCGCCGATGGTTTGCAGAACCCTGGCGACGATGGCCCGCCCCAGTCTTTGCAGCGGCTTACGGTTGCACTTTTGCAGTCGTCCTCTTATTTGTTCCGCCGCACTACACACCATTCATTTATTTTCAGTTCTGAGTCTGCAGTCAGGAACCAAAACACATGAGAAAGAAAATCGTCGCCGCTAATTGGAAAATGAATATGACGCAGGCCGAGTCGGCGCGATTTGTCGAGTCGATGCTACTGGATCTCGGTGAAATCACCGATGTGGAAGTGGTGATCGTGCCGCCCTTCACTGCGATTGCAAAAGTGATGGAATCATTAGGCAAATCGCAGAACATCAAAGTGGGCGCGCAAAACATGTATTGGGAGAAACGCGGCGCATTTACCGGCGAAATCAGCGCTGCTCTGCTGCGCGACTTGTTTGTACATTACGTCGTGCTCGGGCACAGCGAACGCCGCACGTTGTTTGGTGAGACTGACGAAATCGTGAATCGCAAGGTGCGCGCCGCCCATGAAGCAACGCTGCGTCCCATTGTCTGTATTGGGGAAACGCTCGACCAGCGGGACAGAGGGAACGTTGAAAAAATACTGTCGATCCAATTGCGCGGCAGTCTCGCCGGTTTGAGTCCAAAGGAATTACAGGAAACGGTGATTGCGTATGAGCCGATCTGGGCGATCGGCACCGGTCGCAACGCGACGCCTGGTCAAGCACAGGAAGCTCACTCGTTCATTCGCCACACTTTGCACCAGATGGCTGACGACGCGACAGCCGAGCGTGTGCGTATTCAGTATGGCGGGAGCGTTAAACCGGAAAACGCAGGCGAGCTCATGAGTCAGCCGGACATCGACGGCGCGCTTGTCGGCGGCGCCAGCCTCGATCCACGCAGTTTCGTCCAGATTGTCAAAGCCGCTCGTGAAAAGTAGGAGGTGGGCGCCGGCCGCACCAGCTACGCAATGTTACTTATTGGTAGCTGTTGGTGGTGCCGTCTTGGTTAGTTGAACCTCGGCTCTAACCTGCTGGATATCGGCCCCATGTTTTTCGAGCTGTGCAGTCAGGACGTCTATTTGTTTTTGTAGCTGTGCGATCGTGGCTTCCAAGTTCTGCACTTTTTTGTTATCTCTGAGGAACTCGTTCGAACCAAGTTTTGGCAGGCCAGGTTGTGAGGAGAAACCTTGCGTTCCAAGTTTTCCATCCTGGTCCACGAATACAGCCAGGGCAGTGGTAACGTCTATCGGTGCGTTGTAAATACTGCCGATATAGCAGCTATCATCCACCTCCCCGACGACGCTGGAGATACCAGGAACGCCAGCACCGATGCAGATCACATTACTAGCCGTGTTTACCTCGAATCCAGCCTCCGCACCGAGTGCGGCATTGTAGCCACCGGTGCTAACGTCACCAAGCGCGCGCTCACCGACAGCCGTGTTAAAGCTGCCTGTGGCGACCGTACCGTCGCCTGTACTGATGCTTTGTCCGAGCGCTTGAAAACCGGCCGCCGTATTGAAACTGCCACTCGTGTTGGAGGGCATTGCCCTTGCGCCGAAGGCGCTATTGGCGTAGCCAGTGGTATTGCTGAACAGCGCATTCACTCCATAGGCCGAGTTTTCAGACCCTTCGTTGTTACTTTCGTGGCCATCATTGAAAAAAAGCGCCCCGGCACCCATGGCCGTGTTGTTTTGGCCAGTAGTGTTCGTAAAAAGCGCGTTTGATCCGTTGGCTGTGTTGTCGCTGCCTTCGATATTGTTAAATAGAGCAAACACTCCATATGCCGCGTTGGCTTCGCCCTCGGTATTGCTGAAGAGCGCTCCAGCGCCGGTAGCTGTATTTTCGTCCGCAATGGTTGCAAACAGCGCTCCGGCACCAGTAGCCGTATTGAAATTGCCAGTGGCGTTGCTCTCAAGTGAAAAGAGACCAACGGCGGTGTTGTAAGTGCCACCGGTGAGACTAAAAAGTGCGTTCTGGCCCTCCGCGGTGTTGCCCCCAGGATAGCCGCCATCGGGCGCCGGATTGACGGCTTGGGCCATTCGCGAAAGAGCAAAGATTATCAGAACTAACTGGGCAATTTTTATTTTCATTGTAGACCTCAGGTTCGCAGCTGTGGCCAGGGTCGATGACCCTGGCCACAAACTGTGTCCACTCCTCCTCACGGGTTATTGAGAGCCACCTTCGCAGTTGGCTGGTTGGTTTGAATCTGCGCGCTCACCTTTTGGATCTGCGCGGTCTGCGCTCTGAGCTGCGCACTGAGAGCCGCCACGGTGGCTTGCAATTCTGCGACTTTCTTGTGGTCTTCGATAACATCCTTAACCCGCACTCCGGGCCCCGGACCCGCGTTAGTGCCCAACTTGTTGTTGATATCAGCTCCTACAACAAAGCAGCTGTCTGGATCACACGACTCGCTGTTAATACCACCGATATAGGAGTTGGACTGCCCGCCGGTGGGCAGATTGTCGCCTATCCGGATGGTATTGCTCTCGCCCGCCAGACCGCGGACGTCAGCCCCGATATCGATATTGGCAATGCCTGTGGTGAGGTCGGCGCCAGCTGCATTACCCAGCGCAGTGTTGTTGCCGCCGGTTGTGCTAAAGAGGGCTCCAGTGCCCACCGCCGTGTTCTGCGCGCCGGTAATGTTGAGAGCAAGCGCATTAACGCCGAGGGCTGTGTTGCCGTCGGCGACGTTGAAGCCGAGTGCGTTCCAACCAACGGCCGTGTTGGAGTTGCCGGTGGTGTTGAGACCGAGCGCGGAGAGTCCGACGGCCGTGTTGTTGAAGCCCGTGCCGTTGAGGCCGAGCGCGGAGCGTCCGATGGCCGTGTTGTCGTCGCCACTCGTGTTGAAAAAGAGCGCGTCCCGGCCGACGGCCGTGTTGCTGCTGCCGCCGATGTTACTGATCAGCGCAAAAGTGCCGTCTGCCGTGTTGTCGCTGCCAGTGGTGTTGCTGAAGAGGGCGCTGGTGCCGGTCGCCGTATTGCCAGCACCTCCTGCGTTGGTAAACAGCGCGAATGCTCCATTGGCTGTATTGTCGAAACCGGTGGTATTGCTCAAGAGAGCTCCCGCGCCAGTGGCGGTGTTTTGGATTCCCTCACCGGTAGTTGGGTTTCCGACGTTGGCCAGGAGTGTCCCGGCCCCAAGTGCGGTATTGAAATTACCCTTCGTGTTACTCAACAGCGAGAATATTCCGACGGCGGTGTTGAAATTCCCAGTAGTAAGGCCGAAGAGGGCCTGTTGTCCTTCTGCAGTGTTCCCTCCGGGATAGCCGCCGTCCGGCGCTGGACTGAGCGCTTGCGCCATCGGTGAAAGCGCAAGGAAGCCAAGCATGAGGATTAGTAGTGTGATTGTGATGTTTCGTGTTTTCATAAACTGTTTGTCCTTGTTTGTTTTGGCCTTGTTGGACCTCTCATTCTTTAGAAGTCATTTCTGGCCGTTCACTGATGTACTTCGAAAAATTCCGAGATCCGTTACACGAAAAATGCAGAGACTTAAAGGCTCCACTTCGCGGTGGCAACGCCATGTGCCAGACACGGATGATGCGAATGTCGCGGGAGTGGGTGGACGACAGGTAACCACCAATGGATACGAACGAACACGAAGGATTAAAGCAGATTTGTGTCGACTCGCGATTAAATCTTATGTTCAACGAACGACTACTGACCGCGGCTGGTAGGATCCACGCTAGCAAAGGTCAGAAAGTCGATCATACGAAAACTTTCAGGTATTCCATCGTGCGTGGGTAAGGTTGGTACCCAGTTAGGTTGCACGGTGAGATAAGCGTCGGGATCCAGCTGAAGCAGTCCGACAAATACCTCGGCTACGATCCGCGCGCCTACAGGGCCGAGACGCAGACCGTCTTCTCTTAGCTGAGCTTCTTTCAAGATGTAATAGAAAAGCGGCGTCGCGGTAACAAACGATGAACGGATGGGCTGTAACTCAGCCAGCTCAGTGTCGCTGAGTGGTTGAATGCCCATTTCATTGGCAATACGCTGACCGGAGGGGAGCTGCCAGGTCAGACACCTTAACAAGTTGCGCTGCATCAGCGAGTCTGGCGGCATCCCGTTGAAAATCGTCCCCAGGGGAAGATGGAAGAGCGGCGTCGAGACGATAGTGTCGATCCTTTTGTTTGGACGCACATCGGCACTGTAAGCGCCGCCGAAGTCGAAGAAGGTTTGCCAGCCGATGAAGCGCCTTGGAGCTCTGGCGCCGCCGCGCAAGTCGATCGGGTCCGGACTGCCTTCCCCCGCCGGATCGAAAATCATGCCGAAGAATGGCTGTCCATTATCTCCGTGGAGATTAGCGCGGTATGAGGGCCGCACCATACTGTGCCCAAAGCGGTAGGTGATCTGAAACTCTACCGGAATAAATGCTTGATTGTGTCGCGGGT
>JBKPRQ010000233.1:0-6166 GCA_046734635.1 Verrucomicrobiota bacterium
TCGCCAAAAACCGAAGTCCGTGAAAGTAAAATTCACGGGCGCGGCTTGTTTGCGACTGCGGATATTGTCAAAGACGAAATCGTAGCGGTGAAAGGCGGGCGGATTGTCGATCGAAAAACGTTGCGAGAAAAAATCACGCCATGCCTCGGGCCGGTAGAGATTCAGATCGACGACGACTTATTCATCGCGCCGGCGATCGACGAAGAACGTGAGTTGTCGATGTTGTATTCGAATCACTCGTGTGATCCGAATCTTGGAATGCGCGGCGAGATCACCTTCGTGGCGATGCGCGACGTCCGGGCCGGCGAAGAACTCACGCATGATTGGGCGACGACTGACGACGATGATTACTCCCTTGAATGCAAATGCGGCTCCCCCAATTGCCGGAAGATTGTCACTGGCAAAGATTGGCAGCGTCGCGAATTGCAGAGGCGTTATGCGGGATATTTCTCACCCTATCTCGCTCGAAAAATCGCTGCCAGGCGCGAGCAATTCTGATTTGCTTCGGTATGAGAAAGCTATTTTTGAATCTAATCGCTGCAGGGATCGCTCTGGCTGGAATGGCAGGTTGCGCCCAGATAAAGAAGGCGGCGCCGCAGGTCAAGGCGGCCGCCGTCGGCACGCGTTTCGATCAAATCGGGTGGGTTTCGCTTTATGCGGGCGAGCCGTGCGCGCCGCAAATCATGTTCGATTTTCACGGCCCCCGATCGATGATCTCGCTTGCAGCACCAAGGCGTCAGACGGAAATCCTCACTGACGCGGCGAAAAAGAATCGCCGCGTGCACGTTCTAGGAAAATGGCGACGTAGCGGACAAACAAACTGCAGCTACGTTGAAGTTACGAGCGCACAATGAAACCGGGATAACGTCAAATCGCACCATGTCGCCACAGCACGGACGCCTCCAGATCAGTATCGATAAGACTCTGACTTGAACGGGCCGTCGGCTGGAACGCCCAGATAGTCGGCTTGTTTCTCGGAAAGCCTGGTGAGCTTCACGCCGATCTTTTCCAGGTGCAGCCGCGCGACTTCCTCGTCGAGCTTCTTCGCCAAAACATAAACGCCAACTTTGTAGGTGTCGCGGTTCTTCCAAAGGTCTAGCTGGGCCAGGACCTGATTGGAAAATGAATTGGACATTACAAAGCTCGGGTGACCAGTGGCGCATCCGAGGTTCACAAGGCGACCTTCGGCAAGAAGGAAAATTTCGTGACCATCCGGGAATGTGTATTTATCCACCTGCGGCTTGATATTGGTTCTCTTCACACCTTTGGCGGCATTAAGAGCGTCGACCTGAATCTCATTATCGAAGTGACCGATATTGGCGACGATTGCCTGGTCTTTCATCCGCTGCATATGATCGAGCGTAATTACGTCAATATTGCCGCTTGCAGTGATATAAACCTCCCCGCGACCGAGCGTATCTTCGATCGTGGTCACTTCATAGCCTTCCATCGCCGCTTGGAGTGCATTGATTGGATCAATCTCAGTGACGACGACACGCGCGCCTTGGCCGCGCAACGATTGGGCGCAGCCTTTGCCGACATCGCCATAACCGCAAACCACGGCGACCTTCCCGGCGAGCATCACGTCCATCGCCCGATTCAGTCCATCGACCAGCGAATGCCGGCAACCGTAGAGGTTATCGAACTTCGATTTGGTGACGGAATCGTTCACGTTGATCGCAGGAACGAGTAGCTGTTGTTCCTGCTGCATTTTGTAGAGCCGGTGCACGCCGGTTGTGGTCTCTTCGGAAACGCCTCGCCATTCCTTTACGATCTCGTGCCAGCGATACGGGTTTTCACGATGAATCTCGAGTAGCAAATCCTTGATGACCTGTTCTTCCCTGTTTGCCGATTCCGTCTTTGCCCAATCGCTGCCTTCTTCGAGCTCATAGCCCTTGTGAATGAGCAAAGTGGCGTCCCCACCATCATCGACGATCAGTTGCGGGCCTTTGCCTTCTGGATGTGAAATCGCCCGATAGGTGCACCGCCAGTAATCTTCGAGCGATTCGCCTTTCCACGCGAACACTGCGATGCCCTCTTTGGCGATCGCTGCCGCGGCGTGATCTTGGGTTGAGAAAATATTGCAGCTCGCCCAGCGCACGTTTGCGCCCAGGTCCCTCAGCGTTTCAATCAACACCGCTGTCTGGATCGTCATGTGTAGCGACCCTGTGATGCGTACGCCTGCGAGCGGTTTCTGCGGCGCGTACTTTTCGCGGATCGCCATCAGACCCGGCATTTCCTTCTCTGCGATGGAAATTTCTTTCCTGCCGAAATCCGCAAGGTTGATGTCTTTGACTTTGTAATCCTGTTTTGTGCGTTCGATTGTAGATGTTTCCATAAATTTACTTCGCCGCCTTTTTGAGGCCGGCAGCTTTGTCTGTGTTTTCCCAGGTGATATCGGGATCGTCTATTTTCCCGAAGTGGCCATAGTTCGTCGTTTTTGAATAAATCGGGCGCAGCAAATCAAGCTGCCGAATAATGTCCGCCGGCTTGAAACTGAAGGTGGCCAGCACGGCGCGTTCGATTGATTCTTCGTCGACCGCGTGCGTGCCGAAGGTGTCTATGTGCACACTGAGCGGTTTAGGATGACCGATGGCGTATGCGAATTGCACCTCACATTTTTTCGCCAGGCCACCGGCTACCACGTTCTTGGCGACCCAGCGACCCATGTATGCCGCGCTGCGATCGACCTTGCTCGGATCTTTTCCCGAAAACGCGCCGCCGCCATGGCGTCCCATTCCGCCGTAAGAATCAACAATGATCTTGCGGCCCGTCAGACCGGTGTCGCCCTGCGGACCACCAATGACGAAATTGCCGGTCGGATTGACCAGAAATTGTGTTTTCTCGCTGAGCAGTTCCGCGGGCAAAACTTTCTTGATTACTTCCTCGATTACGAAGCTGCGGATTTCGGAATGCTTCACGTCGCGGCTGTGCTGTGTCGAAACGACTACGCAGGAAATGCCGATCGGCTTTCCGTCTTCGTAAATCACTGAGACCTGCGATTTCGCGTCTGGGCGGAGCCAACCCACTTTGCCGCTTTTTCGAATTCGCGTGAGTTCGCGCTCGAGCCGGTGGGCGAACATGATTGGCGCGGGCATGAGCTCGGGAGTTTCGTCACAGGCGTAACCGAACATCAGCCCCTGGTCGCCTGCGCCTTGTTCGGCTGTCTCTTTCCCATCGGCCGCGCGTGCGTCCACGCCTTGCGCGATATCCGGAGACTGGCCGGTGATAATGTTGCTAACGAAAATCCGGTCAGCATGGAAAACGTCGTCATCGTTCACGTAACCGATCTCGCGTACGGTATCGCGAACGATCTGGACATAATCCAGTTTGGCCGTCGAAGTAATTTCGCCACCGACAATGACCACGTTGCTCTTGGCGTAGGTCTCACATGCTACGCGGCTATGAGGATCTTGCGCCAGACACGCGTCCAGCACTGCGTCGGAGATTGTGTCGCAAACTTTGTCGGGGTGACCTTCACCAACCGATTCGGATGAAAAGATGTAACGGCGAGACATGACTTTCGTGAAGTTGATTAGTTAAAAGAGTTACAAAGTTAGATTGGTTTAGCCGAGAGACGCATTCAGCCGTTATAACGATTTAACGTCTTAACGATGTAACGCTGTCGCAAGACATATTGACCAATCATGATGCGTCGATATATCGTTGGCTACTCCCATGGCGTCAACCATTAATTTATTGCGGCTGCTGGCGGACTCGACCCGGGTGCGCTTGCTGCTCCTTTTGGAGCAGGAAGAACTTTCTGTGGCTGAGTTGCAGCAGATTCTGGGAATGGGCCAATCGCGCATTTCCAGTCATCTCGCCCAACTAAAACGCGCCGGTGTCGTTTCTGATCGCAGGGTAGGAAAAAACGTGTACTACGGCGCGAACCATCACGGCCGTAACGCACAGCGAGAGCGAGTTGAAGAGATTACCCGGCTGCTCGCGCGCGAACTGCCGGAAACATCGCGCGATCGAACCAGTCTGAAGCTTGTGCTGCACAAACGTCAGGACAAAGCGCGTAAATACTTCGACGAGCTGGCGGGTAAGTTTGGCCGCAGTTATGTGCCGGGCCGCTCCTGGGAAGCGCTGGCTCATACGCTCATTACTTTGCTGCCGCCACTGACCGTCGCCGACCTGGGCGCAGGCGAGGGGACACTTTCGCAATTACTCGCCAAAAACGCACGCAAGGTCATCGCCATCGATAATTCGCCAAAGATGGTCGAGTTCGGCGGGCAGCTGGCGAAGAAACACGGAATCAAAAATCTCGAATACCGCCTTGGCGACATTGAAGATCCGCCGATTGCGAAAAACAGCATCGACCTGGCGATTTTGAGCCAGGCGTTGCATCATGCCATTCATCCTCAGGAAGCTGTCATTGCAGCCCATCGGATTTTGAAGCGTGGCGGCCGGCTGGCGATTCTCGATCTCTTGAGTCACCGGTTCGAACGCGCCCGGGATTTATATGCAGACCATTGGCTCGGGTTCAGCGAAGTGCAGTTGCATCAATTCCTTGAAAAAAGCGGGTTCCGGCAAATCGAAGTGAGCGTTGTATCGCGGGGAAAGCAGAATCCACACTTTCAAACTGTCCTGGCTACGGGCGTTAAGTGAACGCGGAGGCCACTTCGCGTGTCAATATAGTGGCCGTTGGTTTATGGTCTCCACTGACAAAGCTGTAGCCATGACCAGCTTCTTTGAGGAAGCTAAACGGCGCAAGGTGTACCGGGTGGCAGCAGCCTACATCATCGCCGGCGGCGGAATCATACAACTAGCCTCTGCCGCTTTTCCCGCGTGGGAATTGCCAAACTGGGCGCTGCGTCTGGTGATCGTAGTGCTGCTAATGGGCTTTCCAATCGCACTGATCCTTGCCTGGGCGTACGACATCACCGCGCAGGGCGTTCGTGCGACACCATCGCCGGCAATGCCCAGATCGCATCGTCGCCGGAATATCGTTATGCTTGTAGCGACCGGCGTGATCATTTCCGCGGCCGCTGGATTCTTTCTCCTGCCGCGGGTTTCGGCCCATAAATGCGACAAATCAATCGCAGTCTTACCGTTTGAAAATCTGAGCGACGAAAAGGAGAACGCGTATTTTGCGGACGGCGTTCAGGACGACGTGCTCACCAATTTGTCGAAGATCGGCGACCTGAAAGTGATCTCGCGTACCTCGGTCATGCCGTACCGAGGGAAAGCATCCAACGTTCGTGAAATTGGGAAAACGCTGGGAGTTGGTGCCATTCTGGAAGGCAGCGTTCGCCGCATCGGCAATCGCGTACGTGTCAACGTGCAATTGATTAACGCCGATACCGACGAGCACATGTGGGCGGAAGATTACGATCGCGACCTGACCGATGTGTTCGCCATCCAAACGGACTTGGCGCAGCAAATCGTACGCGAATTGCAGGCGAAGCTGTCACCAATGGAGAAGGTGCAAATAGAGCGCCCACCCACTGAAAACGGCGAAGCTTATCTGGCCTTCATGGAGGGACACGAGATATTTTACCGGCCGGACAAATTCCGGAGCAATACAGAAAAGGCCGAGCAGCTTTTTGAGAAAGCAACGAAACTCGATCCGAACTTCGCCGGTGCATTTGCTGCATTGGCACGGGTGCACGAGTGGAGTTATCGCGACTTCGATCCGACGCCCGCGCGAAAGGAAAAAGCACGAGCCGCAGCAATGGAAGCGCTTCGTTTGCAGCCGAACCTTCCTGAGGCCCATCTGGCGATGGGTTTTTATTATTACTATTGTGAGCGTGATTATCAGGGAGCGCTCAACGAATTCGCCATTGCGAAGCTGAGTCTGCCCAACTCGCCGGAAGTTTATATGGCCATCGGCGCCATCGAACGCCGCCAGGGCAAATGGAAGGAATCGACTGCGAATCTGGAGAAGGCCGCGACCCTCAGTCCGAAGGATTCCTGGGTACTTCAAAACCTTGGTGACAATTATTACGCAAACAAAAATTTCGAAACTGCGGAGAAGATTTTCGATCGTGCGATCGAGGCTGCCCCCCAGTCATTGGGTCCCCGCGCAGAGAAGGCCAACCTTGCGGTTGCGTGGAAGGGAGACCTTAGCGTGATGGAGAAAGAGCTCACGCAATTGCCGGCAGGCGTCGATCCAGACGGTCTCGTCACATTCTCACGTATGCAACTCTTGCTGTTGCAGCGA
>JBKPRQ010000234.1:0-4831 GCA_046734635.1 Verrucomicrobiota bacterium
GCTCTGCTTAGAAGGATTTCGTATGTTGAAATAGGTGTTCGTCTGATTTCGGCGCACGTACCGAACCAGAAATCGAAAGTTTTACGTTTAGGAATTCGCTTTCCAACCGGGAGCGCGTCCCTGCACGTGTGATCTGGCGCGGCAGCTTCAGCGATGCGCAGCCCAAGTTGGCTGAGCAAGATACATTTGCGGTATCTGGCGAGGGCCAACAATGTCTGATTCTCGCTTATTGTGTCCCTGCCTAGGCATTCGCCGTGTTTTGTGCGCGGCACAACTGTGACGAGACTTTTTGCGCAGCGTTCAGCTATAAAACCACCATATCATGGCGAAACCCCAGAGCACTGCGCACCCTATGAAAGTTAATATGATCGCCGTCAGAACGTTGAGCCCTAATGCATTGTAGCCCCAGTTAAGGTGGCGGCTTATTTCGCCGATAGCGCGCCATTCCTGTCGGTCGGCGGGCCGGACTTGGTCAGCATGATTGATTGTGCCCGCCCGCCACATGCTTTGGATTTTTGGAAACGTAAATGGACCGCTCTGATGTCCATCTTTGTAAATCCAGTAAGGAGAGTGCATGGCCCTTTGAGGCTTCTGGGCGAGTCTTAGCCCCGGAAAGCAATCGCAGATCATTGAAGGTTTACACGTCGACTTCGCGCCGGAAAATGATCCGGGTTGTTGACGGGCAGCAACCCTAGGTAGAACTCCCTGAAACAAAGTGGGTATTTTTTTGATTTTGCGCACGTAGCGAAATTTTTCCGAAACAAAGTCGAAAGCATTCGCGTTGTTATTGCGTGGCCATCCATGCGATGTCTGCTTCCGGTGAGGCGGGTTCTGATCGATTCAACCAACCTTTAGTCAAATGGATCTGACTCTCAACGAATTGCTGAGACTGATCGCGCTTATATTCATTTGCCAGCTCCCAGCATGGACCCCTTTTGCTCGGGTATTTTTTAGCGAAACGAGGATGATAGGGAGCCGCCGGAACAGCATCATACGTCAGCGCATCGCTCGCGTATGTAGAAATGCGTTTTCGGTGTCCGCCTTGCGCCGTGGTAGCGCTTCATTGGTGGTGATCGTGCTAGATGAAGACTCCATCGACTTTCACCTCATCGCCAGCATTCCAAACAATAACTTTGGCTTTCACGGTCAAGGGACCTATTGCTGAGCTAACCGAATCAACCCCAACTCCGCCTTTGCGGGCCGGCACTAAAAGGGTTGGGGTAGCCTTCCGGAGTTCTTTGTTTCGCTAATGTGAATCGTATCGACGACATCGCCGGTGGCACTGAGCACGCGAATCTCGCACCCGTCGAACGCCTGACGCATCATCGCGTACCTAATAGCCCAGTCCAAACCGTCAGCGCCTGGAAACACTGTCATCCAGCCTGGAGAGGCTGCAGCGTCGATTACTTTCCAGCCACCATGAACGGGCTTTACCTCGATGACTTGCATAGCCACAGTGATTTGTCGTGCCCCGCCTGTTTTTTGGCCGTAAGAACAGCGTCGGTTTTGGTTGATAATGAATAACCATTTTTGTTCTATTCCCTCGATTCTGTCCGTTCCTACAAAGACCTACATTAAAATCTTGACTTTCAGAGGGAGAGCGGGTGAGGGGAATCGAACCCCCGTGTGTAGCTTGGGAAGCTACCGTTCTACCATTGAACTACACCCGCATCTGGGAAGAAGTGAATGGTGATCGGTGATTAGTGAATAGTCAATTTCCACCAGGGACTATCGCATGCATTGCTGTCAGCACTATGCAGGCGGAGTTGTTCCGCTGAGGACAGCGGACTCTACAGCACAGCAGTGCAAACAATCACTGCCACGAAATGACGTCATCAGAGTCTGTAAAAGTCGTAGTTGCACCAGCATCAGGAGGGGCTTTTCCATCTTTTCCACCTGACCACGCGATAACCCCGATCGCCAGTGGCGATGGTCCCGCGCCGGTATTGGCACTGTAAGGATTTGTCAGCTGATTGTCGTAACTGCCATCAATCTTTACGTCGTAAGGTCTTCCCCAAGGATCATAATATTGATTATCTGTGGGGCTCACGCCAGATCGTCTACTCCCCGCTGTGTCATTCTTCACATATGGCGGGTTAATGAAAACGATCTGGCGTGGATTTTGGGTCGCGCCTACCGCCGCGCGCAGTTCGTTGAAAAGCACATTGTTTGTAGCAGCACCGCCTGGCCCGTAGAATGTGTCCGCTGTAACGAGCGGATACTTCCCGTAGTCCGTGTAGTACGCATTCACCGCGTTAACGATCTGAGTGAGATCATTTTTCGCCTGGGCTTGTTTGGCCTGGTTTTGAACTGCCTTGAAAGCGGGGAAGAGCAGACCGATCAAGATCGCGATGATCGCAATAACGACCAGCAGCTCGATCAGGGTGAAAGCGGAGGACTTTTTCTGCATCGCGGCCGGATTATGATGTGCCGAAGGCGTCTTTACAATCATTTCGTTGCAAATGTAGAGCGGCTGTCTCAGCCGCATGTCGGATTTAATGCAGGCAAGTTCTTCACATTTTGTGTTACTCTGTAGACGTATTAACATTTCTAAGTCACTCCCATTGCTTCATCTGCTCCGGAAACGGACACCGCGCGCAATCGGAGTTGTCCCGCATGCAAAAGTCTTCGTAAATTTGCAGCAACCCCTGCTGATTCGCGACAGTTTTCAGGAACTGTTTCCGGCGCGGATCGTTTCCGAAAAGACGCGTCGCTCCTGTTTCAAGTCGTCGGTTCGATAGTTGTGCTGAGAGCTTCGCATATTCAGCCCACACCGTTTTTCCGAGGGAACCGGAAGGATCGAGATCGTGTGCCAACCAAAATGGAAATAACACATTAGCGAGAATGTCGGCAACGCGCGCTTCACCAATCAGGGCCATTTTTTTGGGCGCAGCTTTGGAAGTGAGCGTGTAGTGAAAATTCCAAAATGAATGATCCAGCGTTTCAAAAAAATGTTTTGCTGCTGCGACGGTGTTCTTACCCAAGGCGCGCTGAAGACGAAGCCAGTCGTGAGCGAGGACAGCCAGTGCCGCCAATCGGCGCTGGGGATGATTCAACGGTCGCGTGCTGCTGAGGCGCCAGATCTTGTCCGGTAGAATCAACCGCTGCAACTCGTCACGATGAGGCCACCATCGATCCCATAATTGACGCACATATTCTCGCGCCGATTTCTCATACATATCGAGATCGGGAGTTTGCAGGAAGCCAGCCACGCCAAACAAAAGCGATTCGATGTCTGGCGCATTTTCGCGCAGCGATTTCAGCGACAATCGTTGCGTGATCAGCGTGAACGGCACTTTGTTTTCCTTGTAACCGAGAGCAGCTGCCAGCTCCTGAAACAGGATCTCATCGCGTCCGCGACGGTCAATTTTGTGACGAATGCGCGCGGCTTTTTGTCGCAAACGAAATTGCGCCGCCGCCGCCAGCACGTTGCGAACGCGATTTTCGGGCAAATCTTTCAGTGGCGCCTGACAGCGACCGGGCCGGGCCAGCGGAATATTCGCGCTAAATGCGTCTGGGAGAACGGCCGGTTCAATATGAACTTGCGGTACGTTGCGATTCGATGTTGTGCGAGTGAAAAATTGGCGATCGCTCCGCTCGACAAAAACGTGCAACACAGTCTCGTCAAAAGCTGGGTTGGTTGCGTGACCGTGCGTTTCCCAACTGCGATCCAGAAGATCGATCTCGATGCAGCCGCGAATTGGATCGCTGCCATTGATTCGAATCGCAGCTTCGCGAAAGTCCGGTCCGGCTTCGCGATTCCATGTGCCGGATTGTATGACCTCGATCTCATCTCCAGCCGTGCTGACAAAATGTTTGCCGAAATCTCCTGCAAACCACCGGGCTTGCAGCTCCAGCTCGGACGGAATTCGCGGCGAGACAAGCAGGGCACGTTCACGAACACGATCAATATCGCGTAATTGTGCGTAACGATCGGCGAGAGTCGTCACGCGCAGATTATGAGAAGCTCGTCTCCAAATGTCACGTACGGCGTGATCCGCCTTCTGGGTAGCGCGCGCGTCTCGCGTGCTGGCGAAGCCGTCTCGGGTTCGCGAAATTTTAGGTGTGTCGTGATTTGCCCGCGATTACATCCAAAGGAAAGCATGTTTCGGCGCGACGCCGAAAGTCCGAGCCGGACTGGCATCTCCGCGCGAGACGCGCGCGCTACCCAATCGGACCGGCGGATTCCGCGGCGACTTGCTCTTCTAACGCGGGTTCAATGAGTCGGCGATTCAAATCCTCCACCACCTGCTCCACCAAAGCCGCCTGCGGTCGCGAGAAGACGAACAAATACCGGGGACCCTTTCCGGCCTCAGGAAAAATGACAACGTTTTCCGAAAGAAATTTCGGTTCGCGAGCGATGCTTAATCCCTCGAGGTCGATTGTTCGTGCGAGCGCGCGTCTACCTTTTCGTGCAACAAAAATGAGCCTATGCGGCTCTTCATTCGTGGCTACAAGCGCGCCGGACACATTAGCTGGAATCCCACGGCCGCGTCCGCTGACACATGGCACAGCCCACGCGATCGTTTCGCCCAGAAGATTTTCTTTGCCGAATGTCGGCGCGAGCCGCGCCGGCAACGTTGACGGTAATTTCACAGGCACATCGCGATCGGCCGGCCCGTTGAGTTTTCTCCAGGCGAGCCAGATCTTCACCTTCATCGCGCGCAGAATTCTCGGCGCAAAGTAAAAGAATGCACCGATACAGATCAGAAAGATGACCAGGGCAAGGATGGGATTGAAATGAACGAGAGCGAGGCCACCAAGCACCGCCGCGTCTTCGCCCAGACTCAACCCGATATTTGAAAATGGTTCAGGCGACGAGTTACTGGCG
>JBKPRQ010000235.1:0-9437 GCA_046734635.1 Verrucomicrobiota bacterium
CCGTCGCTTCCCGCGGGCCTTCGAATGCAACATTACCAACGCAAAGCGGCCGTAGCGCCAGAGCTAGCCCGAAACAAATCAGATAAACCGGCATTAACCGAAACAAGCGTCTGGTGATAAAGGTCCCATATGATTCCGGCCGGTTGACCAGCAACAGCGTGATGACGAAGCCACTTAAAACGATGAACGCATTCACAGCCATCTGGCTTTCGCCAAACCAGCCACGCAAATTGTTGAACCAAAAAGCGTGCAAAGCGACCACGGTGGTCGCCAGAAGCCCGCGCATAATATCAAGCCAACGATAACGAGGCATGTCGGAGATGATTTCTCTCGAAGAGTTGCAGTAGCTCGAAATCAAAGAGAGCCTACAAAGCCGCTCTTTGGGACAAGCCAGGAGGTCCGTTGCCCGATTGCCACGGCAGCGCTGAAGGCACCGACGACCTGGTTACATTGAAACCGGGATGTACAACATGGTACCCCGCGTTTTGAGCCGAAAACAAAAAAAGATTATGCCCCATCACCAGAAATAGTATGAACGGAACTTTGGCGATCCCTGCTGCTGCAGCTGCGATGCGTTCGAATAAACCACAGCTGCCAGTAGTAATTCTTAAAAAGGTTACAACGAATCGTAGCATGTTCTCACATCCTCGGGATACAAATCGAACCGGGTGCCCTCCTCGTGTGTTTTTTAATTTAAAAGCGGCACCAGTTACGCAACCGCGTTTCTTCCTAACGCCGAAACCCATTTTGTTCAAAATTGAACGTGCACGGGGGAACCAAGCAAGCGGATCGCTCCGATTAACATGCAGAATTGGTTTGCTGGTCCCATGGGTGAGGATCGATCTATTAAATCAGCACTGCGCCAAACGGCGGAACAGTTTCATATTCTGGTAGATAACGTCGAAGAATACGCCATCTACATGCTCGACCCCACAGGCACGGTTGTGACGTGGAATGCAGGCGCACAGAAAATCAAACAGTACACAGCCGAAGAAATTATTGGAAAGAATTTCGCCTGCTTTTACACAGCGGAAGATGTTGCTGCCGAACGACCGCAACGCAATCTGCGCGAAGCCGCCCGTAGAGGTCATATTCGGGACCAAGGTCCCCGCATTCGAAAAGACGGATCCATTTTTCAGGCGGAAATTGTGCTGACCGCACTACGTGATAGCGCGGGCGATATTCGTGGCTATTCCAAAGTCACCCGCGACATTACCGACCAAATCCGTACCCGGGAATTCGAAGCAGAGAAGATTGCGGCGCTAAAAGCAATCAAGGCCAAGGACGATTTTCTCGCGGCGCTCAGCCACGAACTGCGCACACCGCTGACACCAGCCTTGGCGGCTGCCACCTACCTGATAAATAATGCATCAAAACTGCCATCGGAATTCGAGCAAGACCTAAAAATAATCAAGCGCAACGTGCAACTGCAGGCGCGGCTGATTGATGACCTGCTCGATCTCACTCGGATTACGCGCGGCAAACTTCAACTTCATTTAACCCCGGTTGATGCAAACGCGCTTGTCCGCGAAGCAATCGAGATCGCTAGTTCAGCGATCGCGGCAAAGAAATTGAAAATCTCCTCCGAACTCAACGCGGAGAAAAGACACATCCTCGGTGATTCGATCCGCCTCCAGCAGGTATTCTGGAATTTGATTAACAACGCTGTGAAATTCACCGCACCGAGTGGACAGATTGCTATCCGGACCTACAACGATGACAATGGTCATTTTCATTTTGAGATTACAGACAATGGTATCGGAATAGAACGCGAGCGTCTGGCTTTCCTTTTTACGCCATTCGAGCAGGCTGATCCTTCGATCACGCGTCAGTTTGGTGGTCTGGGGTTAGGCCTAGCCATTTCAAAGCATCTTATCGAGCTTCACAATGGCAGAATTGAAGCAGAAAGCCGCGGTCGGAGTTTCGGGGCTACCTTCAAGGTAACGCTTGATGTCCTGTCAGAACGAGCGGGAGAAACTTGGGCAGATTCTGCCTCTCCGAAACACGTCGCCAAGCAGTTACGCATTCTGCTTGTGGAAGACCATCGAGATACGCGACATGCTTTATCACGCCTGCTCACACATTTTGGCCACCGCACTTTTGTCGCGAACAATATCCAAAGCGCATTGGAAATGATGGCCTCGCAAAAATTTGACGTGGTTCTGTGTGACATTGGTCTCCCCGACGGGAGCGGCCATGAAGTAGCCTTACAAGCTAAACGAAAAGGATCGATTAAAGCAGTCGCCATCACTGGCTTTGGCACAGATGAAGACATTCGTCGCTCCAAGGAGGCGGGATTTGATTTTCATCTCATCAAGCCAATAGACTTTGACGACCTACAAAGCGTTCTTAACCAGGTCGGGGTCTAACGGGGCTCGGTTATCTCGCATCGGGAATTTCGCCCCGATCCCTTCTCGCCCGAGATGGGAACATTGTGGTCTGGATGGTTAATTGCTCAATCAAAGCTTTAACGATTTGCTCCTGCAGGAAACATCACCTTCTCAGGAGCTGCGTTGAGCGCCGCGAGAAGTTTCTTGATCAATCGGGTTTTGACGCGACCCGCTTCGCGCGGCGCCACAAGATAGCGGACTATGGCTTCCAGCCAGGTATTTTCGTTTACACGAAAAATCACGCGTGGCCGCTCGCGAACCTCCAGTTCATCCACTGGGGTACGAGCTAGCAAATCACGAAATGTTTCCACACGCTTCATCATTTCCTCGCCCAGCTCGTCCTCTGTAATCTTCTGCATCGTGCTGGCGATAAACTCGAGATCGGCGTTGAACGCAACGTAGAACTTGATCTCGTTCCAGATGTAAGGGAAGAGCGGCCACGAATAGTTATAAACGATCTCGTCGAGTACTTTCTCATTTGGAAACTTGATGAGGCGACCGCTGGGGTGATCACCCGAAATGTATTGGCCGCCGAACTCCCAAAGCGTGGTATCCAGGTAACCGACATCAATTACGTCGCCGGTAGCATCGCCGATCTTGATGCGGTCGCCCACCCGATAAGGCTGGCGAATGAGAATGTATATCCATGCGATGAAACTTTTCATCGGTGTTTGGACAGCGAGACCGATGATAATTGAGCCGACACCAAGTGCGGCAACCGCGGCGTACCAATTGACGAAAATTATCGAAACGACAATGACCGCAATAACAAGTCCAACGGCGAGATGCTCGATACGTTGAAGTGTGAAACGGGTAGAAGCATCCTCGATATGAGCAAGCCCATAGACAGAAGTTATACGCGCGGCGGCTAGCACCATTACGATTAGCGCTGTGCCGCGTAGAATTCTTTCCGCAATCCCGACACTGGCCTGCGGCAGCGGAATCAGTTTCGAGATTAGAAGAAAGTAAGTACCAGCGCAGAGAACAAATATGCCTGCCAGGATAACAAACCAGAGTTTGTCTCTCCCGCGTGCTTTGACTGTTTGGCCACGTTTTTCGCCACTAGCCCGTTGCAGCTCTTTGCGAACCTCGGGCTGTTGTGAAATTTCGTCTGCTGTCTCACCCACACTATTAAAATCGCATGGGAGAAGAAAACGGGTGTCAGGAGGTCGCAACCTCAGTCCGTGGTATTTGGAAGCCCCTGAATGTCCAGGCGGAACCGATTTCCAGATGTGCTGTCAAACGCTGAGATCGCAGAACTACTCGCCCAGCAAGCGGAGCACGAAACAGGAATCTTGTCGCGCGCCTTTCGCCGAGCTGCCCGCAGCGCGTTTCTCTGGCCTGAGAACGTAGTAGATCTTGCGGAACAGAATCAATCGCTAACTGAACTGCGAGGAATTGGTCCATTCATAGAGAGACAAATTCGGCGCTGGATTGATAAACCTCCGCGATCAATCAAGAAGATTCCCAATATTCGTCGCGATTTCATTTCACTCGCTGATGCGCGGCGGCTGCTTGCGAGGAAACCTGGGTGGCCCAAGAGACTGCGAGGCGACCTGCAAATGCATACTCGCTGGAGCGATGGATCCGGTACGATTGCCGAAATGGCCGAGGCTGCAAGGCAGCGTTCATATGAATTCATCGCGATTACGGATCATTCCAAGGGCCTGAAAATTGCAGGCGGAATAGATGAACGGGAACTGAGCAAACAGGGAGCGGAAATCGCGAAAATCAACGCTCAAGCTCCAGGATCGAACGGGAAAGTAACCGTGCTTCGCTCTGTCGAGATGAATCTTAACCCGCGCGGCGAAGGAGATATGTCGCCGAGGTCTCTATCAAAATTGGATATTGTTTTGGGTTCGTTTCACTCTTCTCTGCGCAGGGTGACCGATCAGACGGAGCGTTACCTGGCAGCTCTGCAAAATCCTAACATCCAAATCCTAGCTCACCCAAGATGCCGCATTTATAATTATCGGATCGGCTTGAAGGCAGACTGGCCGCGCGTTTTTGCGGAAGCTGCCAGCCTCGACAAGGCGCTTGAAATTGATTGTTACCCTGATCGGCAGGATCTGAACATCGCCTTACTTAAAATCGCACGAAAGCGCGGCACATTTATCTCCCTGGGCACAGATGCTCATCATCCATGGCAATTGGAATTTATTGAGCTTGGTCTGGCCGCAGCGCTGCAAGCAAAGATACCGGCCGATCGAATCGTTAACTTCATGTCTATTACTGATTTGAAGTGCTGGGTTCAACACACACGGAATCGCGACGCCCGAAAATCATAACCCTCATTGTCCGACAACCGGCCAAAGACCAGTCTACTCACCTTTGAGTCGTTCCCGGACACCAAAGGATCACTTTTCGGAGAAACCAATCTTCATCTCATAAACGAAACCTTTGTGTTATGACAAATCTACAACTGAAGGGCAACTGGAACGAAGTGAAAGGCAAACTTAAGCAGAAGTACGGCCAATTAACTGATGACGATCTTGAATTTGCCGAAGGAAAAGACGACGAGCTTTTCGGTCGCCTCCAACAGAAACTAGGCAAAACAAAAGAAGAGCTTCGTAAGGAGATCGAGAAGCTATAGGGATGCCCCCGAAAGGGCGATCCGTTAATGCGCCCGGGAATTGAAACAACTGATGGAACTCATCCCGCGGCGAACTAAGCGCGAAATCGCGGTTCGGATCCTGATTTGGTTCGCTTTTCTCGTTCCGATTGTGATGCTGATCTTGCTATGGAAGAGTTGCAGGTAGGATGCGAAGCAATTCGACTCAGCTCACCTGACACGGGGCCACAATAGGGGACGTAAGTCTTCCGCCGACACGACTCCCCTGCGGCACTGTCTTCTTAGAGGCGATTCCTCTAAATCAGGGTACTCCTCTGCCTCTCCAGCCGAAGATAAAAAAGATCACGCACATCACCAGGAACACAAAGAACAAAAGCTTCGCGATTCCCGCCGACGCTGCGGCAATACCTCCAAATCCCAAAACGGCTGCGATTAGCGCTATTATTAGAAAAGTTACAGCCCAGCCTAACATGGTCTCACCTCCTTTACGCATAAAATCGTATCTGCTGCCAGCCACGCGCGTGTTTTGTTCAAGTCACTCACCAAGGTGAGCAATGCTGTACCTGGCAAAGCATGAACTAGGCTAGTTGCGTTGTTACGCCTACCTAGGGCTGTGCCTGAGCCTGCAATAATGAAAATCCCGACGTTAACTGACGCCCTGTAACTGACCTCAGGCTGCACCCACTGATCATCCTGCTTCTAAGTGAAAGAAAACCCCGCGCTGGAATCTCAATTCTGCTTCCAGTTACCAAGATAAAGAGCGGCGGGAGTCGCCTCCCGCCGCTCGTGAATCCGAGACAACAGGGTTATCGTCCGCTTTGCTGACCTCCGCCCCCTTGTTGTCCCCCACCGCCCTGTTTTTCGCGCTCACGTTGTTGACGTTCACGCTCCTGTCTCTCACGATCTTTCTCCTGACCACCTTGTTGCCCGGGAGCGCCAGGTTTACTCGGCTCATTTGGATTGCCTTGATTTTGCATATTGCCTTTCGTTTATTACTAACTTATGACCGGTCTCATCGCGATTTACGCTGATACCTTGTCTCTTCTTTAACAATCGACTTGGAACGCCAGGGTGGATTGGACAATTTCGAAGATTCCGGCGCCACAAATGCACCGACCGGCTCGAAGCTGCACCAGCTAAACCGCGAAGCTAACGACACGCATCGAAAGGTAGCCTGTTATCGATGCGAACCGGCGCCTGCCAGTTCAGTCTCCATGAGCGCCTCTGGATTTACGACGTTTTCGGCGAGTTTGTTGAGAATCTCATTTGTTTCCGATTCTTCATCCAGGGTAGCCTGCAAAAGCTCTGCAGCTTTGTTTTGGCCAAGCAGATGCGCAAACGTGCGAGCACTGCCATAACCGGCGATCTCATAATGCTCCACCTTCTGCGCCGCAACGATGATACCGGCATCAAGTACGGAGTCGTCGCCATCCTCCTTTAGAATTTGTGATCCTTCCTCAATGAGTCCTTTCATAGCTCGACACGTTTTACCTTTTGGCTTCTCATCAAGCTCTTCAAAGACTTGCTCCAGTCGTTCCACGTGGGTTTTTGTTTGTTCCAGATGTTTCTCGAAGGCCTCTTTCAATTCTTGCGACGATGCAGCTTTCGCCATCTTAGGTAATGCTTTTAGTAGCTGGTTCTCCGCGTTATAAAGATCTCGGAGTTCGTCGGTGTAAAGTTTTTGTAGTGTATCCAGTTTCATAATCAGTTTTTCCTTTCTTATTCCTGAGTTTCGGCTGGGCTCTGTCGATGCCCTGCATTCTTTAGGCACCAGCCCCAGAGAAACAAACGCTGTGACACGTACCAGTGCGTGTCTTTGATTTGGGATTTTTCAGAGGATGAGCGAATGGGACAAACTTAAGAGCAATAAACTGACGTTGATGCCAGAATCCTCGGAAGCGGTTAGCGTCTCGCGGTTTCCCTGGTCTGCTCCGATTATTGGTAGTCTGTAAGACACTATCTAGACGTCGCGCGTACCAGCGATGACACGGGAAATTTTTGATTACTCAATGTCGTGTTTTCGCCTTTTATGGCCGACGTTGAGTTATATCGGTCGCGCGTTCGCGAGAGCGCCGTCTGAGGGTTCGATCTAGAGTGGATTAATCCTGTGACCCGACGCTCAATCATACCAATGTACAAATTCACGTAATCGCTTGCCATTCGAACCGCAGTGAAACGCTTTTCAAAAACCCGCCTACAACGTGCCCGACTGAGACTGGCAACGCGGCGAATCGCCTCCGTTGCATCTTCCAGGTTCTTTACGATAAATCCCGTTCGGCCTTCCTCTAGCACCTCGGGGACAGATCCGTCATCATACGCAATCACCGGCGTCCCGCAGGCCATTGCTTCGATCATGACCAGACCGAATGGCTCCGGCCAATCAATAGGAAAAAGGAGCGCGTAGGCATTTCCTAGGAAGTCCCCTTTTTGTTCGTCAGTGATCTCGCCCACCCATTCGACAAAAGAATCAGCTAGCAACGGTTCCACAACTCGTTTGAAATAGCGTTTGTCAGCTTGATCAACCTTGGCAGCAATCTTCAGAAGCATTCCCGTTCGCTTGGCAATTTCAATCGCTCGATCGACCCGTTTTTCTGGGGCGATTCGTCCCAAAAAAGCGAGGTAACTTCCGCGATTTGGCCGAAAGTGAAACAGGTCTTCTGGCAGCCCATGATAAATGGTCCCCCGCCAATTTGCCCAAGGCAACGGTTCCCGCTGCGCATCGGAAATCGAAATGACTGGGATATCTCGAAATTGTTCGTAAAGAGGTGCTAGATCCGGGATATCGAGCCGGCCGTGTAAAGTGGTGATATGCGGAACTGAGAAGCGACGGACAAATGGAAAATGCAGATAATCCAGGTGAAAATGAATCACATCGAATTCGTGAGCGCGCTGAAACAGCCGGTCTAGCATGACGACGTGATGCGCCAGATGGTCAATGCAACGCCTGTCCAGGCGAAGCGACCGGGCGCAGCCGGGTATAAGTCGGGCTTGCGTGACCGAGTCGCCACTTGCGAAAAGAGTAACGTCGTGTCCAGCGCGGACTAATTCTTCAGTAAGATAGGAGACGATTCGCTCCGTTCCTCCATAATGTTTTGGAGGCACTCTCTCAAATAGGGGCGCTACCTGGGCGATTCTCATATGTTAGTGCTTTAGAATTCTAGGCTAATGTTCGCACACCAACACCGCTCCGGTTCCCAAGCGTTCACGCCCTTGAGTATGAGAGTGAAGAGATGCTCAGCATCGGTCTAAGAAAGCGACAATGACTTAGACTGTGATGCTATAAAGTCGCAGACGAAAGAAGGGTAAAGCCTTAAGAAGAATCTTCTCCCGCCGTTCTTTATCGCCCCACTCTGTATAAGCGCTAACCTTTCCAATGATTCCGACGGGAGAGAGATCGTATTGTGGAAGGCAGCCGCCGCCAAGGCGTTACCGTAACGAGTTTGGTAAGTTGCAGGCATCACTAACGATGCTCCACTTCCTTCGTCTCGATTCGGACAGCGTATTCGGCCGGCTCGATACTGCGATGGGCGCGCTCGGCATATACCTGGGTAAATTCAGCGCCAAAAAGCAAGATTTGCGATGAATAATAGACCCAAAGCAACAGCGTGATGAGTGAACTAGCAGCTCCATAAGTTGAGCCGGCTGTGCCGGTGCCGAGATATAAACCGAGCGCCCATTTTCCGATCCCAAACAATATCGCAGTCATGACGGCGCCAAACCACACGTCAGCCCATCGAATCTTAACGTCTGGCAAGAATTTGAAGATGAGAGCCAAGAAGAGAACGACGACCCCGAAGTCAAATATCAGATAAATAGTCAGCGCGATCACAATTCCGCCCGGCAAAACAGATTGCACGTAGTGGCTAAATCCTTTAAGCAAACTTTCGATCGTCAGCGAGACGAGTAAGAGGAAACAGATACCCCCGACCATTGCGAAGGAGAGAAACCGGCTTCGTAGAAATCCCCAGATGCCGGCACCGGGCTTCGCTTTTACGCCCCAGATCGTATTCAATGCATCCTGGAGCTGGCCGAATACGCCGCTAGCCCCAAAAAGCGCGAGAGTAACGCCGATGACAGTCGCGACGAAGCCTTTGCGGGGTTGTGAAGCCTGTTGCGCAATGTTTTGAACAAGTTGAACAGCGCTTTGATCCAGGAAATAGCTCATCTGCTGTGTGATCTTGTTCCAAGCGCCTGCTGGGTCGTGGCGAAAAATAAAACCAACAATGGCAAGGAGCACTAGGACTAAGGGCGCTAGCGAAAAAACCGTGTAATAGGCGAGCGCTGCGCCCAGTTGCGGCGCCTTATCCTGCAACCACTCCTGGAAGGTTTGCTTTAGTAAGCTGAAAACATTTCCGAAGAATGATTTTGGCGTATTTGAGTTGCGTTGCTCTTCCACAACGAGAGACCCTCGCTTAGCAAATCGCTAGTACCGCAACAGATGGTTTTGTAAAAATGACGCACGGACGTAAACGCGG
>JBKPRQ010000236.1:0-4691 GCA_046734635.1 Verrucomicrobiota bacterium
AACGATCGACACCGATCGCCTGCTTAATTTTTGTTAATTCTTCCGTCAGCACTTCCCGAAATAGTTTCTTCGTCACTTTGCGGCCGTCGCTCAGTTTTCCATCGGGATGTCGAATCCATTGCCAGACCTGCGCACGCGAGATTTCCGCCGTCGCGGCGTCTTCCATCAAATTGAAAATCGGGACGGCGCCGCTGCCGCGCAGCCAGGCCTCCAGATATTGTACACCTACGCTAACGTTCGTACGCAAACCTTGTTCGGTAATTGGACCGCGCGGACCAAAATCGAGCAGGTCTTTCGCGCAAACATCAACATCGTCACGCTGACGCGTGATTTGGTTAGGCTGCTGCATCAGGCGATCGAATGCTTCGGTCGCCAGCTGGACCATTCCTGGATGCGCCACCCACGTTCCGTCGTGACCATCGCCAGCTTCGCGTTCCTTGTCCGCGTGCACTTTGGCGAACGCTTCTTCGTTTGCGCGCGGATTGTTCTTCACCGGAATCTGCGCTGCCATCCCGCCCATCGCGAAAGTCTTCCGGCGATGGCAAGTCCTGATGCACAGCAACGAATACGAATGCATGAAATGCGTCGTCATCGTAATGACCGCGCGATCCGCCAGTAGGAAGTCCGGTTTGCGCCGAAATTTTTTAATGCAGGAAAAAATGTAATCCCATCGACCGCAGTTGAGCCCGGCAGAATGTTCGCGCATTTCGTAAAGAATCTCGTCCATCTCGAACGCGGCCGGAATAGTCTCGATCAGAACCGTGGCACGGACCGAGCCTTGTTGAATCCCAAACTCATCCTGCGCCAGCTTGAAAACGTCGTTCCAAATCCGCGCCTCCAGGTGGCTCTCCATTTTGGGCAGATAAAAATACGGGCCGCTCCCGCGCGCGATCAGTTCCCTGGCGTTGTGAAAAAAGTAGAGACCGAAATCGAAGAACGCGCCGGCGACCGGCTCGCCATCAACAAGCAAATGTTTCTCGTTCAGATGCCAACCACGCGGCCTGACGAATAAGACGGCGGTGCGTTCGTTTAGGCGGTATTCTTTTCCCTCCGGATTCGTGAACGTGATCGTGCGCCGAATGGCGTCGTGCAAGTTGATTTGGCCCTCCACCATGTTGGCCCAGGTCGGCGCGTTGGCGTCTTCGAAATCGGCCATGAAGACTTTCGCGCCGGAATTGAGCGCGTTGATTACCATTTTGCGATCAGTCGGCCCGGTAATTTCCACCCGGCGGTCCTGCAAATCAGGCGGGATCGGCGCGCAGCTCCAATCGCCGTCGCGGACGTGCTTAGTTTCCGCCAGAAAATCCAGCGACTCGCCACAGTCGAATGCCTCTTGTCGATCTTGTCGACGTTGGAGACATTCGCGGCGCCGCGGCTCAAATGCGCGATGCAATTTCGCGACAAACGACAATGCATCCAGCGTGAGAATTTTGTCGTAGCCTGTTGCGATGGCGCCTGTGAGTTCGACTCCGTCAGGAAGATTGCGAACTAATGAGTGCGTCATAAACCAAAAATCGGAGGTTCTTAGGGTGTGAAACGGGCCTTAACATCGCGCATTCGGAGCCCTGGTTGCGCGTTCAGGGCATCCGAGAGCATTGGTAGGGGCGACGCGCTGTGACAGCGGATGCGGTGCGGCGTCCCTACCAAAATTAGCAAAACAAAAGTTTTCTTTTTCCGGCGCCTCGATTCGGTTCTACTGACGGCTGTGCTTAAGCAGTCGTAAGACCCGCGCGAAGCACAGCCGTTATGAGGATCGACGCAAGAGCGTTCTCGTCACGACGGTTGCGAAGTTGCTTTCGGGTATGGTTGAAAGCGTTGTACGTTAGCGCAACGGCTTGCCGCGGATCGTCGGTCAATCGAGAAGCGAAACTGTAAACGGCGGGGTAATAACGAGCGACCAAACTGTCAAAGCGTGACGTTTTCCGTTTGGCTGCGAGTTTTCTTCGTACTGATGGTAGCTTCATAGGGGTCTCCGGGTCACCAGCTTCTACGGAAATCACAGCGCGAAGTTCTCAACAAATGTCAGTTCGCAGCGGTAGTTTGACCCCCTTCGCAGCACGCTTATGCTGCTTCCCACGACTCTGCTTTGGAGGAACTAATATGTTTGAACGATCATTCCCCGTACTTTTTGTTTCCGCGTGGGCTTGCGGAGCTCTGAACGCGCAGGAGCTTTTGCCAACTCAGCTTCGTCAACCCACGCTGACTCCGCAAGATAGCGGTACAACTAACGGTCTTATCTCCGTATGGCCGGTCAACCCGCAGGTGGTCTGGGCTTCAGGTCGCAACGGAACATTTACCCGCACGACCGATGGCGGCGCAACGTGGACCGCCGGCGTAGTGCCAGGCGCCGAAGCGCTGCAATTCCGCGATGTACAGGCTTTCAGCGCTGACGTTGCATATCTGATGTCCATTGGAGATAACCCGACAGATTTTCGCGTCTACAAGACCCTCGATGGCGGAGCCACCTGGACGATCCAGTTCGAGAACCAAAATCCCTCTGCGTTCTACGATGCTTTCGCCTTCTGGACTCCGCAGCGCGCCATTCTACACAGTGACTCTGTCAATGGAGTCTTCCCGGACTTCCGCACGCTTGACGGAATCACATGGCAGGACATCAGCGCCAACATGCCCCCAGCTTTGCCCGGGGAATTCTCGTTCGCGTCGAGTGGCACGTGCGTCACGACACAAGGTGGACGGAATGCCTGGATTGCAACGGGCGGGGCCGATGTTGCTCGCGTTTTGGCGACAAGAGATCAAGGCAACACGTGGGCCGCCTACGATACGCCGTTAGTGAGCTCGCCCAGCGCGGGCGCTTTCACCGTCGCTTTTCGTGATCCGTTTCGTGGGATTGTAGGCGGCGGGGATTTGGATCCCGGCGATCCCAACAACGCGCGCACCGCAACTTCGAGCGATGGCGGTCAGACTTGGACTCTTACCAATCCTCCGCCAGTGACAGGAGCGATTTTCGGCCTGAGTTACGTGGGTCGCACCGGCGGCGGGGTCGGATACAATGGTCGCGCCGTGGTGATCACGGCCAATGACGGAGGCGCCGCATGGACTCCCGACGAGGGAAATACCTGGTTCGCGCTGCCTGATGTGACTGGTTTCTGGGCAGTGGCTTTTGCCACTCCGAAAGCCGGATGGCTCGTCGGCACCGATGGTCGCATTTTAAAGATCAGCTTCTAGCGCGAAGTTAGAAACCTTGTAGCCACCGGCCTATGGCCGGTTCACGTCAACGTTGCGTTTCACATCATGAAGACGGCCCATAGGGCCGTGGCTACAGCGCCTGCCAACAATCGTCAGGCCAGCGCGTTGACTCGATTCAACAGGTCTTTCTTGCTTGTGACTCCGGTGACTTGATCGCGCAGTTGCCCGTTCTTGAATAAGAGTAAAGCCGGAATAGCGCGGATATTGTACTTGAGCGAAAGGCTCTGATTCTCGTCTACGTTGACTTTTGCAACCTTCACCGCGCCTGCTTTTTCGCGCGCAATCTCATCCAGCAAGGGCGCAATCATCTTGCAGGGACCACACCATTCCGCCCAAAAGTCGACGATCACAGGCTTGTCGTCCTGCGTCAGTTCACGATCAAAATTGGATTCATCTAGCTTAATAACAGAGGAATTATCCATAGCTTTAGGAAAGGTAAATCCAAATCTGAATAATCAAAATCAATGCCGAAACACCAAGCAACAGCCACATGAGCGGCATCGGGTTTTTCTCGACCGGTGCCACGGCGATTGAAGGAATCTGCGGTGCCACCTCTGGCATGCCCACAAGGGGTTGAGTCTTTTTCATCTGAACCGCGCTAAGAGGAATGCGCACTGTCTCTTTTGTCGGCCCCGACGACGGCAGATCTGGTGCAGGCGCCACCGAGGCGCTTACGGGAACGGGTGGAGGTTGTGGCGGTTGGAATTGCGGGGAAGTCGCTTCCTGAACAGCGGCTTGCGGTTCAGGTAAAACGTGAACAGGCGGCTCACGAACGGGCAACTGAATTCGCACTGTGTCGCGCGATTTCGCAACTGGCTCCGGCAGTTTTTCCTCCGCCGCAGGCGCGAAAGGGATGCGAGTCGTTTCTTTTTTCGGTTCGTTCGGTTCGTTCGGTTCTGTCATCTGGCGAAATGCGTACCAGGGAATTTGATCAGGAAACGGACGACTGTCACGTGTTAAGTAGGCTCTTCTAGAAAAATCGGCCGTAAGGAGTCGGCTCAGGCCAGCAGATCGTAGCCACGGCTTCCCAGGATGGTTTGCCAAACGAACTCCCCGACTGCGGCTTCTTTCGACAAAATGACGCGCGTATCGACATCCGGAGCATCGGCTTCGCTCCGCGCGATATGCGGTTGATCCACTAATAACTTCAATTCTCTTCCGATTTTTCCACGTGCAGTTTCATGCGCGATTTCTCGCTGAATCGACATCGCCATCCGGTAGCGCGCGTTCTTAATTTTTACGGGGATCTGGCCTGGCATTTTCGCAGCGCGCGAGCCTTCTTCCTGCGAATACTTGAATATCCCGAGGCGTTCAAATCGAGTGCGCCGGATGAAATCAAGAAGGCTGGCGAATTCCTCTTCGGTTTCCCCGGGAAATCCCACGATGAAAGTGGTACGCAACGTCACGTCCGGAATTCCAGCGCGCAGCTTGTAGATCAAATTTTCGACGTGCTGCCGCGAAGTTTCTCGGCGCATGCGTCCCAA
>JBKPRQ010000237.1:0-15625 GCA_046734635.1 Verrucomicrobiota bacterium
CGGGATCACTTTGAAACGGCGCGCGTCTTCGCCCCGGATTTGATTGATGATCTGTGGCGGAATCACCATGGAGGAGATGTCGATCCAATCCATGTGCGCTTGCGCTGCCAGTGTGCGCGAGACGTCCAGGTCAGAAACAACCCCGTCGTCGACCAAAATATCGACTACGCCAGGTTCGCCGTTTAGCTGCGACCGCGCGCTGTCGATCTGCTGACGCGTAATGAGTCCACCTTCTTCGAGGACTTTGAGCACGTACTCTTCGTTGTGTTGCACCTGAGGAAAAGACGCTGGAGCGCGCGCAGTCTACCGCAAAATAGCTAAATTTCCAGCATTGGTAGGGACATCGCGCCGCGACGTCCGGACGCCACAGCGCGGCGTCCCTTTCTACACGGTCATTCCACGGTTACGCTCTTTGCGAGGTTACGTGGCTTATCGACGTCGCGGCCGAGCTCGACTGCGAGATGATAGGCGAGGAGTTGAAGCGGGACGACGGCCAGGATGGGCATCACGTACTCGGGCGCTTCGGGAAGCGTGATAATATCGTCGGCAATTTCCCTGAGTTGCTTTGCGCCGTTTCCGCTGGTTACTGCGATGATTGGGCCTTTGCGGGCTTTTACCTGTTCGATGTTGTTCAGGTTTTTGGAGAATACCGAATCGTGTGGCGCGACAAACACCGAGGGCAGATCGGGGCGAATCAGGGCGATGATGCCGTGCTTTAGCTCGGCGCTGGGATGCCCTTCCGCAAACAGGTAGGTGATCTCCTTCATCTTGAGCGCGCCCTCGAGTGCTACGGGAAAGTTGAATTGCCGGCCGAAGAAAAGCATGCCGTTCGCATTGGCGTACTTTTTGGCGATTACCTTAATCTGATCGCTCAGTCCCAAAACCGCTTCCATCTGTCCGGGCAACGCTTCGAGCGCTTCGATCACGCGGCTTCCATCTGTTGCGGAAAGATTTCGCATCCGTCCAAAGAGCAGCCCGAGCAGTGTGAGAATGACAAGTTGCGACGTAAACGATTTCGTAGCCGCGACGCCGATTTCGGGTCCGGCGTGCATGTATACTCCACCGTCGCTTTCGCGAGCGATCGTGCTCGCGACGTTGTTACAAATTCCCAGGGTGCGAAAACCTTTGCGCCGGCTTTCGCGTAACGCACCGAGCGTATCCGCAGTTTCGCCGCTCTGGCTGATTGCGAAGACCAGTGTCTTCGGAGTCATCGGCGTGTTGCGATGGCGGAACTCACTCGCGTATTCGACTTCGGTCGGAATGCTGGCAAGGCGCTCGATCAAATATTCACCGACCCTTCCGGCATGAAGCGCCGTGCCACAGCCCATAAGAACGATACGGCCGACATCGCGAAGCTCTGGAGGCGTCATGTTCAAGCCGCCGAGCTTCGCAGCGGATTCCTCCGGATTGAGACGGCCGCGCATCGCGTCGCGCACAGTGTTTGGTTGCTCAAAGATTTCTTTGAGCATGTAATGAGGATAATCACCTTTACCAATGTCTTCGGCGGTAAATTCAACCTTGCTGACTGGATGCTCGCTGCTGTCTCCGGCGAGCGAAGTGATTTCGAACTTGTCGCTTCCCGCGGCAACGACATCGAAGTCGTTTAGATAAACGGCGTCGCGGGTATAGGCGACGATCGCGCTCACGTCACTGGCCAGAAAGTTTTCGCCATTGCCTACCCCGAGCACGAGCGGGCTACCACGCCGCGCGCCGATCATGAAATCCGGTACATCGGCATGAACCAGAGTGATGCCATACGTGCCGATCACCTGCCTCAGCGCGGCGCGAACAGCTGCAAGGAGTCGCACTTTTTTTTCCGGGACGTCCACTGTGCTGGCGCATGATTCGTCGTAAAGTTTTCCAATCAGATGCGCAAGCACTTCGGTGTCGGTTTCGGAGCGAAATTTTGTATCGCCGCTCCGGATCAGTTCATCTTTAAGCGTCTGATAGTTTTCTATTACCCCGTTGTGGACCAGCGCCAGTTTGCCGCTGGCGTCGAAATGCGGATGAGCGTTTTGGTCGGTGACTTTTCCGTGTGTGGCCCAGCGCGTGTGACTGACGCCGAGCGAGCCTGAAACCGGCTCCTTCCTCATTAGGCTTGCAAGCGCCGCGATGCGTCCGGCGCATTTGCGAGTTTCCAGACGTCCGCCGTCTACGACAGCGATGCCGGCCGAGTCGTAGCCTCGATATTCAAGACGACGCAGCCCATCGAGCAAAATGGGCGCCGCTTGAGCGCGCCCAACGTAACCAACTATTCCACACATGTTCGACTGGATTGTAATGGTGGGCAACCTCAGCCGCAACAAGCCGTCTTACTCATGCTGTTGCTCTTACTCTTTCGCCCGTCGACTTCGCGAGAGAGCATGAGCAAAAGCACGAATGACGCCGACCCAAAAAAATTACCGCAAAGAAGCGGTCGCTGAGTTATTGATTGGAAGCGATGCAAGGTGATCTGCAAAGCAATTCGCTGGCGAAAAATCCGGCCCAGGTCGGGGCGCTGCCGCCAGGCACACTTCAGCGAACGCTCGCGATCATCATGGGCGGCGGTGCCGGCACACGTTTGTTCCCGTTGACCAAGGACCGCGCCAAACCTGCCGTGCCGCTCGGTGGCAAATATCGCATCGTCGATATCCCCATCAGCAATTGTCTCAATTCCGGGCTGCGCTCGATCTATGTGCTGACCCAGTTCAACAGCATGTCGCTGCATCGACATATTCAGGCCAGCTATAAGTTCGACAATTTCTCGCGCAGCTTTGTGGATATTCTCGCTGCTCAACAAACCCTGGCCGGCTCGCAGTGGTATCAGGGGACCGCAGACGCTGTTCGGCAAAACATGCGTTACTTTCTCGAGAGTCCGTTCGATTATTACCTGATATTAAGCGGCGATCAGCTTTACCGGATGGATTTTCGTGCCCTGCTGCATCAGCACATCCGGTTAGGCGCGGACATCACGCTGGCCACCAAACCGGTCGCCCTACATCAGGTTTCTGAATTCGGCATCATGCAGAGTGGTGTTGACCGGCGGATCACCCGCTTTGTCGAGAAACCAACCGATAAGACAATTTTGCAGGAAATGAAAATGAGCCGGGAACTCCTCGGCTCCATCGGCTCCAACGAAGATGAGGAACTGTTCCAGGCCTCAATGGGAATTTACGTCTTCAACCGCGAAGTGCTTATACAGTCTTTGCAGAACGATCTCTTCGATTTTGGGAAACATATCATCCCCCTATCGATCCAAGACCGGCATGTCAGCGCGTTTATCTTTCAGGGTTACTGGGAAGACATCGGAACGATCCGCGCATTCTACGAGGCGAACCTGGATCTGACCGATGTCGTGCCCGAGTACAGTTTCTTTGAGCCCGAGTCTCCGATTTACACGCACCCGCGCTTTCTGCCTGGGAGCAAGATCAACGGTGCCACTCTGCGGCAGGCGATTATTTCGGATGGATGCATCATCTCGGATGCGCATCTGGAGCGATGCGTAGTGGGAATACGCAGTGTTATTCAGAGCGGCGCGACGATCCGAAACAGCATCGTGATGGGCGCGGATTATTTTGAGTTGGGGCAAACCGATTCGTTACAGCCGCCCATAGGCATTGGACGCAACTGTGTGATCGATCGTGCCATCATCGACAAAAACGCGCGCATTGCCGATGGCGTTGTGATTACGCCGGAGGGCAAGCCGTCAAATTTCGATGCAGATAATTACTTTATCCGCGACGGGATTGTCGTGATACCCAAAAACGCAGTGATCCCAGCCGGTTTCTGGATTTGACCGGTTACGGTAGTCGCTTCGCTGTGCGAAGCGCACTGGTGAGAGGTTCCGAATACCTTCGCAACGCGTCCCACAGGGACGCGGCTACAGCTATCGCCTATCCGTCATTCCGGCAAACTGCCCGGTGGTCTCCCATTTTTCTTGCTTGTTCCACGGGATCTGTGAGTCGTGGCGGTTGTCCGGGTCGCTCACCAGAGCAGTTTCCTTCTGCGTTGCACATGAAGTCATGGTTACGACGAATGCACACAGCAGAACAGGGACGACTATCGTTCGAAGGTTACGGATTTGTACCAGCATATATCACTCTATCTCCCGGTTGCAGTTGGGCACCACGCGCCAAACTGTTGGTGATGATATCGCCGATGGCGGTCGCCGGTTCAACTGAAGAAACGCGGATTTTTCCGACCAACGCTCCATCTCGCAGAACAAGCATCTCCGCGTTCGACTCGACCCCGTGGTGAGCGCCGAGATTTAATACCACGAAGTTATACGCCTGATTGACTGCGAGAATTGTCCCGCGCAAACCCGTTCGGCGCGGGCTAGTCTCGCGAACGGTTTCCCGCGCGGTCTCCCGCCGTTTCTTGTCTTCCTTGGGCTGATCTGCTCGCTCCTGCACGTCCTGGAGTTTTTCGGAAAGGAAAGCCTTTTCTTTCTCTGCGCTGTCCAGCTGACGCCGAAGATCATCGAGTTGCGACTGCAAATCCGAGGCCGGCGGTGCAGTTGTGGCGGGACTGTCAGTCGCTGAAGTACTCGAATTTTTTTCCACGTCTGACACGGGCGTCTGCGAGAGGGCACTCTCTTTTTGATTCCCGTTTAATTTGGCCTGCAAATCGGCCTTTTCTTTCTGTATTTGGGCGAGCTCGGCCTCGGCTTTTGCGGCTCTATTTTCTGCTTCGGCTAGTTTGCCTTGTCCTTCTGCGGTGCCGCCGGCCCCCGCATTCACTTTCTCGCGTACGCGGCGTTCGGCTGCATCCCGCGCAGCTTGTGCATTCGCCACACCTGCACGGAGCGCCTTTATTTTTTGGCCGTTAAGAAAACCGAAAACCGCTGCTAACGCGAGCAGCACAATGGCCAATCCGGCCACGCTTTTCGGTGTGAGGGTGGAAATCACCGATTGAGGGTGCGCCATCAAATGCGCTTTTTTAAACGAATCGCGCAGAAACGCAATCCCAATTTCAACCGAGCGGTTTGAGGACGGACGATTGCGACCAATAGCGATTGCGTTTGTTGATGTTTCAACCGATAGACAGCGCGTGGGACAACAGCATCGTATACGAGCGAAACGCAAGCGGCATAAAGCGTATCTACAGCGCAAAAAAGCAGCGCTACGAGCCAGCGCCATGCAACCGGCATCAGCCAAACAGCGCACAAAGAAGGAAACGGCTGCGGAGGAATAGATTCGATTTGGATCGTTGGGTTCGGAGTCCCGCCTTTAGGCGGTCTAAACTGAATCGCAACTCGGACCGCATAAAGCGGAACTCCAACCTAGCGCATGAGAATGCGCAATAGTCGCGGATTAGCGACCCGTTTTAGCTTCGAAAATAAGGGACTGACGCGATGCCAAACCCCACCCGTTATCTGATCGTCGATGGGCACAGCGTCATTTTTGCCTGGCCTGAATTACGCAAACTCCACGCGCGACGGTCCTCGCTGGCGCGGGAGGCGCTGATCAAACGCTTGCGAGACTACCAGGATTGGACCGGTGTGCATGTGGTAATCGTCTTTGACGGGAAGGGAAGAAAGATCGATGCGACTTCCGACCCGGCCGACGTACAAGTCTTTTATTCTCGCACCGGTCAGACAGCCGACGCCATCATCGAGCGACTGGCGAGCAAATACGCGAAACGGTTCGAGTTAATGGTCGCTACGTCTGACTCCATGGAGGGAGAGACGGTTGAGGCGTGCGGCGCAGAATGGATCTCACCTGAAGCGCTGCGCGGGCTCCTTTCGAGTGCGCGATGAGATCAGGATCCTAACTTCTTCTCAATCTCTTTGACTCGAGCGAAAAGTTTTCCGAGCCGGTGGACCCAGGCAATTTGTTGCTTTGCCTCCGCGAGCGGAACTGCGGGAGAACCGAACCACACGCCCCCCGGAACGCTTTTCGAGATGCCGCTTTGCGCGCCAATCGCCGTGCCATCGCCAACTTCAAGATGCCCTACAATGCCAACCTGCCCTCCCATCATGACGCGCTCGCCTACACGCGTACTCCCTGAAATACCGGTCTGAGCCACAATGACAGAATTCTTTCCTACCACGACATTGTGCGCAATTTGCACCAGATTGTCGATCTTTACCCCTTGCTGAATCCACGTCCGGCCAAACCGGGCGCGATCAACGGTCGTGTTGGCGCCGATCTCGACGTCATCGTCGATCTGTACGATCCCGAGCTGCTGAATCTTCTGGTGCCGGCCATCGACCATTTCAAAGCCAAAACCGTCTGCACCAATCACCGCTCCGCTGTGAATGATTACTCGCGAACCGATTCGGCTTCGCTCACGAATCGTCACGAGTGGATAAATCAGGCACGCGGATCCGATTATTGCTTCATGTCCGATGTAGCTTCCTGCACCAATAATTGTGTCATCGCCAATTTGGGAACCGTCTTCGATTACTGCATTCGGCTGGATTGAAACGCGTTCTCCAAGGCGAACGCCTGATCCAACAATCGCCCTCGGATGAACACCTGACGCAAAAGTGATCGGTTTCGGTGCAAACTTGAGTACCACCTGCTCGAACGCCGTCGTAGGATTTGAGACGCGAACCTGGGCGGCAGCCAACGGTTCAGCGAAATCGGGCGGAACGAAAACAGCCGAAGCGCGCGTCTTGCGCAAGAGTCCGATGAATTTTCGATTCGTGAAGAAACTGATCTCTCCGCTCGTCGCCTCGCCAAGTGAGGCAGCGCCAGTAATCTTCAGGTTGGGATCGCCAACCAATTCGCCGCCAGACATGCTGGCCAGTTCTTGAAGAGTGAAAGACACAGAAAGTTAAATCGATAAAGCGGACTTCGCCGTTGCGCCGACTCGCCGATTCACTCTTTTTTCCAGTGCGGTGGGCGCTTGTCAATGAAGGCCTGAACGCCTTCGAGCGCAGCTTCATCCATCATGTTGCAGGCCATGGTCTGCGCGGCTGATTCATAGGCTTGGGCGATGCCCAGCTCAATTTGCCGGTAAAAGAATTCCTTCCCGGTCGCCACAGCGACACGCGGTTTTGCAATGATCGCCGCAACGAGTTTCCCAACTTCGGCATCAAGCTGCTCCGGTTCCACGACGCGGTTGATCAATCCGCGCACTTTTGCTTCGTCGGCGCTGATAAATTCGCCAGTCACAAGCATCTCGAACGCTGCCTTACGCAAAACATTGCGTGCCAACGCCACACCAGGCGCGGAACAAAAAAGACCAAGGTTAACTCCGCTGACGGCGAATTTTGCAGTGCTCGACGCGACGGCGAGATCGCACATCGCCACCAACTGGCAGCCTGCCGCAGTGGCCACACCTTGAACACGAACGATCACAGGCACGGGCAATCGCTGGATACAAAGCATCATCTCGGAACACTGCTTGAAGAGATCCTCATAGTACTGAAGCGATGGCTTTGCGCGCATTTCTTTTAAATCGTGACCCGCACAGAAGGCTTTGCCCTCCGCCGCGAGAACAACCACTCGTAATGAGTCGTCTTCAGCTATTGCCTCGAATTCACGCCGTAGTGCCGTGAGCATCGCCTCGGATAAGGCATTGAACGCGTGCGATCGGTTGAGCGTCAGCGTAACTACGCCGCGCGGGTCCTGGCTCCGTAGGACAACAGGTTGCTGGCACTCGAGGGGCTTGGCGATCGACGCGGGTTCGATTGGTAATGAAGAAGCTTTCACGGCGTTGGACGTTTAAACGCTACAATCAAATTCGAAAACTGAAAAATCTAGTTTCCGTTTGCAGTGACTGGCAACATCATCTTGCGAGGTTCGAAGACGGCAAACAATGCTGCAATCCCGATGATTACATTGATTATTCTGATTTATGAAGATCGTCGCGATCGCTAATCAAAAAGGCGGCGTGGGCAAAACCACCACGGCCGTAAATCTCGGCGCTGCTTTGGCTGAGGTAGGTCATCGCGTTTTGATTATTGATCTTGATCCCCAGGCGAACGCTACCAGTTCGTTTGGATTGCAAGCAGTGGAGCAGACCAGTCTTTACGAGCCATTAATTGGCGACGCCTCCATTATCGAAAGAATCTTTCCCACAGAACGCGACGGATTATTCATTGTGCCTTCCGATCTCGATCTTGCCGGTGCCGAGGTCGAGATCGCGCGAATGCCGAGTCATCTGACACGTCTGGCCGAAACGCTTCGGCCGTTACACTCAGATCAGACATTTGATTTTGTTCTGCTTGATTGTCCGCCCTCGCTTGGAATCCTGATGAGCAACGCGCTCGCCGCCGCCGATGAACTCCTGACCCCAATTCAGTGTGAATATTTCGCGCTGGAAGGATTGGTAAAAATTGTCCGACTGATCGAGCAAGTGCGCGATTCAGGCGCGAATAAGCGTCTCGAATTAGGCGGCATCGTCATGACTATGTACGACGGGCGGACAAATCTTAGCGAGCAGGTAGTAGCTGAGGTACGCCAGCATTTCGGCGAACGCGTTTACCAAACAGTGATTCCGCGGAGTGTGCGCTTGAGCGAGGCGCCGAGCTTTGGGAAGTCGATTTTGGAATACGCTCCAAGTGGAGCGGCTGCCGAAGCCTACCGAGCCCTGGCGCGCGAGTTCATCCAGCGGCATACTCCGCCTGCCAGCGCTCCCGAAACAGCGCAAACACAATCGTCGGAAAGCCGCGAAACGTAATTTCCTTTTCCGGTTTCAGTCCAATTTTCTCCGCCACACGGCGCGAGGCCGCGTTTTCCGGATGAATAAGCGAAATCACTCGCGGCAATTTTAGACCGACAAACGCGTGATCGCGCACGGCCCTCGCGGCTTCCGTGATCAGGCCACGGTTCCAAAACGCAGGATCGAGCCGGTAACCGATTTCCACTTCCCCGGGCACTTCAGCGTGATGGAGAAAGCCGCAATAACCAACGAGGTTGTTGTTCTCGCGAAGATTAACCGCAAATTGCGAAGGCAAACCAGCCTTGTTCCACTTAAGGAATTTCTGCAGTACGTCCTGGGTTTGCTCGCGTGAGTATGGGCCGAGCGAAAAGCGCATGAAATCGCGGTTCGCCATGAGTGCGGCGAGACGTTCCATGTCTTCTTCCCGGAACGGACGCAGAACTAATCGAGGCGTGTCGAGAATCATTTGGTTAAAACAAACACAAATTGTAAGGCAGGTGCGATTTATAATCGAAGATGGCGACGGCCACTGAGGAATATGCGCGGCCGGCGCGAACGCCGGACACGTCGAGCCTAGCTGAGATGCGCGAGGCCGCGCAGACATGCACAGCATGTCATCTCTACAAGCGGGCCACACAAACCGTATTCGGCGAGGGTCCGAAAAACGCGGCGATCATGCTGGTCGGCGAACAGCCGGGAGACTATGAAGATCAGGAGGGTAAACCATTCGTTGGACCTGCCGGGAAAATCATGGACCAGGCGCTCGAAGAAGCTGGAATCGATCGCAAGGAGGTCTACGTCACGAACGCGGTGAAACATTTCAAGTGGGAGCCTCGCGGAAAACGCCGGATTCATCAGAAACCAAATTCACGCGAAGTCGCAGCGTGCCGGCCGTGGCTGGAAGCGGAGCTGCGCCTTGTTAAACCAAAGTTGCTGCTATGCCTCGGCGCAACGGCAGCGCAAGCCGTTTTTGGTCCGTCATTCCGCGTTACTCGCGAGCGCGGCAAGGTGTTATCATCGAAACTTGCGGCGAGAACCCTCGCCACGGTCCATCCATCGTCACTTCTTCGACAACCGGACGAGGAATCGCGGCAACGCGAGTATGAAAAGTTTGTAGTGGACCTTCGCGCCGCACGAAGGGCCGCCAGCAAGGAATAGGTTAAGGGTAGGGACGGCGCGCTGCGCTGTCCGGACGCTGCAGCGCGGCGTCCCTACCTCACTCGACCATCGCCACATCTCGCGTTTTGTAATTCGCCACAAACGCTTGGCGAAACTGATCGAATGTTCGCTGTTTAATTTCTGCTCGTGCTCGATTCATTAGATTCAAATAAAAATGCAGATTGTGCAGCGTAATCAGGCGCAGCCCGAGAATTTCTTCCGCTTTGATGAGATGCCGAATGTAGCCGCGCGGAAATTCGCGACAGGCTTCGCACGCGCAGTTTTCTTCAATCGGATTCTTGTCCAGAATGAACTCTGCATTCTTTAAATTGATCGTGCCTGCCGCTGTGAATGCCGTTCCATTTCGCGCAAGGCGAGTCGGTAACACGCAGTCAAACATGTCCATCCCCCGCGCGATCAACTCCAGCAGTTGCGGCGGCGTGCCCAGCCCCATCGCGTAGCGCGGTTTGTTTCCAGGTAGAAATGGCTCAGCCCATTCGACGGCTCGCATCATTTCCTCCTCCGGTTCGCCCACGCTCACCCCGCCGATGGCGTAACCATCGAAATCAATATCCACAATCGCCTGCGCATTTTCCTTGCGCAGATTTTCGAACGTTCCCCCTTGAACGATGCCGAAAAGCATCGAATCGGCGAGTCCCCGTTGCGCCGTCTCGCCATATCGCCGTTTCCATTCTGAGCACCTCTTCGCCCATCGAGTCGTCATCTCGGCGCTTTGCGCTGCATAATCGTATTCACATGGATACGGAACGCATTCATCGAGCGCCATTGCGATATCGCTGCCGAGCAGTGTCTGAATTTCCATGGCGATCTCTGGTGAGATGAATGCTCGCGCGCCGTCGATGTGATTTTGAAACTTGACGCCCTCCTCGGTGATTTTGCGCAATTTGGCCAACGAAAAAATCTGGTAACCGCCACTGTCAGTCAGAATAGGTCCGTCCCAGTTCATGAAGTTGTGCAGACCGCCGAAATGTTTGATCACATCGAGTCCCGGCCTAACGAATAGATGGTATGTATTTCCAAGAATGATTTGAGCATTCAGTTCACGCAGCTCTCGAGGACTGACGCCCTTCACCGAACCTTGCGTTCCCACTGGCATGAACGTTGGCGTGTCGATCGTGCCGTGCGCAGTCGTTAGGCGGCCATGCCGCGCTTTCGAATGTCCATCGGCAGCTAAACGTTCAAAGATTTTCTGCATCTCAATCAGAGATTCCTCGACTCCGGCGGGAATGACAAACGGAGTGTAAAATATTTTTTGCAGACCGCGTTTTTCCCTCTATATTCGCCGCTCACCGCATCAGGCGCGTGGGAGAGTTTGCTGCGCGATCTGGGCGGGTTTTTTGTCGCCCCGCGCAAAACGTTTTCGGCGGCGCTTTGTTTGTGAAATTTGGAAGATGCCTACGATTAATCAACTGATTCGGAAAGGACGCCGGAAGGTGTCGGTGAAATCCAAATCACCGGCGCTGATGGATTGTCCTCAGCGGCGCGGGGTGTGTGTGCAGGTGATGACGCGCACACCGAAGAAGCCGAATTCTGCGCTGCGCAAAGTGGCAAAGGTGCGGTTGACGAATGGACAGGAAGTGATTGCCTACATTCCGGGCGAGGGACATAATTTACAGGAGCACTCGATCGTGCTTGTACGCGGGGGACGCGTGAAGGATTTGCCGGGTGTCCGCTATCACATTGTGCGCGGAACGCTCGACGCGTTGGGTGTGGATGGACGCCGGCGCGGCCGCTCCAAATACGGAGCGAAGCGCCCGAAAGCTGGTGGCGGAGCAGCGAAGGAAGCCGCTACGAAATAATATTGGACAGGAAGATCGACGATGTCGCGACGGAAAAGAGTTTACAAGAAAGAGGAGCATGTCGATTCCCGCTACGGGAGTCCGGCGGTGGCCCGCCTTATTACGACGGTGATGAACCGCGGCAAGAAATCGCTGGCGGAGCGGATCGTGTACACAGCGATCGAAAAGTCTCGCGAAGGTTCTGATTCGGTCGATCCGTTGGAAGTGGTAAATAAAGCGATCGAAAATGTCCGGCCGCGGCTGGAAGTAAAATCACGCCGAGTCGGCGGAGCGACCTATCAGGTCCCGATGGAAGTGACGCCTGCTCGACAAATTTCTCTCGCTACTCGGTGGATCGTTCAATACGCGGATAATCGTAAAGGAATGCCGATGGCCGAAGCCCTGGCGCAGGAAATCAGGGATGCCGCGGCAGGCCAGGGGAACGCGATCAAGAAACGCGAAGACACGCATAAGATGGCGCAGGCGAACCGCGCATTTGCGCATTTTAGATGGTAAAGAATATGGCGACCGCGACGATGGAACAGAAAAAGACTCCGGCGAAAAATCCAAATTCGCCGAATCGCAAGTTCCCGTTGGAACGGACGCGGAACATCGGTATCGCAGCGCACATCGATGCCGGCAAGACGACCATCACCGAGCGCGTGCTCTTTTATACCGGCATGATCCACAAGATGGGTGAGGTCCACGAGGGCACCACCGTCACCGACTGGATGGAGCAGGAGCGCGAGCGTGGAATTACGATTACGTCCGCTGCGACGACCTGCGCCTGGTCGCAACGCAAGGAAGAAGGCGTTTACAAAATTTTCGAAGGCATCAAGGAACGGATCAACATTATTGATACTCCGGGACACGTCGATTTCACCGCTGAAGTGGAACGTTCGTTGCGGGTTCTCGACGGTGCGATCGCCGTTTTTGACGGCGTTGCCGGCGTGCAACCGCAATCGGAAACAGTCTGGCGTCAGGCAACCAAATACAACGTGCCGCGGCTGGCGTTCATCAACAAGATGGATCGGGTCGGCGCGGATTTCGAAATGTCGGTGGAGAGCATCCACAAAAAACTAGGCGCGAACGCCTGGCCGGTTTTGCTGCCGCTGGGCAAGGAAGATCAGCTGCGCGGCCAGCTCGACGTTATCAATAAAAAGGCCATCATTTATTCCGAGAACGATCAACTCGGATCGACATATGAAGTTACTGAGTTGCCGAAGGAGTATGTTGAGATTGTTAACAAGGCTTATAGCGATCTGGTCGAACAAGTTTCAAATATCGACGACGAAGTTGCCGAGGCTGTGATCCATGAAAAACCGGTCACGCCAGAGTTGTTGAAGGCTGGAATTCGCCGTCAAACAATCGCGAATAAATTCGTGCCGGTCATCGGCGGGTCGGCGCTGAAGAATATCGGTATCCAATATTTGGTCGACGCGGTCGTCGATTATCTGCCAAGCCCCCTCGACATTCCGCCGGCCAAAGGTCAGGACCCTGATACCGGCGAGCCGATAGACGCGCCGACGGATGACAGCGGTAATTTTTGCTCGCTGGCCTTCAAACTTTGGAGCGATCCATTTGTCGGGAAGCTGGTTTTCTTCCGTGTTTATTCCGGCACCCTGAGTAAGGGCGACACCGTTTACAATCCGCGCACGAACAAACGCGAACGCATTTCGCGTTTGATCCAGATTCAGGCGGACAAACGCGAGGACATTGAGACCTGTTACTCCGGCGATATCGCGGCAATCGTTGGCATCAAGAACATCACCACAGGCGATACATTGTGCGATGAGGACCACCCGATTCTTCTCGAACCGCCCTCTTTCCCTGATCCCGTCATTTCGATGGCCATTGAGCCGAAGACGAAATTGGACCAGGAAAAAATGGCGACAGCGTTGCAGCGCCTCGCTGAAGAAGACCCGACATTCCGTGTCTATACGCACGAAGACACCGGCCAGACGATCATCGCCGGGATGGGCGAACTGCACTTGGAAATCATTCGCGACCGCATGTTCCGGGAGTTCAAAGTGGACGCAAACGCTGGCAAACCACAGATCGCGTACCGCGAAACAATCACGGGCAGTGCGCATGGTGTCGGCAAATTGATCAAGCAATCAGGCGGCCGCGGTCAGTATGGACACGTCGAAGTGGATGTGCGTCCAGCCGAGCGCAGCAAAGGTCTCCTAATCGAAAACAAAATCGTCGGCGGAATCATTCCGCGCGAATACATTCCCGCCGTCAAGAAAGGTATCCAAGAAGCGGTGCTCAACGGCGTGTTGGGCGGTTATCCTGTTGTCGATGTTGAAGTCGATATCGTTTACGGCTCTTTCCACGAAGTCGATTCCAACGAGCTGGCATTTAAGATGGCGGCGATCTTCGCGATGAAAGACGGATTTAAGCAGGGCAAACCGATTCTGCTGGAGCCGATCATGAAAGTGGAAAACATCACGCCGGACGAGTTTCAGGGAGACATTTGCGGCGATTTGAGCCGACGTCGTGGCAGCATTAACAGCATCGAGACGCGCGGCAACCTCGCGATTATTCACGCCGAGGTCCCACTCGCCGAGTTGTTCGGTTACGCGACTGCCATTCGTTCGCTTTCGAAAGGTCGCTCCAGTTATTCGATGGAACCATCGCATTTCCAGCCCGTGCCGGCGAACCTGGTCCCGGCCATTCTCGATCAGAAAGAGACAAAATGAGTAATGGCCAACGCATCCGAATCCGCCTGAAGGCGTTCGATCACCGCATGCTCGATCAATCTGCGGTGGAGATCGTGGAGACGGCGAAGCGCACAGGAGCGCGCGTGGCCGGGCCAATTCCGTTGCCGACATTGATTGAGAAATTCACAGTGAACCGCTCGCCGCACGTCGATAAAAAGTCGATGGAACAATTTGAAATTCGCACTCACAAACGCCTGTTGGACATCATTGAGCCGACGGCGAAGACAGTGGATGAACTAAAGAAACTAAATTTGCCTGCGGGCGTTGATATTACGATTAAGATTTAAGCGGAGGCCCTTCTGAAAGATTTGCGATTAGACGGTCATGAGCATCGGACTTCTAGGACAAAAAATTGGTATGACCAGCGTTTACGACGCCAAAGGTCGATTGTGCTCTGTGACCGTGATCGCGGCCGGCGATAACGTCTTGTTGCGTCGTTTGACCCAGGGAACCAACGGCTATTCGGCCGTACAGGTCGGGTTCGGCGTCCAAAAAGAATCGCGTGTGACCAAGCCGTTGCTTGGCGAATTCAAAAAGGCTGGCGTGGGGCCGCAAAAATTCATGCGGGAATTTCGCCTGACCAGCGATCTACCTGAAGGCGAGATCAATCTAAGCGTCACCCAATTTCAAGCGGGCGATTATGTGGACGTCATCGGCCGGTCGAAAGGCAAAGGATTTCAAGGCGTGATGAAGAAGCACAACTTTCATGGGCAAGGCGCGGCACACGGTTCGAAAACGCACAGGCGCATTGGAGCAGTTGGCAATCGCTCTACTCCAGGGAGAATTTGGAAAAACATGGGAATGCCTGGTCACATGGGCGACGAACGCGTGACTGTGCAGAATCTGCAGGTCATGCAGGTGCGCGAAGCCGACAAAATTATTTTGATCAGCGGCGCCGTTCCGGGCGCGAACGGAAGCTATGTCATCGTCAGGCCGGCAATCAAACATCCGGAGCGAGTGGTCGCGGTGCATGAAGCCCATCGCAAACACGACGAGGAAGAAGCCGCAAAGAAGCCGGCAATAAAAATTCGCTAAAGGATGAGCGCAAAAGTTCTAACCAAAGCCGCTGCCAAGGAAGCCGGATTCGAGCTGATCGAGGACGGAAAAGGCTCCCAGGCGGTTCATGATGCAGTGGTCGCGATGCGCGCGGCGCGTCGGTCCGGTTCTGCCAACACGAAAACCAAAGCAGAAGTGGATTTGTCCGGCGCGAAACCGTGGCGACAGAAAGGCACCGGGCGCGCTCGAGCTGGCTATAAATCGTCGCCCATCTGGCGTGGCGGTGGCGTGGTTTTTGGACCAAAACCGCGCGATTATTCCAAAAAGATTTCGAAATCCGTGCGGCGTCTTGCCTTT
>JBKPRQ010000238.1:0-20389 GCA_046734635.1 Verrucomicrobiota bacterium
CGGAGTGCTTTTGTAATTCTGTGTCGATGTCCGCGAAATGACCTTTAGATCTGCGATCTTCGATAAGCGCGTCAGAATCTCGTCCTGGATGCCCTCGGCAAAGTAGGCGTTGGCTTTGTCTTCGCTCAGACTTTCAAATGGGAGCACCGCGATGCTTTTCTGAGAAATCGACTCACCGGTCTGCCTGTAAAAGGGGATTCGCCCGACGATTAACATCGCAATAACCAGCAACAGCACCCCGATAATGACGAAATCGAGGGTCCGTCCCGTAGCGTGCTGAGCCGATCTCGCTTGTACCGGATCGAGATCTTCCGTTCGTACTACTCCCTCCGGTGTGAATTCGTAGATCCAGGAGAGTAGCATCGCGATTGGAAATCCAACCGCGAGCGCAATGACAACAAAACGCACTGCGGAATTTGGAATTTCAAAAAACGGGAAAACCTGCGTCGTCAGCTGCGTGAGAAACCATGCGACCACCCCGTAAGCGACCGCCGCGCGATAAACATTGCGCCGCTTTAGTTCTCCGAAGAGCGTCTTCGGATTCATCATTGGAAACATTTAACTGAATATTTTGGCCGTAGTCGAGCACAGAGCTTGCCCTGGCGGGAGAGCCAGGGACAGAATGTCAGATCAAAGGATTTGAGCCTGCCGAGCGGGATCCTCTACGAGGTGAAGATCGCGTGATTCGATTTTGTTCTTCAAACAGCCTCGTTTTCTTACCGGGCCAAACGCGTTCGACATGGGCACCGGATATTCGACGAGTTATAAGCCGAGTTGCCAATGAAAAGAGCAACAGCTCTGGGGTTCATCGCCGACACTCGCTCCATTTGCCCTTTTGCCTTTTTGCTTACCGCGTCGGTCGTGGCCAATTGCCGGAAGCACCTTTGTGGCGCCTACGGACAAATACCTCCGAACTGGATTCCGGTTAAGCGATGTAAAGGTCGCCTCGGATCAAACGCGCAATCATCCTGGAATCGGGCGAGGATGCGGCGTGGGACGAGGCCTGGGAGTCACTCTGGGCGCAGGAGTCGCTGACGGAGTAGCTGTTGGCGTAAGTGTAGGGGTGGGACTTGGAGTAGGTGTGGGTGTAGGCGTAGGCGTAGGAGTAGTTGTTGCAATGAGTGCCCAGGTATCGTTGAAAACTCCGTTGTTATCCTGGCCACCGAACAGAACCACACGATTTAAGGCCGCGTCGTAGGTCATGCCAGCGCCTTCGCGGGCGGGCGGCGATTGCGGCGTAGACAGCTGTGTCCATGTAACGCCAACCTGATCCCATAACCACGTTGTGTTCTGGTCTTCACCACCGCTTCCACCTCCAAAAAGCACCACTCCTTGCAAGCCCGGATCGAAAGCAGCAGAAGCGCCATACACCAGGGGAGGTTGCACACCTGGAGATTGCAGAGTCCATGTGGTGCCATCATAGGTCCAGGTGTTATTCGGATTAACATCAGCGAGGCCGCCAAACATAACAACTTGTCCCGTAGAAGTATTCGTTGCAACGGCCGCCGAAGCGCGAGCAAATGGAACAGTTGGTGGAGATAACTGGGTCCAATCGGAACCGTTCCATTGCCACATGGTAAGTTGATAGAATTGGCCGTCGAACCCGCCAAAAAGATCGGCCTTGCCATTCGGGTCGGGGAACAGCATCGGACCAGTGACGGCCGGCGGCTGATGATTGGGTGTCGCCTGTGTCCACTGTAACGTCGACCCGTCCCAAAGCCAGGTGTCGCCCAGGTAATTGGTTCCGTCGTATCCGCCGAAGAGCACTACCTTTTGAGCGACAGAATCGTAGGTCATTTGCGCCGCGGTGCGGGCTGGGGGCGCAGATTGCGTGGCGATCTGCGTCCAGCTCGTTCCGTCGAAACTCCACGTGTCATTTAGATATCCCGTCCCATCGAATCCGCCAAACACGATTACTTTTCCGCTGATCGGATCGTACGTCATTGCAAGGTACGAGCGTGCCGGGGGAGAATTGTTTGGCGAAAGCTCAATCCAATCCGGAAGACCAAATGGAGGGGCCGCTCCAATCGCTGCGAATCCGACCGAAATGCAGCAGCAGATAAGAAGAGTCAACGCATGCGAAAAGCATCTGACCTGAGTGAATTTCATTGAGCAAAATTTAAGCCGTGTAACAGGGATTTTGTCAAATCGCGGCGAATTGACTTGACGGGCTGACGATTTTTTTTTCAAACTCAGCGTCGCTAAACGGATCTGAATCAGGCGGAGACTGGTGTCTCCGCTCAGTTCTTCGTCTCTTCCGGACCCGCAGTCACTCAAATCAAACAATGAAGGGAAACGGATATGAAACAACAAAACATAATAAGAGCTCTCGCAGCTGCGGTCGTGCTGTCGGCGTCGAATTGTACAGTCGCGAGCGCGGCTGATGCAACGGACGACATTAATCCAGCGGATTTCACGATTAGAATCGACAATCCGTTTTTCCCTTTGCCACCGGGCGTTACTTTTGTTTACAAGGGGCGCAAGGAACTGAGTAAGGAAAGAGATGAGTTTGCGGTTACAGATAGAACGATAGTCATCGCTGGAGTGACCTGTCGGGTAGTCCACGACAAAGTCTTTGTGCGTCGCATCCTAAGGGAGAATACGTTTGACTATTTCGCACAAGACCGGGACGGAAATGTCTGGTATTTCGGAGAGGACACCGAGGAACTTGATAACCACGGCAATGTGGTGAGCACCGAGGGAACGTGGAGGGCCGGCGTCAATGGAGCGCGGCCTGGAGTTATCATGGAAGCGCATCCACAGGTTAACGATCACTATTTCCAGGAATTAGCGGCACCCCTCGCTGAAGACGAGGCTACCGTATTGAGCCTGCACGAAACGGCCACGGTTCCCCTCGGCAAATTCAGCAACTGTCTTTTGACAAAAGAATTTACCCAGTTGGAGCCTGGCAATATTGAGCACAAGGTTTACGCCCGCGGGATCGGCTTTGTCCTGGGTGTCGTGGTGAAGGGCGGGAAAGAACGGCTTGCTCTGGTAAACATCGTTAGGGGACCGTAGGCGGCTGCATAAAAATGCCTAACGAGTAACAGTGCGACGCTCGCCGAGGAGATGGAAAAACTGGACTCTGTCATGGTGTATCGTAACGACAAAGGGCAGGTGGAAAGTGTGCGCTACGAGATGGTGAACGCGATGTTGCTCAATGAGTTTCTCAAGGAACATCGCAAAGTGGAGCAGCTAGAGAAACAGATTGAAATGCTCACCGCAGGTTTGCGGAAGGTGACCGCGCAACTGAAAGTGAGTCAGCTGACTAAGCAAGTGGCTTTGAAGGATCACTAGGTACCGGCACGCGAATGCCCGCTCGCGTGACGCCGGGCCGCGCCCTATGATCGCTTGATCAGACTTCAAAGCCTGAGATTATCAATACACGATGAACGTGCGGTTAGCCCGAAGCCTCTGATGGAATCGGAAACATCCGGCCAGCTTCGACGTGTTCTGGGCGTGGGTTTCGGCCTTGCCGTGAGCGTCGGCGCTACCATCGGTGTTGGTATTCTTCGCACCCCCGGCCTCATCGCAGAGCAGTTCCCATGGCCATTCGCGATTGTCCTTTTGTGGATCGCCGGAGGGATGTTCACATTACTTGGTGCGAGTGCGTTGACGGAATTGGGCGTCATGCTCCCTCAAGCCGGCGGGTATTACGTTTATGTGCGGCGCGCCTTCGGAAACACGGCGGGATTTGCAGTGGGGTGGACCGACTGGCTCATGTTCTGTTCGATCCTCGGCTATCTCTCGATAGCGATCGCAGAGTTTACATCCACGCTCGTTCCGCTCTCTACCGGTGCCGTTCGAGCGCTTGGTGTTTCAATTCTTGTTGGTATTGTTTTGCTCCAGTTGCTGGGAATCCGTGTCGGTAGTCGGTTTCAAGAAATTGCTACGGCCCTTAAGTGTTTCGCCTTCTTAGCTCTCGTTGGAGCGTGTCTCGTTTTTCCGACGCATGGACACACATCCGCCGGCGCAGCGCCAGCAGAAACACTTAGCGGATTGCTCATCGCGTTGCAGGCAATTGTCATCACGTACGGCGGATGGCAGAGCCCGTTGTATTTCGTGGAAGAAGATCGCGATCCGGCGCGCGATCTCCCGCGAATAATGATTGGTGGTGTTCTGTCTGTGATTGCGGTTTACGTCCTGGTAAATGTAGCGCTGCTAAAGATACTGCCTATGTCGGAACTGTCGGGCGCCACCCTGCCGGCGGCCGACGCTGCAAGTATCATAGCTGGCGCGCACGGTCGGAGTCTTATCACGATCTTATCAGTCATCTCGCTCGTGCCCGTATTAAATGCGGTCATCATGATGGGTTCGCGCGTCGTATTCGCGATGGCAAGGGATCGGCTCTTCTGGTCGCGCGGCTCGACCGTGAACGCCGGTGGTACACCAGGGGTAGCCATGCTTTTGACCGCCGCCATCTCTCTCGGCCTGATTGCAACTGGGACGTTCCAGCGGCTAATCGCAATGACCTCGTTCTTTCTGATGGCCAACTACACGGTCTGTTGCCTAGCCCTCATCGTTCTACGACGCCGAGAACCCGACTTGCCACGACCGTATCGAGCTTGGGGATATCCTTGGTCTGCTTGGATTGTTGTGGTCGGTGGTGTGATCTTTTTGGTTGCGATGTTGATCGGAGACTCATTCAATGGGCTCGCGGCGCTTGGACTGCTCACGGTCGGTCTAATCGGGCGCACGATGTTTCGATTGGCACTAACACCCCGAGAGTTGCTCGGTTAGAAATGCGCTGGCCATCCACACCTACGAATATTTTTAAAAAAACGGAAAAATTATGAAACTGCGCAAACAATGGCGTGCGATCACCAATACAATTACCAAAACCAGGATTAAAACGAGGGCATCAATATGAAAAAACAACTTAACTCCACTATCAGCGCGCATCTTATCAGAGGCGCGGTTTATCTCGTTCTGTTTGTGACTGCTTGCGCGCTTCCGTTCGCGCTGGCGCAGCGAAACGCCACAGATAGAAGCGTCGCCCCGATGAGTGACGCGAATGCCGTTCTCGGGAAGGGCGCACCGGACGAGGCAACAGGTGCAGGCGATCAGGCGTTCCCAACGGTTTCCAGCGACGCCAGTAGGGCTCAGCCTTTCCAGATTCCGCCCAATCCCCGGGCACCGGAGGTTGTTTTGTACGATCAGTACGACAATGCGTCAGGCATAGCTACCTTGTCGGCGACGTTCACCGATTTCCCTACGTTTAGTTCCGATCTCGCAGATGATTTCCTTGTTCCCACAGGTCAGACCTGGAACGTCGAGTCGGTAGATGCCGACGGGGTGTACTTCAACGGTGCAGGACCTGCAAACAGTTTCAATGTCTTCTTCTATGCCGACAACGCGGGCCTGCCTGGAACCCAGGTTTACAGCGCACTGAATCAGCCGTTCACGGTAGCAGGCAGCACATTTACAGTCACCTTACCGACCGTGGCCGTACTCAGCGAGGGCGCTTACTGGGTCGAGATCCAAGCGAACATGACAGCTGACCCGAATGGTGAGTGGGGCTGGACGGATCGCACTGTACAATCGAACCAAGGTGCAGCCTGGCAAAACCCGGGTGGCGGCTTTGGGATTTGTCCGACATGGACTTTGAAAACGACCTGCATTCCCACTGCCGGTGGACCAGACCAGGTATTCCGTCTTAACGGCACGAGCGGAGGGGGAACTCCAACGCCGACGCCAACAGCTAGTCCGTCGCCTTCAGCAACAGCCACCGCCAGTGCAACTCCTTCGGTCAGTCCTTCGCCGTCGGCGACGCCCACTGCAAGCGCGAGTGCGAGTGTAACTCCTAGTCCCACGGCAACAGCCTCAGCAACGCCGAGCGCGACCGCCACACCCACACCTAGTGCTACACCCACACCTAGTGCGACAGCTACACCCACGCCTACAGCTACTCCGACAGGATGTGTTCGTGGGCAAGGCTATTGGAAGACCCACCCTGAGGCGTGGCCGGTCACCGAGTTGCAACTTGGCAACACGACTTACACTCAGGATCAATTGCTTGCGATCTTGCGTGAACCAGTTCGTGGGAATGGACTCCTTATCCTTGCGAAGCAGCTAATTGCCGCGAAACTGAATATCGCTAACGGAGCGAATGGAAGCTGTATCCAGCAAACAATAGCTGACGCCGACGCCCTGATCGGAGACTTGGTTATTCCACCGATTGGCGACGGATATCTGCGACCCAGAGATGCAGCACCTTTCGCCGGGATCCTTGGCGACTTTAACGGAGGCGGGATGTGCGCTCCGGTCTGCGATCATTCGTCTCCAAGTCCGTCACCCAGAGGACGCCCGCATCCGCACGAGCGGCCAAGGCGCTAAGGGGTAGGAACGATTGATCGGTTGGGAGCTCCGGAAGGCTCGTGAATTCACGACCTTCCGGTGACTTCCGCTTGGTGCAGGCCACTTTGTGCGTGCCTTGCTGCTGCCGGGAAATACTATGCTCAATCCGGTCCGACACCAACACCCATTCCTATAGTAACGCCGAAGCCGCACCCACCTCCGCATCCTCGCCCAACACCGCCGCGATAATCAGCGATCTTGCGCGGATTCTATTTTGCTTTGACCGGGCGAAACGCTCCTGCTACACCAATGCCGTGACTTTCCGCTTTATCTCGCAGATTTTGATCATGGCTTTTCTTGTCGCCGGCTGCGCCGAAGTAAGCCATGCCGCACTCTTCTCAGATGGATTCGTCGTGTATGTGAGCGACCGGCCATATCCGAGCGACTTCGATCCCTACTACAACCAGCCTAAGATCTACCGCCAACCACGCTATTACGAATACACAAGCAAGAAAAGAAAAGGCAACAAGGTGTTCAAGACTACGAAGGTAAAGGACCAATACGGCCGTACGGTTTACAAAAAGACCACTTCTCACAAGAAAAAGAAGCGCTAATTCTCACTCATGAAACTTCGTGTCTTTGTTTTTATCTTGTTCCTAAGCATTGCAAATGCATTCGCTTCGGATCTCGATTTCACACTGGTGAACCAGACCGGGCGAAGCTTTGAAGGTCTCTATATCACCGCCGCCGACAACAAGGATTGGGACGCGAACCTCCTTCTCGACGGAAAAGTCCTGACCGCCGGAGGAAAAATCCGCGTGCGCTTCAAGAGTGCTGCAACATCGGCAACCTGGGATTTCAACCTGGTGGACAACGAAGGACTCTCGGTAACTTTCAAGAAGGTAAACCTGACAGGCGTTGACACAGTCACGCTGAAGGACGTCAACGGTAAGATCACCGCGGAGATTGAGTAGGTCGCCGACTTACTGCTTGTGGTTTTTTTGCGGAAGGAGTTCGCAACCACCCGGTCAGGGCGTGAACTGGTAAACGCATCCGTCGTTGTCGTCGCCTCCGTGGACCGTGGCGCCGTAGAAGTTTCCAAAATTATCGACAACCATGCCATTGTAGGCAAAGCCGCCATCGGGAGGACCCGCGAAGGCATGAACAACTGTCTCGTTCCATTTGCCTGGAGCAACGGGACTCAGCTCAAAAATCGTGCCGCTGCCCAGGCCACCTTCACTCGTAGTTCCATAGAGGTTGCCAGCGTTGTCCATAACAAGATTACTGATGGGGCTGTTGCCGTCTGCCCCTTCTTGGAAGCTGTAAATTACCTCTTCCGACCATTCGCCAACAGGTTGTGGGGAGAGCTTGTAAACCGAGCCAATACCATTAGCTCCGCCATAATAGGTCGTTCCGTAAATATTACCTGAAGCATCAAAAAGCAGCGCACCGTACGGAAAACTGCCGTCCGGTTGTCCACGAAAGGAATAAAGTACTTTGAGTTCTCGCTCTCCAACTCCGCCTGGTTTAAGCTCGAAAACGATTCCGCTTCCGTAATTCCCACCTGCGGTGACCGCGCCATAGAGGCGTCCGTTGCGGAAAATCATCCTTCCCGCCGAGCCGGTTGCGCCGTCCGTCCCACCTGTAAACGCATGAATAACATTAAAGATCCAACCGCCATGCGATATTGGACGGATTTTGTAAATCGTACCCAAGCCGAAGTCGCCGCCGGTCGGGGCCATTCCATAGATGTTCCCGGCATGGTCTACTGTCACTCTTGCGCCTGGCCCGGAGCCATCATTCCCACCGGTGAACGCATGCACCACTGTCTGGGTCCAAGCCCCCTTGTTGTTAGTTAGTTTGTAAACCACACCGCATCCGCCTTCACAGCTACCCGAACCGCCGGTAACGGCCGTCCCATACAGGTTGCCTTGGCGATCAAGTGTGACTCCTTTGTACGGCTCACCCCCATCGGCGCCACCTGTGAAGCTGTAAAGCACGGTATGAACCCAGCCGTTAGCTGTCGGGCTGAGTTGAAAAACTGTGCCACCTCCGAAATCGCCACCGAGGACTGTCGTGCCATAAATATTACCAGCGCTGTCCGTCTCCAAATCCGTGTCGGCGTATTCCCCTTCATCTTCTTCAAAGCTGAAGATGACGTCCGTCGTTGTCGCCGTAGCGGTCGTTAGGGACAATCCCAGCACGAACAGGAGAGTCGCTGCCTTGTTGATCTGATTCAGTCCATTCATCGTTCTTCGCTCCTTTTCCCGCGGTGTATTAATTTCTTGAATTGCGGGTCCGGACGAGGCGAAGAACCGAGCGGGAAGGGGCTTCCGCCTAGGTTCAGATCCGCTGTCGCAGCGCCCAGTTTTGAAAAAATCTCCCGGCATGTCAAGGCGATTTGCCGCTGTGTTTGCCAAGATGTGGAGCGCGGACAGGTTGACACCCTTTTTCTTTGAGCTCTCAGGCTCCCGTTTCCAACGATCGACGGTGTTGCGCGGGCCTAATTTTTCTTTGACTCCCTGAAACGCGCCTGCTAGACGGAGAACGTGATTTTTCGCTTGCTCCCATTACTGGTCATCGTGGCTTTTCTTGGTACGGGCTGTGCCGAGCTGGGCGATGTTTTGCTCGCCCCGGATGAACCGGTCGTTTATGTGGAAGATCACCCTTACCCGAGCGTCTTCGATCCCTACTACAACGAGCCTAAAATCTACCGCCAACCGCGCTATTATTACGAGACAACGAGCAAGAAGAAGAAGGGCAACAGGGTGTTCAAGACTACAAAAGTGAAGGACGAATACGGCCACACGGTTTACAAAAAGACCACGTCTCACAAGAAAAAGAAGCACTAGATCTCACTCATGAAATTTCGTTTCTTTCTCTTCATCCTTTTCCTAAGCGTCGCAAACGCATTCGCGTCCGATCTGGATTTCACTCTGGTGAACCAGACCGGGCGAAGCTTTGAAGGTCTCTACATCACCGCCGCTGACAACAAGGATTGGGACGCAAATCTTCTTCTCGACGGAAAAGTGCTCGCCGCCGGGGGAAAGATCCGCGTTCGCTTCAAGAGTGACGCAGGATCAGCAGCCTGGGATTTTAACCTAGTGGACAACGAGGGACTCTCAGTAACCTTCAAGAAGGTGAACCTGGCAGGCGTTGATACGGTCACATTGAAAGACGTCAACGGTAAGATCACTGCGGAGATCGAGTAGGTCGCCGACCTAGTCCTGGCGGTTTTTGGAAGAAGATTTGGAACGGGCCTCTGAGCAGAGGTCGGCGTAGCCCAAGAGACGGTAGCCTGCGAATTTTTCCAACCGAACTGGGGAGATTCGACGATTTATTTTCAGACGGATCTCGAATCAGGAGAAAGACTCTTCTCCACATGCGGTTCATGGTCTCCTTCGGGACTCGTGATCCACAGAATCAAAAGGGAAAAAAGAGAGGAAAAAACCATGCATTCATTTATTCAGTTCAAGAGGGCACTACCGTTAATTGTTATCGCAAGTGGAATTATTTTTGCAGGCAGTATTGCCACCGCGGCAACGCCGGAAGAAACCGCTGTTGGCGGAATTGATAACGACGTGGTGGCAGCGCCGCGGGCTGTAGTAGCTGACTTTAACAGCGACGGCCATCCGGACTATGTCCTCCGTAATTCCAGCACGCGCCAAACAGCCATATGGTACCTCAACAACAATGTTTTTCTGAGTAGTGCTCTGGGGCCGACAATTCCAACTAGCTGGACCCTGAAGGCTGCGGCGGATTTCAATCGAGACGTGCATCCGGATTACGCGCTATTCAACGCCACGACCGATCAGACGGCGATCTGGTATCTGTCAGGGCCTACGCTTATCGGAAGCGCTTATGGGCCAGATCTTTTCGATGGCTGGGAATTGGTAGAGACCGGAGACTTTAACGGCGATGGGTTCCCCGACTATGTTCTGCAAAATGCAAACACACGCCAGACAGCGATCTGGTATCTGAATAATAACGTGCGTATTGGCACCGCCTTCGGACCAACTCTTTTCCCCGGCTGGCATTTGGTTGGAGTAGCAGATTTTGATGGCGACGGTCACCCAGATTATTTGTTGCTAAATCCCAGCAATCATCAGACCGCGATCTGGTATTTGTCAGGGCCGACGCTCATCAGAGGTGCTCATGGTCCGGTCATTTCAAGTGGGTGGGCCCTTGTGGCTACCGCCGATTTTAACAATGATGGGCATCCGGATTATTTACTTTACAATCCGGAAAGTCGCCGGACAGCGATATGGTACCTCGCCAACAATGTTTTCGTTGGTGGCGCGTTTGGCCCGACCCTTCCGATGGGCTGGAGCCTCGTTGGACCCTGAGCAAAAGCTCTCGGAGGCTACAGAGCGTTCACCGCAGGCAATCGATCGGCTGTCGACGCATGTGCCAACGGCCTCGCGCCTGCGAACAATCCCAACCAGAGCGAAAAAGCTGCTACGCCTGAGCTTAATCCTCAGTAATAATGCCCAAGAGGCCGTCGCATGAAATGCGTGGCTTCGAGAGATTAGACGCTGTCAGGGTGTCGTTACAACAACCGTGTGATAAGAAGCTCGACGTTGCCCGATTTCCACGGGTCATTCGCAGGCCGGATTTTGCCCCAGAGGGTCGCAAAGCCGAATGATAAAGTAGCACGCCAGTTCCGCACACATATTTGCCTCTTGGGCGCTCAGTGTCAGGCTATGGTCATGATTGACTTATATACGTCATGAGCGGCTTCTTTGAGGAGTTGCAGCGGCGAAAAGTTTATCGCGTCGCGGCCGCTTACATCGTTGCCGCTGGATTCTTGGTTCAAATCGCCTCGGCGGCGTTTCCAGCGTGGGAGTTACCGAATTGGAGTTTGCGCCTTGTGATTGTGCTTTTGTTAATCGGTTTTCCGATTGCGCTCATACTCGCATGGGCATACGACATCACGCCGCAAGGGATTCAAGGCACGCCAAAAATGCCAGGCGCTCACCGGCGACGAAATCTCGTCTTGCTCATCGTCACCGCTGTCCTTCTCTCTACGTCCGCTGGTTTTTTTCTCTTACCACCGGCCGTCTGGTATAAGGTCGACAAATCAGTCGCGGTCCTGCCTTTTCAAAATCTAAGCAGTGATCCTGATAATGCTTATTTCGCGGATGGCATTCAACAGGAAGTCCTGACGCGCCTGGCCAAAATTGCGGATTTGAAAGTGATTTCGCGCGCTTCGACGCAGCAGTATCAGAGTAACCCGGGCAATCTTGCCGACGTCGCGAAACAGCTTGGCGTAGCGAACATCCTTGAGGGTAGCGTCCAGAAAGCAGGCAATCAGGTTAGGGTCAATGTCCACCTGGTTAACGCTCAAACAGGTTCGCAGCTCTGGGCCGAGACGTATGATCGAAAGTTGAGTGATATCTTTGTCGTCGAAAGCGAGATCGCGAAGGGGATAGCGGAGTCTTTGCAAGCGACGCTGACCGGTGGTGAGGCGCAAGCGTTGGCTGCAAATCCCACAAACAATCCGGAGGCTTACGATGCTTATTTACGCGGGCTGGCTTTTGAAGCGCGCTCCAATTACTCCAGCGATGCCCTATTGAAGGCCATCGAATATTACGACCTGGCGGTTCGCCTTGATCCGAATTTTGCGCTCGCGTGGGCACGACTTTCTGGTGCGCACGCGCTTCTTTACTTTAACCGCGGAGACACAACTGTCGCTCGCCGCGACGCATCCAAAGAAGCCTTGGAGCACGCGCAGAAATTACAGCCGAACTCGCCCGAAACCCTGCTCTTTCTCGGCTACTATCAATATTGGGTGTTGCACGATTACGGGCTGGCCAAAGCCACCTTCGCGCGCGTGAGCAAAATGTTGCCGGGTAACAGCGAGGTCTCATACGCCCTAGGGGCAATCGCGCGACGCGAGGGGCATTGGACTAAAAGTGTTGCCTATTGGGAACGGGGCCTCGCCCTCGATCCGCGGAATACTGTCTTGCTGACGGAAGTGGCATTTACTTACGCCGCGCTTCGACAATTCCCTACAGCCATACAGCTCTATGATCGGGCACTCAACATTCTCCCTGATGAGTTGTACTTGATAGCGTCAAAAGCGAGCATCTACCAGGCTGAAGGTAATCTGCAGGAAGCCGCTAAATTGCTTGTCCAGGTAAACCCACAAACGAATTCGGACCCTGCCGTTCGGGTCAAACTCACCCAATTAAGACTTGAACGAAATCAGACTGAGGCCATGCGGTTCGTGCAACCGCGACAAGCTCGACTCCGCTTTGCTTCTCCGATGGACAAGGGCATCAAGCAGGTGGGTCTGGCGTTGATCCAGCACGTAGCTGGGGACACCGCTCAGGCCAAAGCGGTCGCCGAAGAGGCGCGCAATACGCTTGATCCAATTAGAAAGGAGCAGCCAGACAACGCGTTCGTTGCGGCAGCGCTGGCCGTAGCTTACGCCATGCTCGACGAGAAGGACTCAGCCTTGAGGGAAGCGGAGGATGCAATCACGCTTGTACCGAGTAGTAAAGATCGACTGTCGGGGCCCGGGTTCGAAGAGAACCTAGCCCTGGTTGAGACGATTATTGGAGACAATGATCGTGCAATCTCAACTCTCACTCGGTTATTACAAACACCGTATGGTGGCTGGCTCTATAGCCCAGCGCCCATTACACCGGCAATTCTTAGGCTCGATCCGCTCTGGGATCCTTTGCGCGCCGATCCCTCTTTCCAAAAGCTCTGCGATGAAAAACAGCTGTGAGCGTCGGATCAAACAGATGCCTGCACGGGCCTAACTCCTAATCCTCAGTGATGATTCCAAAAAGACCGTGCTCTTCGTCTGCGATTCCTGCGGTGAAGAAGACGCCCCCAGCTTGCGGGAGAAGATCCCATAAGCCGTCGAATTGGAGCGGCGTTCCGTCGGCGCGCATCAGTGTTTCGATGAAATTGCCCGTGACCGGGTCGTAATTGTTGATGAGTCCGTCGCCGAAATTGCCAACCCAGAGTTCACCGTCCACGAGAGCAAGTCCCCATGGGGCATTTAGATTGCCGTTTGAGACCAGGCGCCTCAGGAAGTTGCCGCTGGTATCGAATACATTAACGAACCCAAACCCCGGACCGGCAACGTCATCCTCTGCGTGCTGATCCTGCTTGGCATACGTCACAAAAATTTCACCATTAAAATTCCGAATGCCGAACGGTCCGTAACCTGCGGGAAGATTTGGGTCCACGAAGCCGCCGGGATTAACCTGATGGAAACTCTCATCGTAGGTTTCAACCTTGCCAGTGTGGAAATTCGACGCATACAGGAAGTTGTGACCATTGGCTACGCCTAGTGTCGCACTTTTGTAAACGGCTCTGTTGCGACCGCGGTTCCTGCCGTTATCAACCGCGATAATGGCGTTTGTCGGGTCTACGTTCGGGTTCCAGCCTGAGATGGAGCCGTCTTCGCTGACAAAGATAAACAGGGCAGGGCCCATGTTTCCGTTCTTTGACACCTGAAAGAACTCAGTGCCGTTGAAAACAACTCCGGTCGGGTTTCCTCCTTCTCGGTTTCGGGCGGCCGTCGGGATGGTCACAACCAGCGAACGTGCCGTGCCGTCTTGCGCGTAAAGTGTCGAAACCCCGGTGCCGTTGTCGCTCACCCAAATCGTGCCGTTTGGCGAGACTGCCATGCCCCAGGGGTTAACAAGGTTTTCATCAACGTGCTGTGCAACACCGGGAATGTCGGATTGGAAGTTTGTCCACGAATAGGTGTCCGCATGCGCAGATGCGGCTGTCAGAATTGCCAGCGCGAACAAAGGCAAGGCAATTTTCATATAAGAAGAATTTGTTTTCATAGGTTTGAGGATTGTTTTGATGTAGGCATAATCGCGCCGACCGCTGTGAAGTCGCGTATCCGAAAAGTAACGGCATTGTTACTTGAGAGGCGACCTATTAGGAGTGTTCCAGCCGCCTGCGTGTCGCGGCGGAGCAGCCCAAACGCAGGTGTCAAGGCGCTTGGAGACGCTAATTGCGCCTATGGGAACGGCAAATGAATGCTACCTGTCCCGATCCTGGTCTTGTCGCGGTTCCGGTGGGGCTTCGAACCGGAACTCTTTGTGCCGCACACGACCGCCCGCTTGCGCGATATAGGCACCGACACCCAGATTTGCCACTGCCAAAACCAGCGTCGCGATTGCCATAAGCACGGCTGCTCTAGGCACGGCAAACTCTGCAATCATTGCCAAAGCAGATAGCGCAGCAACAATATAAAAGACGTAGATCAACTGCTCACCACGACGCATGTGCTCCTCGAGCCATTTATCTCCTTCCTCGTCAACCATTGTTTTGACACGATCGGACCCGGCTTCACCGTAATCGTACACCGGCCACGCTGACGCAGTGCTCAGCATCACCAGGGCAAGCGCGGTTACGCGAGCTGCCCTGCTTCTTAACAAAAGCGCAATGATCAGGCCGATCACACCGACTGCCAGTCCGTAAACCGGCAGGGGGTTAAGCAGGACGTGTACATACTCAGGCTTGCTAAGGTGTACGATCATGCTCAATGTGCGATAACTCGCGTAGCTGTCTTACAGTAATCTTGGCGAACTGTGCGTGTTCACTTTGCAGATTTTAAAAACGCGACAATGGCGCGTTGTTCCTGACCGGTAATGTTTGCACGGAGACGCATGTGATGAACGATCACGTCCCATTGTGCGTCGTTATACATTGTGGGCGGTCGAATATTATGGCAGCGCAGGCAATTATTAGACCAAAGCTCTTCGCCACTAAGGCCCATGTAGGAATCGCTCAAGACCGCAGTGCCCGACTGGTTGCTTGTTGTTTGATCTGTTTTCGGCCCGGCAAACATATTCCAGCCGGCGCTTGCGTGAACGAACAGAACCAAGACGGCGACGTAGGTGCGACTCGTTATCATATCGGTCCTTTCGTTAGAAACCCATAGCTGCCTGAAGAAGGAGAGCATTTTTGTTAGGCTCGCCGTTCGGCTGATCCCATTCATAAGCGGCTTTGACAACGGTGCTGGGACTAAGCCAAAAATCGAGACCAAGAGTCCACCGAGTTTCCTCTGGGTCGCCAAGTCCACTCGGATCACGACTTAGGTGGTCCCAGCGGAAAATCAATTCGAGGTTCCTTAGAAAATCGATATCGAGTTTGGTAGGCCGATACGCGAGCTCCGCGTAACCTCCATCGCGTTTGGCCGTCAGCGGAAGCGGGCCAAATCCCAGTGAACCATCGGGATCGTAAACCGCATGATCGACATGGCTCCACGCATACTGAGCGAACAAATTGACGCGTCCCTTCAGCAGGTCGGAATCGCGAGTGACCTCCAAGTCAACAGATTGAACTAGTGCTTGAACGTCATGAAAAGGCGTTCCCTGGAAACCGGGTTTCGAAGTTTCAAAACCATAGCCGACTTCGACTCCCGGGATGGGTAGAAAACCAACTCTGCCACCGACGGCCTTGTTATCGTTGTTATCTGTGTAGCTGTTGAAATCGAGCGTGCCGGCGGTCTGGGCATCGAATGTATTGAGGACGGGGCCGTTGGAAACATAGAAGGCATAGTTCGCGCGTGTCGGACCGATGGGAAATCCTCCCCGCACCTGGGCGCCGACGGATATGTTTGGCAGGACACCATGGTAAACACCTATGGGTCGATCTGGCAGCTTGTTAATCCATTGCGGCTCGAAGCGTTCGACGAAAACGTTGCTAGGACTGAAGAATTCTCCAACGCCCAGCGCCATATAATCGTTGAGAAGATACGAAAGCTGGGCATTCACAAGGTTTACATTCGTGCCGCCACCACTGGGTTCGATCTCCAGCCGGCTGTCGAACAAAAGTTTCGGAGTCAATTCCCAAAGGAAGATTGGATTGAAAGAGGCCGAAAACGTGGAGACTTGGCCATTGCGCGCTTCAAACATGCCTTCGGCCCATCCGGCGAGGAGAAATTTGGTTGTCCCCAGCAATGATCCTATGGATTCTGCGACGGGCCGAGCAATGACAGGGGTAACCTCCTTATGCAGGTCGATGTCAGCTTGATCTTGAGAACTCTCTTGCTTTGGAGTTGTGCTGGCAACCGCAGGGCTTTCGGCGCTCTCTCTCTTTGGAGGCACCGCTCTTTCCTTTTTAAGAGCATCCAGTTCTTTCTTCATGGCCAGCAGTTGAGCTTTAAGCTCATCATATTCTTTTCTGGTGACATATTCGTCTGTTGTGGTGTCCTGGCCACGAGCAATTGGCGAGGCGATTGTTAGGAGAGCTGCTTGACTAATCGCTACCAAATAACAACGATGGATCTTCACTTTAGGTTTACCTCCTAGCCAGCGATCGAAGGTAGTTGATCACATTCCAGCGGTCGTTGGGCGATAGTCGCGAGCCATAATTCGGCATTGGCTTTTTGCCGACAGTGATTTTCCAGAACAACGCGCCGTCTGTTTCGTCTCGAATCACCGGATCGGAGAGCTTGGCCGGATGAATGCCAAGGTCGGCCGCATCGGGTCCATCACCGTTTCCTGTCTTCCCGTGACATGCCACACAACGCTTCGCGTACACTTTCTGTCCGGCTGCCAGTGAAGATTCGCTAACAGGAACGGGGTTTTTCTTTCGCGTTTCTGCTGCCGGGGCTGTCCACTTTTCTGTTGAGCCTGGTTGTTCTCCGCTCACCGTAATGAGCATTGAGGCAAGCAAGGCCATGAGAATTCCGAGCCGCTTCACGTGAGAGCAAAGAGCAGTGATTGACCGTAACACTGCGAGGAGGCGCGGCTGAGATCGGACCGTGAACGGTCGCGGACTTGTCTCACGGCCCGACTAGGCTCCAGCCTGCTGGAAGAGGGGGTCCCGACGCCGCACTAACGAAAACGTTGTTGTTCAGATACCAGATCGCTGTTTGCCGTGTGCCGGCGTTATACAGGAGATAATCTGGCTTCCCGTTGCCGTTAAAGTCGGCGGCAGCTACCAAGGCCCACCCACTTGGGGGAGTCGGACCGAGCAGCCCGTTGATGAAAACGTTGTTGTTCAGATACCAGATCGCTGTTTGGCGAGTGGCTGTGTTGAACAAAGCATAATCTGGATGGCCGTCGCCGTTGAAATCCGCCACACCCCTCAGTACCCAACCGGCTGGAAGAGTCGGACCGGGGAGGCCGCTAACGAAAACGTTGTTGTTCAGGTACCAGATCGCTGTCTGGCGAGTAGCAGCATTGTAAATCACATAGTCCGGCTTGCCGTTGGCGTTAAAGTCGGCGGTAGCTATTAACGCCCACCCACTTGGCGGAGTCGGACCAAACAGGCCGTTGATGAAAACGTTATTGTTTAGATACCAGATCGCTGTTTGACGCGTTCCGGAACTGAACAAGCCGTAATCCGGATGACTATCGCTATTGAAATCCGCCGCACCTCTTAGTCCCCAACCAGCTGGAAGAGTTGGCCCGAAGGCGGCGCCAATACGCACGTTATTATTCAGATACCAGATCGCTGTTTGACGCGTTCCGGCATTGCGGAGCACCCAGTCCCGGTGTCCGTCGCCGTTAAAGTCAGCGACTATAGCCGTACCTGGGCCAGAGGGCGGGGGAGTGGGAGTGGGCGGCGGTGTAGGTGTCGGCATCACACTCGTCACCCTGACCGTCCCTACCATATTGCAGCAAGCCCCATGCGGGGTGCAGTAATACGGAAACGACCCGACGGTGTTGAAGGTGTGGGAGAACATAGCTCCCTGGCCAAGAATTCCAGAATCCCAGAGCCCGCTTGGGTGACCCGGGGTACCCGAGGTGCTGCTGTGACCGGTCGAGCTCCAGGTCCACCGTACCGTATCGCCTGGGTGAATCGTCACCGATGAAGGCGTGAACACGAACCCGCCGTTGCCAACGGTCACGGTGACTGTGGTGCCGCTGGCAACGCTGGGCCACAAAGTCAGAAGCGAAGTAATAGTCAACGCTGCTGCCATAATGCGTGATGAAGAGTTTTTCATAGCACCAAGATTTCAGCATCGAAGTTCTAACAATTTGCTGTCGCATGCGATGCTGAAAAGGTAACGCGATTGTTACCTCGCCGATAATCGGAGCGCCCGATCAAAACGCGTCCTCTGAGTGATCGAACGTTCTGCATTCCGGCCCTTCAATCTTCGAAGCGAGCGCGGAACTTATGATGATTCGTGAATCGTATAGCCGACGTGGCGGACGGTATGAATGAGCTGAGGATCGCTGATTTTTCTTCTCAGACGTCCGATAAAAACCTCCACCAGCTTGGTGTCATATTCGTGCGGGTGCTCCCATACCCGTTCGCATAACTCAGTACGAGTAAACACGCGGCCCGGTTCCCGCATGAGTACCTTTAGCAGCATCAGCTCGCGCGCCGACAAATGAATATGGCGCGAGCCGCGATGCACCTCATGGCTTGCCAGATCTAGTGTCAAGTCAGCAACCTGAAGCTTGAGCGTAGGCTCTTCCGGATATCGCCGTCCCAACGCATTTACGCGCGCTACCAATTCCCCCATGGCAAATGGCTTTGGCAAGTAATCATCGGCGCCGAGTTGTAGCCCGGTAACACGGTCCTTCACTTCGCCGCGCGCGGTCAACATTAGCACACGACTGGCGAGATGTTGCGCGCGCAGATGACGAAGTACTTCAAAGCCGTCCATTCCAGGCAGAATAATATCCAACACAATCAAATCGAACGATGTGGTCTTTGTTTTATCCAGACCTTTTTCGCCGTCGTGAACGACGACTGGGTCGTGCCCGGCTTCGGTAAGGGTCGATGCAATTTGCCGCGCTAACGCAGTGTCATCTTCAACTACCAGGATATGCATAAGTTTCCAAAGGAAGGACGAACCTTAAAACCGTGTTGTAAGTTGAGCCGCGACCAGGTGATTGTCGTTTCCCTGGCCGGTGGTTTCATGTTGATAGCTATATTGAAGCTTCAATTGGGTATGTGATGTAAAGCGGTAACCTGCCGCCAAGTCAATCCGCGCGAGGTCTGGACTCCATCGAATGCTTCCCTCGTTCGGATTATCGACATCGCCGAAGACTTGCTGATTCCAGCGAATCGCGCCGAATAGTTGCGGCGTAAATTTGTATTTCGCTTCGATGTAGTAAGCAAACGTGTCTGCGTTTCCCACTCGGGGCACTTCAAAACGCGCTTCATAGAACTCGACCCACACTTGTAAATGACGCCAGGCAAAGCTCGCATCTTGTCCAATTACAAATTCCCGGTAATCGCCAATGCCCTGCCCGGGCGGCAGCGTGGATCCGGCCTCGTCCCGAAAATATGGGCCCTCGCTCGCGGAGAAGCCAAAATTCCAAGCCTCGTTAGGCCGGAAACCGACACGCCCGCTGAACGTCGGATGCTCGAAACCATTCTCGGTGACAGTCCACGATTCCGGCCGCGATGATAACGATGCATTCTTCATTTCCACAGCGTAATCAAATCGATCCAGCCGTCCGGATGCAGAAATGCCACTCGCATAACTGGGGCCCCAGATTACCGGATTGAATGCATACTTTTGGTAGTAATAGGGCCCGTAGACGAAGTCGAACACCGAAAATGGTGCTGATTTGTCCCGAATTGACGTCAGGTTTTCATAAACTATCGGCGCGTTAATGAATGGATTCTCCCAGGAAAGATGCCTCGGAACCCAATTGCCGACGACCGTGGCAAACTTGCCGATCTGCACCGTCAAGCGACCATCATCCCAGGGTGTGACGCGCAGTGCATATTCGTCGAGGCGAACTTGAGCGCCGTTATCGCTCGGGTCAAAGCCGCGATCGAGCCGCGATTGCGAAAAGAAATAAATGTGAGAGCCGACCTGCGCGTCGAGAAAGAGCGTCAGGCGTGGATTGAAGAGATTGTCGATCTCTGAGTCGATGAGACCCGGCGCCGGCTGTTGGAAATTATAAAATTCAAGATCCAACGTGCCGCTCAAACGCACGCGGAGGTTATCCTGAAATGCTGAGATCGTCAGCGCAGTGTCGAGCCGGTCGAAAAAATCATCGATATCGAATGCGCACGCCGTGCAGGCAAAGAAGCACAGGCTGAGGGCGCGCAGCTTCATGTAACTGCATTAACACCGTCCGCGGCGGGAAAGCGCACTTCAAATTCAGTCCAATCGTTTTCCGAGCAAACCAGGCAT